>JBDLWO010000307.1:0-47212 GCA_039804245.1 Bacteroidota bacterium
ATACACCCACCTCAGCTGAATCCCGCCCGCTTGTCAAAATTTATGAAGTGGAACTGTCTGTTTACTTTTCAGATACCCGTTTCATGCTCGGCTATCTGGCATTCAGCAAATACGTAAAAGAGGTTGACGATACAGTAGATTTCAAAATACCCAATGACTTCATACTGCCTGAATTTGAAAACATCAAATCCTGGTTCGCCAGAAAACTGAAGTCCAGAAAGTTCAGGGTACATGCCACAATCACCACAACTGGCGGCGAAGTCACGTCGGTATCAGCCACCGCCCCCCAGATTTCCATGATCAATGAAGAGCTGATTGACAGCATCAAATATCAGCGAACGCTGGCCCTGACCAAAGCCCCGAAGCTGCCGGATATTGACAAATCTCTTTTCACCGCAGAGGATATTTTCGATACCGGAGAATCGGAAAATGTGGAGGGAAATGTGTTCAGACAGGATGAACAAGATATTCTCCGGTTTCTGGTCAGCCAGGATAGTACACGAAACAGAAAACAGCTGGAATACCTGTCGGGAAGCAAACAGTCGGCAAACTTCAGAATAAGATTTACACTTCATCCCAATTTCGGCTTTCTTTTTCTGATAGAAGGCAGGGAAAACAACCATTTCGTGTGGGAACTTCTCAATACCCATGCCACCTATATATGGAGTATCGGCAAATCCGAAAAAGATATCGAGCTCCAGTACAGAAGAATTGAAGATATCATCAATACAATCAGAAATAGCGGCCGGGAACAGTATAAACGGGCATACAGGCAGAATCACCACGATAGCGACCTGGTATTTTGCTCCATCGAACACGACGACATTACCTCCGGTTTTGTTGACGGATTTATAAAATGGAAACACAAGCTGAATGAGCGGTTGCTGTGAAAGCGGACCTGCTTATCCCCCTCATAATCCGAATACTGAGGCAACACCGCCACTTCTCACCACTACTAACATCTTTCCATCCAGCAGACAGGCATCCCTTGCTTCGCCGTTGGCCCCGATCGGCCCATGTGTGGAGAAGCTGCCTCTTCCGCCGCCAAAAAGTACATATCCCTCGGAGGCATCAAGCTGGTAGGTTTCTGTGTCCATTCCGTAGTCGTTGCCCAGTACAATAAGATCTGTGATGTCATCCCTGTTGAACTGGCCGGCAATCATGCGCTCAACCGGCGCGAGCTGTGCAGGGTAGGGTAGTGCATGAAATTCAAAAATGCCATTTTTATTCTCAAACCAGCCGCTTGCCAGTATCTGTGCCTGCAGGATTAATCCTCCAAGCAGGTCTTCCTCCGGAAATATATCCTCAATAGCTGCCGTCGCATAGGGTGTATTTCTCGGGAAACGCTTCCTCACCGAGGGCACCTGAGCAGCCAGCATTTCCCGCTGCGCCACAGGTCGGTAGCGCCCGCCATCTGCCTGTGCGATGATGGGGTCTGTTGAGCCATTTTTATCCAGATCGGTGGCAAACAGCCTGAGCGGCGCACCCACTGAAGCCTTGTATCTCGTATTCAGTCCAATATTTCCTGCCAGTATGTCCATGTCACCGTCCTGATCAAGATCGGCTGTTTCTACAGATCGCCACAGACCAGTCGAGTTGCCAAGCCCGTACTGGACTGTCATATCGCTGTACGCCCCTTTTTGTTGCCCGAATACCCTTATGGCCATCCACTCGCCGGCAACGATGATCTCCGGCAAAGCGTCTCCGTTGATATCTGCAACACGGATATCGGTCACCAATCCGGCTTCTGCCAGACCGGGTATCAGTTCGGTGGCTAACCGGAAAGTGCCGCCATCGTTATACAGCAAGCGCGTGTACGTTGAGCGCGGATACTTGCCGGGCTCACATCCTCCACCGATAATGAGTTCGGGCCGGCCATCCTGATTGAGATCGGCTGCAGCCACGCAGGTGCCGGGGTCATTCTCTGCTGGTATAGCGCCAACTGCGGAAGTAAATACGCCTTTTCCGTCGTTCAGGTATAGCCTGTCCTGATAAACTGCGGAGCCGCCGGGGGCTTCGTTGCCCCCGCTTGCCACAAACAGGTCGCTGTCGCCATCGCCGTCGGCATCAAAAAATACCGAGCCTGTGTCT
The DNA here is from genome assembly GCA_039804245.1 of Bacteroidota bacterium. Lineage (GTDB taxonomy): Bacteria > Bacteroidota > Bacteroidia > Chitinophagales > Saprospiraceae > M3007. The sequence continues at coordinate 2,092 of JBDLWO010000307.1, forward strand.
TCGCAGGCCTTGTCTTTTTCGAATACCGGCTGGGGCATTTCCATGAACTTGCCGCCCGGCTGCTGTATGAAAACAGTTCCGGCCTGACCAGCGGCTCCTCCTGTAAACAGGTCGCTCAGACGATCTCCGTTTATGTCAGCAGCCGACAGACAGGGCCCTCTCCGCGACAGGCGCCAGGGAATCAGTTTTTCCCGGTCGAAATCCTCAAAATCGTTTTCGCGGTGTGTATATGAAATGCCTGATTCGGTTGTGATGTCTGCGAAAACACGCTGAATGCCCATGGCGGGTAATTTTGCCGGTGTGGCATCTGCCCGGTTAAGGGTAATACGCTGGTTGGTTGGAACATTATAGAGTGTTTGCGAGTACTTCCCCCAGCTCACTTCCACTTTTTCAATGCTGGTTCTGGAGCCGGCTCCAATCTGAAAAATCGGCTCCACAGAGGAGTAAAACCCGCGTACGTTGGTCATTTCCTGCGCAAAAAGTATGACGGATTCTCCCTTTTCATTGCGGTCAAACACACGGACCACAGCTCCGATACCCATCGGATTTTCAGCAGTTCCCCGGAGTTTGATCTGCAGCCAGTGGTTACTGTTCAGACTGGTGGCCTTGTTTTCGTATATATGCGGGGGGCTTTGCAGCGTGTTCGTAACTATTTCCAGGTCGCCGTCGTTATCCAGATCGGCATAAACGGCCCCATTGGAAAACCCTTTTTCCGTGAATCCCCAGTCGGATGAGACCTGCACGAACTCCATGTTGCCTGTATTCCTGAATACATAATTGCTGACAGGTACAGAGGGCATCATTTTTACAAATTCGTTGAAATCGGGGAAGCGACTTTTGCTGATACCTCCGCTGCGATTGATACTGTCGGCTGTAAAAACAAAGAAATCTGTATCATTCAGATCGCGCTGAATGCCATTTGAAATAAAAACGTCCTTGTATCCGTCATTATCAAGGTCTGCAACAAGCGGCGCCCAGCTCCAGTCGGTAGCGAACATGCCGGTCAGACAGGCAGCTTCACTGAACCCATTATTGCCGTTATTGATCTGAAGTGTATTCCGCATGACCTGTCGGCCATAACCTTTTGCGCGCATCTGCGTGTCACGTGTGCGCTGCATGGTGTTCATCAGTCTGAGCCGTCTGTCGAGCGACTCGGCGAGCATATCAAGCGTGATGAGGTCGCTGAATCCGTCATTATTGAGGTCGGCGTAATCAGCCCCCATGGTGTGGTTCGATGTATGTCGGAAATAACGATCTGCCTGATCAGAGAAAGTACCATCCTGATTGTTGATATACAGGAAATCGGGCATCACGAAGTCATTACCTACAAAAAGGTCTGTCCAGCCGTCGCCGTTGAAGTCGGAGGCCAGTGTACTCAGGCCGAATGCCCGGTTGGCAAGTCCTGCCATATTCGTTACATCGGTAAACACCCCCTTGTCGTTACGAAGAAGTCGGTCTGATTCGAATTCATTGCGCGGCAGATCCTTTCGCGCATCATTGCCCTGATGATCGAGATTATTAATTGTTTTGAAGTCAACCGGGTGGTTCAGTACATAGCAATCAAGATCGCCATCCTGATCGTAGTCGAAGAAGTTGGCATGCTGGGAGGCTGAGATATCGTCGAGGCGGGCTTCTGCAGCTTTATCTGTAAAAGTACCGTTCCTGTTATTTACCAGAAGGATATTTTTCCGTTCGGGTACCGGCGAGAGCCAGGTGCGGCATACATAAAGGTCCATCCAGCCATCCGTATTGACATCAACGGCAACAACTCCTGTTTTGAGTCCGCTGAACAAACTGACTCCGGAACTTTCAGAAATATCATTGAAATGAAGATTGCCTTCGTTCAGATAGAGCCTGCAACCCTGCAATCGGTTGGTAAAAAAAAGATCCTGCAGGCCGTCATTGTTCACATCGAGCACGGCCACGCCACCACCGTTGTAAATATAGGGATCGGCGATGAAATTGTAGCGGTGTTCATCGGTTATCTCCGGTTTGAAATCAATACCGCATTGGTTGGGGGCGAGCAGCTCGAATCTTGTACTGTTTTGGTTACTGCCCGACGGGCTGGTGGAAACAGGAACGAAAACTGAATTCCGATTATCGTCGGAACAGGAGAGAATGGCTGTAGCCAGTATGGCCGACAGGAAACAAGGGAGTAAACGCATGAGCAAACCGCATGCGCGTGGGGCGGAGTGTTAACCGGAAAAAAAGCGGAGTTCCACGGGTATGAAGCCATTGGAACTCCGCAACTTTCAGAACCCGAACAGACTCTTAAGCTTCTTCGCTTCGCATCAGTTTGACGTTGCGGGCGATAGGTTCGCCGCGGTCGTTTCTGCTAAGGGTGAATTCTACGGTATCTCCTTCACGCAGGTCATTGAAATCAGTATCAATCAGGAATGAGTGATGGAAGAACAGGTTGTTGGTTTGTGGGTAAGTGACGAAACCGTAACCATCTTTCAGGCTGAAGACCGTGCTGGTGCGCGGCTCTCCATTCTCTTCGATTTCTATATTTTCCACTACGGCATCAGGAACATAGGCCTGACGTTTGCGTTCTACAAACAAACGTACAATAGGGAAAGATGACTCGTCATCACCTTCTTCGATGAGTTCCTGCATGGCGACCGGATATGTCACTTCTTCCCAGAGTTCCTGTGAAGTTACCGTTGAGCGGCGGCGACCCTCTTCGTCAAAGTATTCATAATCCCAGGCGAGCAGCATGACGCGAACACCGAGCGTATGGAGTTTGCGTACGAGTGGCACGAAGTCGCTGTCGGATGCAATCAGTACAACCACATCAAACTGCTTGTGCAGCGTCAGTTCAAATGCTTCCAGTGCCATCCACACATCAATACCACGCTCCTGGCGGTAGCCCTGTATGGTGCGTACAGGAAGATAATGGGTCGTAACACCTTCCATCATCAGAATATCGTCGAAAAGACGATCGTAGAAAAGGCGGTTTCCTTCATTACTGGCCTCCTGAGCAGAGAGCCTGCCGCGAAAGTAGTGAGCATCTACAATCTGGCAAAGGTGTACGTCCTTGTCTTCTTCAGCGGAAATTTTGTAGCGCACGAATTCGTGCAAGCCAGCGATGCTGATCCGACTCCTGCGCTCGTGGTGATACGCATAGTAATTGGAAACATGTAGGAAATAATTCCCGTCGTAAAAGACCCCGATACGGGTCAGCTTGTTTTGTCCTTCAGACATTTACGAGTAATTGATACAGTGTAAAAAAATAGTTTTCAAAAGCAGCAGGCCTGTGACCTCAGACTTTCCGGTTCATCAATTCGTTATCTTGGAGGCGGTTCAGTTTGATTCTGGATTCACGTTCTCAATCAACTTTCAGCTTTCCGGATTGGTTTTATTGAGGTAAGGTTTGAGGCAGTCTGTTTTCGAAAATGATTGAAAATTTATGGGAATAACTCTACGATATGTGATCACCGGGATTACGAGATTACGTATCTCAAACAAAACATGGGGCGGAAGGTTCACTCTTTTTCACTCCGGTTCTGCCTGAAACAAGAGGCCGGGCAGGCTGTATGCCAGGCATATCAGGCCTCGCCTTCCAGTCCACGCTCCAGCTCATCCATCATGACATAATCCACGGCTTCACTCAGCGTCGGGATCAGTGTCAGTATGGATTGCAGCCGCGAAATGTCAATGAGTTTGCTGACCATGGGTTGCAAGTGGCCTGCAATAACGAAGCAGCCCTGATCTTTCCAGAGCCTGTGACCTGTCAAAATGGCACTGAGGCCGCTGCTGTCAACATATTTGACTTTTGAAAGATCGAGGATTAAATTTCGAATTCCCTCCTGATTGAGGAGGATCAGGTCGCTTTTGAAAGCAGGCGCGTAACTGGAGTTGAGGTTTTCCTCCTCCAGTGTGAGCACTGCGTATTGTTCCTGTTTGTCTATGCTGTACTTCATAGAGTGGTGGTTTTCAGTATTTTGTTGATGAAAGGGGCTTTTATTCGGCGTTTGTGAGGGGCAAATGTACTGTATTGTAAGTTGTATTTCCAATAATGACAAATTGAAATATTTGACAACTCGTCAGTTGGGCCTGTCAGGGAGTCACTAACGGAGATAAAAATAGTGATTTTTCAGGAAATTACATTGTTTTTGAAGGAAAGTATCGTATTGCATGGCTAAAAAAAGGCAAAAAAGTGCGAAAAAAGTACCGTTTTAAGTCCGGTGAGTCACTTCCTGAAAAGATGGCACTGTTTTTTCTGTGAAAGGGTTGCATGAATCTGATGAATGACGGTACATTTGGCCTTGCGAACTTTATTCCGTCCAATTACGTTAAATAAAGGTAACCCTTTTTCAACCACTCACCAATTTTTTTTCACGCAATGAACAAAAAATTCTCCCAGATAGTAAAAAACATCATCACGCAGAGCAGTGTGGAAGCACGCCGCCTGGGTCATGATTACGTAGGTGCCGAGCACCTGCTGCTGGGTATCATCTCCGAGCGCGACAGCCTGCCTGTTCGCGTGCTCGACTCGCTTCTGGTTGATTTGAACGAACTGAAAAAACGCGTCGAAAAGATTATACCCCGATACAGTGCATATCCTCCGGCCGACAACCTGAATATCGGTGATTGTGCCGTGACCACCCAGACTCAGCGTGTGCTCAAAGCTACTTTCGTTGAGGCAAAAATGATGAAAAGTGAGGAAGTACACCCCGAACACCTGATGCTGTCGCTTCTGAAGCACCCCGACACAGCTGCTACCCGTATCCTCAATGAGTTTGATGTGGATTACGATTCTTTCAGGAAGGAGCTGGAGTATGTGCGGTCTGAGCAGGATCTCTCTCACCCGAATCTGTATTCTCAGGCCGAGGGATCAGGCGATTACGAAGACGAGGAAGAGCGCAACCGCAACTTCCAGTCTGGCCAAAAGCGACAGGACAAGAGCAAGACGCCTGTTCTTGACAATTTTGGCCGGGATATCACCAAACTCGCTGAAGAAGGCAAACTCGATCCCATTATCGGCCGTGAGCGCGAGATAGAACGCGTCAGCCAGATACTCAGTCGCCGCAAAAAGAACAATCCGATTCTCATCGGTGAGCCAGGCGTGGGCAAGACAGCCATCGTCGAAGGACTGGCCCTGCGTATTCAGCAGAAAAAGGTGAGCCGCACGCTCTTCAACAAGCGACTGGTGATGCTCGATCTGGCTGCACTGGTAGCAGGTACCAAGTATCGCGGACAGTTCGAGGAGCGCATCAAGGCTATTATGACCGAACTCGAACGCCACCGTGACGTAATTCTCTTTATTGACGAGATTCACACACTGGTGGGGGCAGGAGGCGCTACGGGCTCGCTCGATGCTTCCAATATCTTCAAGCCGGCGCTCGCACGCGGTGAGCTCCAGTGCATCGGAGCTTCCACACTGGATGAATACCGACAGTATATTGAGAAAGACGGCGCACTCGACCGCCGGTTCCAGAAGGTAATGGTGGATCCGCCAACACAGGAAGATACCATACACATCCTCCGGAATATTCAGCCTAAGTATGAGGAGTTTCACAATGTCACTTACAGCGACGAAGCAATCGTTGCCTGTGTCAAACTCAGCGACCGCTATATCACTGATCGTTTCCTGCCCGACAAGGCCATTGATGTGCTCGATGAGGTAGGTGCCCGCGTTCACCTGAAAAATATCGTGGTGCCCAAGCATATCGAAGCACTCGAAAAACAGATCGAAGAGGTCAAAGAGCAAAAAAATCTCTCCGTCAAGAATCAGGACTACGAGATGGCAGCCAACCTGCGCGATCAGGAAAGCAAACTCTCCCGACAGCTCGAATTCTCCAAGGCAGAGTGGGAAGATGAAAGCAAGGTAACTCGCTATCCGGTCACGGAAGAGGATATCGCTGAAGTAGTGGCCATGATGACGGGTATCCCTGTCAGAAAGGTAGGACAGAGCGAAAGCAAAAAGCTCGTCACTATGGCTGACGATATACGAAAAATGGTGATTGGACAGGATGAGGCCATCTCCAAAATCGCCAGAGCTATACAGCGCAACCGCGTGGGTCTCAAGGATCCCAGAAAGCCAGTCGGTTCATTTATCTTCCTCGGCCCGACCGGCGTGGGTAAAACGGAACTCGCACGCGCGCTTTCACGCTATCTGTTCGATACCGAAGATGCACTGATCAGAATTGATATGTCTGAATACATGGAGAAGTTCTCCGTAAGCAGACTGATTGGCGCACCTCCCGGTTATGTGGGTTATGAGGAGGGCGGTCAGCTCACCGAAAAAGTACGCCGCAAGCCCTACGCCGTGGTACTGCTCGACGAGATCGAAAAAGCGCACCCCGATGTCTTCAATATACTGCTTCAGGTACTCGATGATGGTCAGCTCACCGATGGCCTCGGCCGAAAGGTGGACTTCAAAAATACGCTGATCATTATGACTTCCAATATCGGCGTGCGTCAGCTGAAGGATTTCGGACAAGGTGTCGGTTTTGCTACTCAGGCCCGCCAGGAAGCAGCAGAAGATAATGCCAGGGTTGTAATTCAGAACGCACTCAAGAAAACGTTCTCCCCCGAGTTCCTTAACCGTATTGATGATGTGGTGGTGTTCAATTCGCTCGGCAAGGAGGAAATATTCAGGATCATTGACAATGCACTCGGCAGTCTGATGGCCCGACTCAGCAACCTCAAAATCAGCCTGGTACTGAGTGATGATGCCAAAGAGTTCGTGGCAGAGAAGGGTTACGATCCGCAATACGGCGCCCGTCCGCTGCACAGAGCCATACAGAAGTATGTGGAGGATCCGCTTGCCGAATTTATTCTGGGTGAAAATCCGCCGGAGAATTCTGTGCTGAACGCCCGGCTGAATGAAGCCAAAGATGGTCTGGTTATCTCTTTTGAAGAACCCGTCAAGGAAAAGAAAAAGGGTAAGGCCACCTCTACTGACTCAGACAAAAACTGATCCGGTTCTTCCTGAATCAGTCGTATCAAGCCGGTCGGTATTTGTCAGTTTGACAAATATTGACCGGCTTTTTTTATCATGAACAGACAGTTTTAAACTGTTCTGCTTTCCGGTGTCTTTCTTTTGGCACCCGTCCTGCAAGCGCTATGGCTAAAATAATGGCTGTCATCAATACCACGCCCGATTCGTTTTTCGACGGCGGACGGTACAACTCAACCGACAGCGCCCTGAAACGGGCCGAAACTGCCCTGTCAGAAGGGGCTGATATCCTCGACATCGGCGGGGCCTCGTCGCGCCCGGGCGCACCGGATGTACCGCCGGATGAAGAAATCCGCAGGGTTGTTCCAGTCATTGAGGCTGTTCGGATGAACTTCCCTGATGCTGTGGTGTCGGTAGATACCTGGAGGGCATCAGTAGCCCGGGAGGCTGTTCAGGCAGGCGCCCGGATACTCAATGACATCAGCGCAGGTTCCATGGACGATGAACTGCTGCCTGTCGCAGCAGAACTGAAAGTGCCCTACGTGCTGATGCATCTTCAGGGAACACCGGCAACCATGCAGCAAAACCCGCACTACGATGATGTCGTGACGGAAGTACTCGATTTTTTCATCCGCAAGGTAGAGTATCTGCACACGCTGGGTATCTATGATATCATTCTCGACCCGGGCTTCGGTTTCGGGAAAACGGCAGAGCATAATTTCACCCTGCTGAAAAATATGCATGTGTTTGGGAGGGTGCTGCAACTCCCCGTCCTCGCCGGCTTGTCAAGAAAGTCAATGATCTGCCGTACACTCAATATCAAACCTGCCGATGCCCTGAATGGAACCACAGCACTCAACATGGTGGCATTGCAACAGGGCGCGTCCTTCCTGCGCGTACACGATGTGCGCGAGGCAGCAGAGGTCATCAGGTTGTACGAAATGCTGGAAAGCCGGTAATTACGATTTCCACTTCAAGCCGGGAATAAATCTCGGTACTCGTTTCTGATAACCCTCGTAGTCCGGGTACTTCCCTGCCGAAATTTTCTCGCTGAAATCGCTGCTGCCCAGAAACAGGAGTACAAGCAGCAAACCACCAGCCAGCGACCAGTTCACCCAGCGTCCGGTGGCAGCCACGCTGAACAGGTAAAAGCTGAGCCATATAGCCTGCTCTGAAGCATAATTGGGGTGCCTTACCAACGACCACAACCCTTTGTCACAAAATCCGTGGGAATATTCCCCAAGCGGCTCTCCGGCGTTCTTTCTGCGGTACTTTTCCTGCTGAAAGTTGTATTGCTGCTGATCGGCGACAGTTTCAGTCACGATGAAGCCCAGCATCAGTGCTGCTGCCAGGTAATCCAGTGTGCCCAGTGGTTTGTCGGCCCCCTGCCAGGATACAATTGTTGGAAGCGTAAACAGTAATATCAGACCCTGCTGATAAAGAGAAATAAAGAACAGATTGAAGGCGCTCCATGCCAGCCGGCTCTGAAACATGGGCTGCTGACGCAATACCGCCCAACGGTAGTCTTCTTCGCCCTGCCAGGGTATCCAGCTGTAACCACCTCTCCTGCCGAAATTGAATGTCAGGCGTGCACCCCAGATACTCACCAGGGAGGCCATCAGTACCAGACGCTCGTTGTAGCCACTCTCAACAGCCACTACCCATGTGTACAATATGGGTACAATACTCCAGAGTTTGTCCACCTGGCTGTAATTCTTCGTGATTTCACTCACTACAAAACAGGTTAATCCAACTCCGAGCATCAGTTTGACCAGGAAATGCAGGGTGTCTCTCTGCTCAACTGAAAGGGGAGCATCGTAGTAAACGGCTATAACGGGTAGGGTAATCAGGGTGATGAGCAGAACAACAATGGTGCGGATCATGAAAAAGGTTGTTTACTAGTTTTATCTCAAAACAGGCAGGGTGCGGCGACGAACCTGACCGCTCCTGTCCGAGTACATTATTTCAAGGAATTGTATGCCGGGGGTATCGTTTGGTTTGAGGGGTAGCACATGAATACCCTCTGGCAAATCTCTGATTTCCGATTCATCCACAAGATTCCCCACCGAAGTGAAGACACGCCAGCGCAAATCTCCCGCACCTGGCAGTGTCACCTGTAACCAGACAGATTCGCCGGGCGTTCCGAGTATTGTTACGTCGAGTTCCGGTTCTGCTGCTGGCTGTCCGACTCCCGATTGGCAAGAGGATGCCACATCCGGACACCAGGAGCGCCGTGCCAGCGTACAGTCCAGTATATAAGGATTGGGTTTGCCATCCTGGTAAACTGCAATTTTCCAGGTTTTCTGCAGTTCGGCGTCGTCTGCCGGGTCCTGTGCATCCCACTGGCAAAGTGTCAGACGCTGAATTTCAAAAAAATTGGGGTCTGCGGCATTTGCCTGATTCCGGTAAACGGTGTAGAAATAGAAAACTGAACGGGCAATTTCTCCTTTTGAGGACTCCCTTGGCTCAAAGGCGTCGGCAGTGGACTCGGCGTATGCATCCCTGTTCTGGTCGGGAATACTGCTCATAGTCTGGTTGTTCAGGAACCATTTCTGAGTCAGATTATCCGGAATATCTCTGAAAGGCTTGTCGCCCCGTGCCTCATTTACCAGGATTCTGGTGGGGTAGAGGTGGTGCATATCACTGTGCGCATTCGTGCCCTGGGTAGCTCCCTTGGCTACAGGGTAACTGTGTTCCGTATTCATTCCATTGGTTCCCCCATTCTGATATATATACTGGGTTGGATCCTGGTTCGGGTCGAGATAGAGGGTATGGCCCGAATAGATACAACGCAGACTGTCGTCGTTTGCCGACAGAATACGCGCGTACAGTGTGTCGCGGGAGTTGGCGTAATCCAGCACTGTTTGCGGACGGTAGCGCGCGGCCAGACTGTCAATCAGTTCCTGGCCAGTAAGACCGGGCAAGACTGTCTGAAATCCCTGGGCCGCTGCCATGGTGGCGCCGACAAGTGCTGCAATGAATAAGGTCAGTTTTTTCATACTAAAAAAGGGGGCGCAAGTTTCATAAAATAATTGGAAAAAGAAACAAATCTTGTAATTGATACCTTCCGAAAAACTGTACACCCGAAAAAGGTGCCAGTGACTGATGCTGCGGAACGTAATGTATGTTGCCACTTGTCAACACCTGCGGATGGCACTATGAAAAGCAAATTTCGTACGAAAGATGCATTTTGTTGTACAATGCAATCCGGCTGGGAAACAGATGTAATGTTTGTCAGCAAGACAGATGTGATGGTGTGCTGTCAGTCATTCCCCCCGATGAATCGGGAGGTTACAGGATGACAGATGGTATCGTATATTTTTCTCTTTTCTGAACGTATTGATACAAAACACCCACCATTTGCTGTCACACAGTGGCAGCCGCAGCCGTCAGCCCACGGCTTCAGCCGTGGGGAACTTTCATGGTCGAAATCCGGTCTCAATCCTTGTATTTTGGGATGAATTCCGTAAATTTGTAGCAGAAAGCGGATTTTCAGGCCCCTCAATGTTCCTGATACGCATAACTATTGCCTATTTCGGAAGTATTTCAGAGGAATTCAAAATCAAACACAACAACGATATGGCATACGAATTTGAAACTCCCTTCGAAAAAATGGTAGAATCGCTCTACACTGAAGAGAATATGCCTTTCATCCGGCAACGACTGGCGGATGTTGAGAAATTGCGTGCCGAGAGGGAGGAAGGCAAACTCGAAGGTAAACTCGAAGGTAAACTTGAAGGTAAACTCGAAGGCAAGGCAGAGGGTATTTCGGAAGGTTTGATAAAAGGTAAATTCGAGGGCAAGGAACTGACCATCAGTACCTTTCTGTCCAGAAAACCCGAAATATCTGATGAAGAGGCTGCCTTTCTGTTCGACGTTTCACCGGAGTATATCCGAAACCTGCGTGAGAAACTGAACAATAGGTGAGGCTTTTGAGCTGGCAGGCCGAATTTGAGCTGTAAAGCAACTCAAAAAACTTGAACTTGCAAGGGTCATTTCGAAGAGCACTATTTGTTCACAGAAAGAACATTAAACAGCCTGGATTGTTATATTAATCCTGATTTGAACAAGTTATACAACCATGCTCAGCGTCTCCAATCTGACCCGACATTATCGCTCTCCAGGTGGCGAGCAACTCACCGTCCTTGATAACGTTTCCTTCAATATTCCGGCCGGAGAGACATTTTCAATCGTAGGACCCTCCGGCTCGGGTAAAACAACACTCCTCGGATTGTGCGCAGGTCTCGACCGGGCCAGCAGTGGCTCCGTTGTACTGAATGAAATCAAACTCGATACACTGAGCGAAGATGAACGGGCAGAAGTCCGAAATCGCCATGTCGGCTTTGTTTTTCAGAGTTTCCAGCTTATCCCGACGCTGACGGCTCTCGAAAACGTCATGGTCCCTATGGAACTGCGCGGCGACTCACTGGCTGAAAAAGTGGCGACTGAGTGGCTGGAGAAAGTCGGGCTCGGGAAGCGACTGGATCACTATCCCGCCCAGCTTTCCGGTGGTGAACAGCAGAGAGTCTGTATCGCGCGCGCTTTTTCCACCAGCCCGCAGATACTTTTTGCCGACGAACCAACGGGCAATCTGGATGCCGATAACGCCATGGGCATTATTGATCTGATATTCGACCTGAACAGAAATGCCGGTACGACGCTTGTGCTCGTGACACACGACCTGGATCTGGCAGCTCGCACACAGCGCATACTCCGCCTCAAAGGAGGCCGTACGGAATCCCTTACACCACCAAATTGATCATCCTTCCGGGTACAAACACTACTTTTTTAGGTTGTTTACCCTCCAGCCAGCGCTGAACCTGTTCCATAGCCAGTGCTGCTGATTCCGCCTCTGCAGGTGTAATATCGGAAGGCAGTTCTATGGTGGCCCGCAGTTTTCCATTAATCTGAACAGGATATTCCCTGGTTTCAGATTTCAGGTATTCCTCGTTCCACACTGGCCAAACGGCGTCACAAACAGAGCCGGAATGGCCCATGCGACTCCATAGTTCCTCTGCAATGTGCGGACCAAACGGAGCCAGCATAACAGTCAGCGGCTCCAGGATACCTCTTTTGCTGCAGTTGAGCTTCCTGAGCTCGTTGGTGGCGATCATGAAGTGGCTGACACAGGTATTCATCGAGAACCGCTCAATATCTTCAGTTACTTTCTTTATGCAGTTGTGCAGTACACGCAGCTCCTCTTTGGAAGGCTCCTCCTCTGAAATGCTGAACTGCTCTCCGCTGAAAAACAATTGCCAGTACTTTTTCAGAAATCCGCTCACACCGGTTATACCCTTGGTGTCCCAGGGCTTGCTCACCTCAATCGGCCCGAGAAACATCTCGTACATCCTGAAGCAGTCGGCCCCGTACAGTGCCACCATGTCGTCCGGATTCACTACATTGGCGTACCGTTTTGACATTTTTTCCAGCTCGGTTGAACACAGGTAAACACTGCCCTGTTCCCTGTCAACCTTGAAATTTGCATTCCTGAACTGCGATTTTAACAGTGCTTTTTCCAGATCGAGCACCTCGTTGTCCACCAGGTTTACGTCCACGTGCAGTTTGGTAAACACATCCGGGCTGTATTTCCCGGTCAGACTGCACGATACGAAAAGCTGTTCGCTGCGGGGAGTTTCGCCGGTACGGATGAAGCTGTCGCGGCTCTGCAGCGCATGGCGAATTTTGTCAGCGATGATTTCCGGTTCGTTGATATTATCCGACAGCTCCTCGTTGTACAACAACAGCAGTCGCTTGTTGTCAGCAGCAGCTGTCTTCCTTACGCGTTCAATTTTATCCACCTGTTTGATGGACGTCACCTCAATAACCAGGTCGTTGGTTCCGAAGGCAAAATCATAGGTAGAGTCCTCTTCAAGGTCAGTATGTGCTACTTTAATAGGGGCTTCTCCGGAGAAAAACGGCTGCAGCACTTTGATCATCAGGTATTCTTCAAAAAAGCGCTCGTTAGCCCGGAAAACAAAGTTTGATTTTCCTCCGATCATTCCCTGATTTACTACCTTTCTGAAAGGTTCTTCGGTTATGACGAGGCCCTTGTCGTACAGAAATTTGTGCCACATACGCGAGTATAGCAGGTGGCCCACTGCGTGTTCGGCTCCACCGATATAAAAATCCACATCCTGCCAGTATTCGATGGCATCTCTGGAAATAAATTCCTGATCGTTCCGGGGGTCCATATACCGCAGGAAATACCAGGAAGAACCGGCAAAACCGGGCATGGTATCCGTATCTCGCTCCATGCCATCGGGCAGACTGGCCCAGTGGCCGAGCTGAGCAAGCGGGCCTTTCCCTCCTCCCGGTTTGAACTCGGTGGTATGCGGCAGCTCCAGCGGCAGCTCATTCTCGGGAAGGGCATGTGCAACGCCCTCGCGGTCGTACACAATCGGGAAGGGCTCGCCCCAGTAGCGCTGTCTGGAGTAGTTGGCATCGCGGAGCTTGTATTGTACCCTGCGTTTCCCGATTCCTTTCTCCGACAGACGGCCAATTACCTCCCGGATGGCTTCTTTTACTTCCATCCCGTTCAGGAAATCAGAGTTGATCATTTTTCCAACCTTGTCTTCCATACCGGCGCCCGGGTACATTGATTTGTCAACGATACTGACAACCGGAAGTTTGAACTTCTCTGCAAAACGCATATCGCGCTCGTCGTCGGCCGGAACGCCCATAATCGCGCCGGTGCCATAGCCCTTGAGCACGTATTCTGAAATGAATACCGGAATCTTCGCGCCCGTGAACGGGTGTATGACGTGTGCGCCCGTGAAAGCGCCCGATACCACTTTTTCAATCTGTCTTTCCCGCTCGGTGCGGCTCTTCACCCAGTCGAGGTAGTTTTTTATTTCTCCGCGCTGGCTGTCAGCAGTAATTTCAGGCACCAGATCATGTTCGGGCGCCAGTACCATGAAAGTAGCGCCAAAAATTGTGTCCGGACGGGTAGTGTAGATCTCCAGTTTTTTGTCCGAGTTCTCAAGATCGAAGAACACCTGGGCGCCTTCAGAGCGACCAATCCAGTTGCTCTGGAGCATTCTGAGGCCTTCCGGATAGTCCACTGTATCCAGACCGCGCAACAGGCGATCGGCATACGCAGTAATGCGCATACTCCACTGCAGCATGGGTTTTATTTCCACCGGGTGACCACCGCGCTCACTGACGCCATTGATAACCTCGTCGTTGGCCAGTACGGTACCAAGTGCCTCACACCAGTTTACATAACCCACCTTCCTGTACATCAGGCGGAAGTTCATGAGAATATCCTGTTGTTCCCGGTTTGACATGGATTTCCAGTCACTGGCGGTGAATGACCCGTCAAAAGTGGATGCTGCTGTTATCCCTGCTGATCCGCCTGTTTGAAAATGGCTGATCAGTTCGCCTATGGGGCGTGCCTTGTCGGCAGCCGTGTCGTACCAGTGATTGAACATCTGAAGGAAAATCCACTGTGTCCAGCGATAATACTTCGGATCGCATGTTTGTACCTCTCGGTCCCAGTCGTAGGAAAGCCCGAGGTTATCCAGCTGCTGTTTGTAGCGCGCAATATTCTCGCGTGTGGAGTCTGCAGGGTGAATACCATTATCTATGGCATATTGCTCGGCGGGCAGTCCGAAGGCATCAAAGCCCATCGGGTGTAATACGTTATAACCGCGCAGCCGTTTGTATCTGGACAGGATGTCGCTGGCTATGTAACCGAGCGGATGGCCCACGTGCAGCCCTGCGCCTGACGGATACGGAAACATATCCAGCACATAGTACTTGGGCTTGCTGTGATCGGTTTGCACGGCGTATGTCTTTTGCTCCTTCCACCGGGAGCGCCACCTGGGCTCAATTTCTGACGGGCGATATTCCATTTTTGTCTTTAATCTTCAAAGAGGGCGCAAAGGTACTTAAAATTGCTATCTTCGCTCCCCTGCAACCAAGAGGGATTCATTAAATACAGCATTTCAGAATGGAAAAAAAGTTCAGTACGGTAGAGGAATACATCCATTCGTTCCCTGAAGACACCGGGGAGCTTCTCAGACAAGTGCGTGCACTCGTACGCACGTGTGCGCCCGAGGCAGTTGAATCCATTTCTTATGGTATGCCGGCATACAAGCTGAATGGCAGGCCGCTGGTTTACTTTGCCGCTTTCAAAAATCATATCGGGTTATATGCCACCCCTTCAGGACATGCTGCTTTTGCAGAGGAGCTTTCCCGTTATAAACAGGGCAGGGGCTCGGTTCAGTTTCCACTGAGCGAGCCCCTGCCATTCGATCTGATTGCACGTATTGTAAAGTTCAGGGCTGAAAATCCGTGAAATCAGAAACACCAGCCGTTTGCCTTTAAAACCGCATCGGCAATCAGCCTTCTTTTTTCCTTCACATTAACGGCCGGGTACTTGTTGAAACGTTTGAGCCCCATCAGGAACGTTTTCTGTAAATCGCCCTCTGCGAAAGAGGCAATTCCGTCGGTGGCGTTTTTGGTTATGCGGGCTGTAGCATCGTGCAGGAAAACCTGCAGCATGGCGTCGTATATTTCCTGTGACTGCGGCTTTTCGGTGCGATCAGCGAGTTTTCTGACTCGCAGCAGCATGGATTCGGCGGCAAAAAGGTCAATCATCATGTCTGCGCAGTTCATAATAATTTCCTGTTCATCCTTCAGATTGAGCTTCCCGTCCATCTGCATCTTCGCAGCGCCCCCTGCTGTCATGAGTATTATCTTTCTGAAATCAGCAACTGCTTTGAACTCTTCGGCGTAAGGGCCTTCGAGGCGCTCCATGGAGGGCATGGAGGCCAGTTCTTTCTGAACAGCCCAGGCAGGACTCACAATATCAAGCTCGCCTTTCAGTGCGCGTTTGAACAACTGATCCACCATCAGCAGGCGGTTAATTTCATTGGTGCCCTCATAAATGCGGTTGATCCGGCTGTCGCGGTAGGCCCGGGCGGCGGGGTATTCCTCGCTGTAGCCTATACCACCGTGAATCTGCACATTTTCGTCCACGCAGTAGTCGGTGACTTCCGATCCCAGCACTTTGAGGATAGAACATTCAATAGCGTACTCTTCTGCTGCTTCCAGCATGGATTCCCCGTAAGTGGCGCCGGCTGCGACTTCTGCATTTTTTTTATCCTGCATGAGCTGGGAGGTACGGTAGGTCGCGCTTTCGGTGGCAAAATTGCGGATAGCCATTTCTGCCAGTTTGTATTTGATAGCGCCGAAATTGCCGATAGACTGACCAAACTGCTGGCGTTCGTTGGCATACGATGCGGCCATCTGAAGCACCACCTTGTTGCCGCCCATACACATAACGCCGAGTTTGAAGCGGCCGATATTGAGTGCGTTGAACGCGATGAGGTGGCCCTTTCCGATAGTACCCAGCACATTTCCGGCAGGCACCTGTACGTTCTCGAAGAAAACCTGTCGGGTGGAAGAGCCCTTGATGCCCAGTTTGTCTTCCTCTTCGCCGAGTGAGATGCCCGGGGATTTGGCGTCAACGATAAATCCGGTGAACTTTTCACCATCAATTTTGGCAAAAACGATGAAGACATCGGCGAAGCCCGAGTTGGAAATCCACATTTTTTGTCCATTGATCAGATAGTGACTTCCATCAGCGCTCAGGTCGGCGCGGGTTTTTGAATTAAGGGCATCGGAACCTGCTCCGGGTTCAGTGAGGCAGTATGCAGCCTTGATATCGCCGGCTACCATGCCCGGAAGGAATCGGGCCTTTTGCTCATCGGTGCCAAAGTACAGAATGGGGAGCATACCGATACCTGTATGCGCTGCAAAGGGTACGCTGAAGGAACCGAGGGCACCAAACACTTCCGATATGATCGTATTCGTATTGGTATCGAGTTCCATGCCGCCATACTCAGCCGGGATATGAGTGCCGAGCAGCCCCAGCTCACCCATTTTTTTGAGCAGGGAAGGTGTCAGGCCGACCTCCTGCTTTTCTATTCGATCCCGGATCGGGTCAATTTCATTATTCAGGAAATCGGCAGCCATCTGCCGGATCATGAGTTGCTCCTCATTGAATTCCTCGGGAATGAAGACCCTGGTGTAATCGCTGTCTTTAATCAGAAATTCACCTCCCTTGAGCGTTTCTGTTACCTGCGTTTCCATGCTTTAATTTTTTTAGCGAAAATTCGCTACAAATATACGGCATAGTTTTTTATCGGGCAACAGGAGTTCAGGCATTTTCGGGTGAAATGGCTGAAATAGTAAAAGTGTTATGAATATTGACTTGCAAAAAGCAATCAGAGAACATTGGCAAGCTGTTCCTTGATTTTCTCGAGTTCATCTTTCATCTGTACGACCACCCGCTGGATATCGGAGTCGTAGGCTTTGGCGCCGAGTGTATTGATTTCCCTTCCGATTTCCTGGGAAATAAAATTGAGGGTGCGTCCTACCGAGTTTTTGTTATTTTTCATTTGTTCGAGGAAATATCTGCAATGTTGTTCGAGGCGCAGTTTTTCCTCCGACATGTCCATTTTTTCCAGATAGAAAACCAGCTCCTGCTCAAACCGGTTCGGATCGTAATTGTCTCTGCCGATTACCTCCTCGATGTTGGTTTTCAGGCGTTCCCTGACGCGGATGATACGTTCGTTTTCGAATGGCGTTACATCGCCCAGCAGGGACAGAATATTGTTGGTTCTAAGCTGAAGGTCGGCTTCCATCACGGCGCCTTCTTCTTTCCGGAAGTTTCTGAGGTGGTCGAGTGCCTGGTTGAGAACACCGCAGACGGCGATCCATTCCTGCTCGTCCATTTCGGATATGGGAGAAGCGATCACGTTCGGAATACGCAGTATGGCCGTCAGGATATCCTGTTGCGGTAGCGACAACTCGCCGGCTATTCTGGACAGCTCACGGTAGTAACCACGGATAAGCGATTCGTTCAGACTGACATTGGCGCCACCGTCTGCATTCTGAACGTCGATAATCAGATCAATTTTGCCTCTTTCTGCGTGATCTGTGATTATTTTCCGCAACTCAATCTCTTTCTCCCGGTAGTCGCCCGGCAGTTTGAGTTTGATATCTGTGACTTTTGAATTCAGGGCTCTGACTTCCACCAGTATGGTTTTATCGCCGAAACTCCCGAGTGCCCGGCCGTAGCCGGTCATTGATAATAACATAATCGGTTCCTGATTGGGAGCGCTGCGGGTATTTCAACCGTCGTTTCAGTCATTTGAGCGGGGAGGCCGGAGCGTTCCAGTGAAAATAAACAGTAGCCGTCAGGAGAAGTACAGAATGTCTGCCGGGTTTCTGCCGAGGATACAAAGGTAGAAAAAGAGCGTGTGTATGAAGCATTTGTTAACTTATTTCCAAAAAAACTTTGTCAGTTTGAGGAAAAGAGCGAGTTTGCACCCTGAAATAATGTTCCATAATAATAGAAAACAAGCGCCGGAAAGTCTTTTTTTTGTCAAAATACTTGTCGGCCCGAAAAAAAATACGATCTTTGCACGCTCATTTTGAAA
The DNA here is from genome assembly GCA_039804245.1 of Bacteroidota bacterium. Taxonomy (GTDB): domain Bacteria; phylum Bacteroidota; class Bacteroidia; order Chitinophagales; family Saprospiraceae; genus M3007. The sequence goes on from JBDLWO010000307.1 coordinate 20,446, forward strand.
GATTATCAGTTTTTGTTATAAATCATTCAAAATCAACAAAGTAAACAATGAGAAAGGCTGACCTTGTGAATGCAATTTCCGAGAAGACTGGTATCGCCAAAGTGGATGTTCTCGTCACTTTGGAAGAGTTGTTCAAGGAAATCAAGACTACCATGACTGGCGGAGAAAATGTTTATATCCGCGGTTTTGGCTCCTTTGTTATCAAACGGAGGGCCAGGAAGGTTGGTCGTAACATCAAAAAAGGGAAATCCATTGAGATTCCGGAGCATTTTATTCCCTCTTTCAAGCCTGCAAAGGTATTCGTTGAGCAGGTCAAATCGAATGTAAATTCATTGCCGAGCGATGACGGTGAGGAGTAAGTTCAAATTCTCGTTTTTTACCTGAAAGATAATCACAAAACACTACCAGACATGTTTCAAAAAGCGCAAATCACTTCCATAGTATCAGCCACAGTCCTGTTCTGTGTGCTGTACTTCGGTTTCGATATGCGCGCATCTCATAAAACTTCTCAGGCAGACTCCGGCGAACAATCCGGAGTTGTCACAGATGCGCTGACGCTTGTCAGTGAAGCCAGAAAGTCACTGTCGCCCGATCAGGCAGCCGGGCTTGCCGCGCTGGAGCAGCAACTCGGGGCCGCCACCAACGATGCCGACCGCATATCTTTTCGCAAAAAGATATCTGCTTTTTGGTACGAAAACCGCCAGTTGATGGCTGCCGGTTATTTCGCCGAAGAGGCAGCTGCTGCTGAAAAGGCAGACTCTTCCTGGTCTGTAGCAGGCGCCCTGTACTACTCGGCGCTGGTTCAGACACAAGATCCGGAACAAAAAGCCGAAATAGCCGCCAGGGCTGCCAGGTGCTTTGAAAACGCATCCACCCTCGCTGCCGACAACCCGGCACACAAAGTAAACCTTGCACTGGTTTATGCGGAAAACCCGCCAGCCGATAATCCCATGAAACCTGTGCTGATGCTCAGAGAACTGGAACAGCAGTATCCCGATAATCCTTCGGTCTATAATGCATTAGGCCGCCTCGCTATCAAAACCGGACAGTGGCAAAGAGCTGTTGACCGCCTCGAAAAGGCCTGGAGCCTCGACAAAAAGAATCCGAATACCCCATGCCTTCTGGCCAAAGCCTACGAGGGACTGGGTAACACAGAAAAAGCAAACGAGTTCGCAACTGTTTGTAACAGTCGCTGAACTTTTAACTCATAACTCAATAACAAACAGTGCCGTATGCCTTGCGGAAAAAAACGTAAAAGACACAAAATCGCCACGCACAAGCGTAAGAAACGTCTCAGGAAGAATCGCCACAAGAAGAAGCGTTAATCATCAATCCCTGGGCGCCCTGCGTACCAATCACCCGGGCGTCGGGGTACGTGGTTGGCTTTATATGCCGAAAGAAACTTTCCGGAAGCCTCGTTGCTACCGGAAAGTTTTCGGTATTATTGTATGGTGGAATGGCGTAGGCCAAATTGCCTGAACCAGCGCACCGGCCATCTCGACCCTGCCTGATAACAGTCAGGTGGTGTGCCCGGAAAAAATCTATGTCACGTGGATAAAGAACTTATAATCAACGTCACGGAAAACGGTGTTGAACTTGCTCTGATGGAGGGCGGCAAATTGGCCGAACTTCACCACCAGGAAACGAATAACAACTTTGCCGTCGGCGATATATTCATCGGGAAAATCAGAAAACTGATGCCCGGTCTGAATGCCGCTTTTGTGGATATTGGCCACAGAAAGGATGCCTTTCTGCACTACACCGACCTGGGACCCAAATTGCGGTCGCTCATCAAATGGTCAAACGGAGTTATTAATGGAAGCATAAATACACACAGACTCGATAATTTCAAGTACGAAGACGAAATTGTCAAGACCGGTAAAATTGACCAGGTTCTCAGTAAACGCTGGCCACTCCTTATCCAGATTCTGAAAGAACCCATCTCCACGAAAGGCCCGCGCCTCTCATGCGAACTCACGCTGCCCGGCAGATACATGGTCATCTCGCCTTTCTCCGACAGTGTGTCCGTCTCCAAAAAAATTGCCAGCGCCGAAGAAAGAAAACGTCTCCATACCCTGGCCGAAAGTATCAAACCCAAAAACTTCGGACTGATTATCCGAACCGCAGCTGAAGGGAAAAAAGTACAGGAACTTCACGAAGAACTGATGCACCTCATCGGAAAGTGGGAGGAGGTGTTCAGGCAACTGAAAGGTTGCACACCACCCGCCAAACTCCTGAGTGAACTCGACAAAACTGGCAGCGTTCTCCGCGACCTGCTCAGCGACAGCTTCAGCAAGGTAGTCGTCAATAACAAGGAACTGTACGCCGATATCAAAGCTTATCTACAGAATATCAGCCCGGATCAGGTCAATATCGTTCAATTTTACAACGGATCAAAACCGGTTTTCGATGCATTCAGTGTCACCAAACAGGTGAAAGCCTCCTTCGGCAAAACTGCCACCATGAGCAGCGGCGCCTATCTCATTATTGAGAAAACCGAGGCCATGCACGTGATTGATGTCAACAGCGGACACAAAATGACCTCCGGCGATGTGGAGCAAACTATCCTCGCCGTCAATCTGGAAGCAGCTGAGGAAATCGCCCGCCAGATTCGACTCCGCGATATCGGAGGCCTGATTGTTATTGACTTTATTGACATGAAGAACCTGGAGCACAAGCGCCAGCTCTCCAAAGCTATGGAGGATTTCATGCGCAAAGACCGCTCCCAACACACGATTCTGCCGCTTTCCAAGTTCGGTCTCATGCAGATCACCCGCGAACGCGCTCGTCCGGAAGTTGTCATCAATACCGCTGAAACCTGCCCAACCTGTAGCGGAACCGGCCACATCAGCCCTACGATTCTGCTTACCGACGACATTGAACGCGACCTGGAGTCAATCATGCAGTCCAGACCAAAGTCGCCTCTGATCCTGCGCGCGCACCCGTATGTGGAGGCTTTCCTCACCAAAGGCTTTCCAAGCCGTCGCGCAAAATGGTCCATGAAGTACAACAGGTGGATCAAGGTACTTCCCGATGCTGATTTTCACCTGTCCGAGTACCGGTTCTTCGATGGTAATGAAGACGAGATACGGCTTTGAGGAAAAGAAGTATTGAATATCGAACACCGAAGTGTTTTCTGACTTTTTTACATTTCGGTGTTCGATATTTTAACGGATATAACCCGTATTTGTTACTCGCTCGTGAACCTGAACTCTATCTTCGGGAAGTTCTCCTGAACGGTCTGTAATATCCACGCGGTCTCTGCCAGAAATACCAGGTTGCCATCATTGTCCCGCGCAATGTCTCTTTTTCTCCTGTCCAGAAACTCGTCCAGTGCCTTCGGATCTTCGGCATGAACCCAGCACGCTTTGTGCAGATTCACCGGCTCATACCTGCATTTCGCACCATATTCGCTCTCCAGCCGGTGCTGTATCACCTCAAACTGCAGCTGGCCTACTGTCCCTACAATACGCCTGCCATCGCTCTGACGCGTGAACATTTGCGCTACACCCTCATCCATCAGTTGCTCCAGTCCCTTCACAAACTGTTTTGTTTTGAGCGGATCAGCATTCTCCACATAACGAAACTGTTCGGGTGAGAAAGCCGGAATACCTTTGAAATGAAGCAATTCCCCTTCCGTAAGGGTATCGCCGATCTTGAAGTTTCCCGAATCGTACAAGCCCACTACATCGCCCGGATACGCCTCCTCCAGTATGGTCTTTTTGGAAGCCATAAACATGGTAGGGGCGGGGAATTTCACATCGCGACCCAGTCGGATATGCCTGTAGTTGGTGTTTCGCTCAAACTTTCCGGAACAAATACGGAAAAAGGCTATCCGGTCGCGGTGTTTCGGATCCATGTTGGCAAAGATCTTGAACACGAAACCGGTCATTTTTTCTTCTTCCGGCTTCACCAGGCGCTCCTCGGTATGCCGGGGCAGGGGAGTGGGGGCTATCTCAACAAAACAGTCGAGCATTTCCTTGACCCCGAAGTTGTTCACAGCCGAACCAAAGAACACCGGACAAACCACCCCGCCCTGGTAGTCTTCTGTTTTGAATACCGGATAAACGGTTTCCACTACCTCCACTTCACTACGGAGCTCCCGGGCAGCAGATTCTCCGATGTGGCGCTCCAGCTCCGGACTGGAAAGATCCTCAAAAACGATGATATCCTCATCTTCCTGCTTGCCGTGCGCCCTGAAAAGCACCAGTTTCTTCTCGTATAAATTGTAAACCCCCCTGAATCGCTGTCCCATTCCGATAGGCCATGAAAGCGGGGTGACTTTTACCGACAGTTTCTGTTCAATTTCATCGAGCAGATCGAAGGCATCCTTGCCTTCCCTGTCCATCTTGTTCACAAAAAAGATGATCGGGGTATCGCGCATCCGGCACACTTTGGTGAGCTTTTCGGTCTGCTTTTCCACACCGTTGGCTACGTCCACCACCACGATGGCCGAGTCAACGGCTGTCAGCGTGCGGTAGGTATCTTCCGCAAAGTCTTCGTGACCGGGTGTGTCGAGAATGTTGATCTGCAGGTTTCGGTACTCGAAGCCCATCACCGAGGTACTCACGGAGATACCCCGCTGCCTTTCAATTTCCATGAAATCGGAGACGGTACTGCGCTTGATTTTATTGCTTTTTACAGCACCGGCAGTCTGAATAGCACCGCCAAACAGCAGCAATTTTTCGGTGAGGGTGGTTTTACCTGCGTCGGGGTGTGCTACAATGGCGAAGGTACGCCGACGGTGAAGTTCGGAAATGAAGTCTGACACGTATGTTGAGTTGATTTGCGGGGCGCAAAGGTACAACAAACGGTACTAATAGCGATCAATGATAATTCCGCAGTATCTGAACGGTTTTGTCAATCATTTCGCTACTCACATCGAGGTGTGTTACAAAGCGTATTGTTTGCGGACCGAATGCGGAGGCTGCCACACCATTTTTGCCGAGGTACTCAAGAAAGATCGCGGGAGTCAGAGGTGGATTCAGGTCAAATATGACAATGTTCGTCTGAACCGGGCGGATATAACCTACATAACTGAGTTCCGACAGCGCCTGTGCGAGTGCGCGCGCGCGCAAGTGATCTTCTTTCAGTCGCTCAACAACATGATGATCGAGGGCATAAATGGCTGCTGCGGCGAGGTAGCCGGCCTGTCGCATACCACCGCCCATGACTTTTCTGACGCGTCTTGCCTCGGATATAAAATCTCTGTTACCAGTGAGAAGAGAACCCACCGGAGCGCCCAATCCCTTGCTGAGACATATAGAGATACTGTCGAAAAGGCTGCCGATTTCCTGTGGAGAGTCGCCTGTTTCAACCAGTGCATTGAAAATACGGGCGCCGTCGAGGTGCAGTTTCAGTCCTCTTTTTTGGCAGACGGCCCTGATCTGCCTGATATTTTCAATAGGATAAATACTGCCACCGCCTTTGTTACAGGTATTTTCCAGCACAACGAGTGTGCTTTTGGGAAGCCAGTCTGCGACAGGTTTCACCGCCTGATCCACCATGTCAGCCGTGAGAATTCCGTTTTCTCCGCGCAGCAAATTGACAGCAATGCCAGAGTGGAAGGCATAACCACCCACTTCATACTGAAAAATATGGCTCATTTCGTCGCAGATCACCTCATCGAGGGGGCGCGTGTGTACCTTGAGCGCAATCTGATTGGTCATGGTACCGCTTGGACAGAAGAGGGCGGCCTCGTGACCAAACATGGCCGCCGCCTTCTCTTCCAGCGCGTTGACAGTTGGGTCCTGCCGGAATACATCGTCGCCGACAACGGCGTTCATCATGGCGCCCAGCATGGGCTCCGTTGGCCTGGTTACCGTATCGGAAACGAGATTGATCATGGTTATTTCTTCTTTTTCTCTTCTTCAGCCTTCATCACTTCATCCATGACATTACCCACCAGCTGTTCGGCGCCAATACGCTTCATCAGGATTTTGTGTTCGCGGTTGAGGATGAAAATCTGGGGTGTTGACTGCACATCATACAGTGTTTTGTACTTGCTGCGCAGGAGCGGATCAACCAGGTTCATAAAAAGATCGTCGGTGAATCCTTTTTCCTCCACACCCTTCCAGCATTCGGGACCGTCTTTTTCCTCGATGGTTTTGGCTACTGCGGTACAAACTGCGAATACTTTTACGCCTTTGTCCTTGTACTTCTGCGCAAACTCAATCATAAAAGGAGCCGCTTTTTTGCAGTGGCCACAGTCGGGCGCCCAGAAGAAAAGCACCGTATAATCTGCATTTACATCCCAGAGGGCATGCGGTTCGCCCTTGCGGTCATAGACAACAATATTGGGAGCAGTTTTACCGATCAGAATCGGTTCGAGGCGGCGGGCATTATCGCAGATTTTTTCGATATCTTCCTTTTTGGCCCAGGGAGCGAGCCCCTTGCAGTAATATTCCAGTGCAATATGTACGTAGCAGGCATCGAAGCCTACCACCTGTGCTTTGGCGTAGTGATTCAGGAAGTGTACCAGAAAATACTTGTAGTTGTCCTGGTTTTTCTGGAGCCTGCCAAACAGGAGGTCGAGGGCTATATTGACACTGTCCGGGTGCTGGGGCACGTATTTAGTCATATAGTCGTGTACTTTCGGGTGCAGGACGGGGCTGCGCAGCAGGGCTGGATCAGCAACGTCAATATTGTCGAAGTAATGCGACATGATCCAGTAGTAGCGTCTGCGGGCCTTTTCCTGTTCGTCTTTACCGTCAAATTCCGGGATTTCCGGATCAAGAGAGGCTTTGGTCATGCGGGCACACACAGATTTCGGGTATTTGGTGATCATATCGAGCTGATACTTCTTCACGATCTTGTCAAGGCCTTCCAGTTCCCGCGTGTATTTGACAGAGTCGGCTTCATTACCCTTTGCGCGGGTAATTTTCGCCTTCAGCGAGTCGGCTTCCGGCCTGAATTTATTGAGAAACCTGAGGTAGTCGTAAAAAACAGTATTGTCGTCGGAGCCTTTCACCTTCATTTTACCTACCAGGTCGTTCATATCCGTAGTGATGGTAAAGTCCTGGTCATCTTCGGGAAGCAGTACCTGCAGGTAATTATTGGAGGGTTTCATTACGAGCAGATATACGCCCGGGGCCAGCAGTGTATCGGCATCGAAGGTAAAGAAACCATCGGAGTCCATTACTGCGGTATCTTTTACATATTGTTTTTCACCATAATGAAAGCCGAGGAGCAGTTCCTTTTCGCTGTAATTCTCCAGTTTGACTTTTATTTTCATACCTGGTCCACCGATTCCGTTTGCATGGACACTGGCGATAAAGGAGAGGGCGAGCAGTGAAGCGGCAACAAATCTTTTCATCCGACTGGTTTGTTTTGTGTGATTTGACATTTAGACCTGCAAATATCCGCAAGTTAAACTTGAGGCGTCTTTATTTTTGGAATTATTAACTTTTTATCCGAGATCGAACAGGTTGTTCACTCCGGGGGTACGGGTCAAAATGAAGCCTTCGGCATAGTCGGCGCCGATACTTCTGCCGAACACGCGCATTTTGGCTCTCATAAAATCGAGAAAGTCCTCGCCCGAGATGGGGGTGTTTGGTGCTTCTTCTCCGGGGTGCCAGAATTGCGACCTGAATGTGAGAATGGCTTCCATTTTTCTGTCTGTCCACGGGGTGATATCCACTACAAAGTCGGGAGTGAGCTGTTTGTCCTGAATGTAGGAGTAAACAGCTGCCGGCCTCCATTTTTCCTGGAGACTGCCATCGGGGTTTCTTGTTTCAATTTTGGCTAAACCGCTGTAGAAGCAGGCGTCCTGCGTCATTCTGGATGCCCGTCCGTGATCCGGGTGTCTGTCGTCAACGGCGTTACACAGTACGATATCCGGCTGATATTTTCTGATGGCCTGTACTATTTTCAGCCATTGGGCGGGTTCATGAACAAACAAACCATCGGGAATATCGAGAATTTCCCTGAAAGAGGCGCCGAGCAGTCTGGCAGCGTTCATGGCTTCTTCTCTGCGAAGTTCGGGTGTGCCTCGGGTTCCAAGTTCACCTGCGCTCAGGTCGAGGATACCGAATGTTTTTCCCATTTCGGCATGGCGCATGAGAGTACCGCAGCATCCGAGTTCCACATCATCCGGGTGAATTCCGATAGCGAGGATGTCAACTTTCATGAATATGTCACTTTTGTGTGAATGGATAACAGATTGTGGCTTTAAAGGTTATTTTTGCAGGAAACTGAGGAACTTATGCAAACAAACCCGGAGGAGCTTCGTCTGATGATCGAAGCGGCATCAAAGCAGATCAAGGCGCTTGAGAACTCGCTGGCTGAAACAGAAAAACGCGCAAAAAGTTACGAGCAACACTGGTCGCAGCTGTACGATCAGAGCCGTGAGTTGCGTGAGGAGGCGCGGAAACTGCAACATGAATACGAGCAATTGCGTATTCAGAAGGGCGGTTTTGGCTTTAAAATGCTGCTTTTTTCGGGTTTTTGTGGGTTTTTGACGGCACTTCTCCTTTGTTTGGTCTATGTCCGTGTGTTCAGGCCTGTGTCTGGTCACGAGGCTGCCTTTTCTTCTTTTGTCAGGTTGCATCAGTTCAACTACGAGTTACAACTCAGTCGCGGCGAGTTTCACGCCGTAGAGGAATCGCTGCGGGAAAAGGCGCAGGATCCGGCCTACAAAATTGTGGCGCCGGAGATCGTATTTGCTGAAAAGATGGTCAGTGCGGCCGGGCAGTATGTTTCGGGCGTGAAGCGGGAATAAACCCCGGATATTGATTGAGAAAACGCCGGAAAGCATCCTGTGCTTTCCGGCGTTTTCAAAAACTTGTTCAGGATTTTCTGCCGATGGCAAAAACAGGCTGGTCAGAGCAAATTACTTTCCTCCTTTCGATACCGGCTGCTCTTTGCCCCGGACGGTTCCTTTGATTACGAGGAATGTTTCTGTGGGAGTGGTGTTGGCAGTTACAGTTACCTGTTTGTGCTGCTGACCGGGTTTTCCCTTGGAATTGAATTCCACGTTGATTTCGCCGGTTGCTCCCGGAGCGATTGGCTCTTTTGGCCATGTAGGCACCGTACAGCCGCACGAACCCTTGCAATTGCTGATTACGAGTGCGATATCGCCTGTGTTTTTGAATTTGTATGTGTGTTTAACGATTTCACCCTCGTCAATGGTGCCGTAGTCGAAGTCAGACTGGTCGTACTGTATGGTAGTGGTTGGTCCCTGAGGAACGTCGGCTGCGCCTGTTGGCATACCCGTTGCAGTGACATTGGTGCCCGGGATGTTGCCGTTACCCTGCATTGTGCCGCCCTGTGTTCCTACTGCAGCTTCGCGGATATCTTTGGCGTCAGACTTGCCAAACAGGCTGTTCAGACTTCCGTTGTAGAGATTTACCGCGAGCAGTATTGCCAGCAGCGCGATCAGACCGATTTGAACTTGTTTGTTCCTTTCCATGCTATTTTTTTTGTTGTGGTGAAGTTGATCAACAGGGAAACTTTATTTTTCCGCTGCAAAGTTAGTCCGATTACGAAGCCTCATTTTCGGTTTGCAAAAGTTTAACAAGTAGATACTTTCGGGGTACTCCTTATCTTCGCGCCTCAAATTTTCCACCACTCTATGATTCCTGACCACGAAATAAGCCCCGACCATTTATCCCTGTCTCTTCTCAGCCAGATTATTTCTTCCGGACAACGTATTTCCATCAGCAATAACAGCCGCGAGCGTATCAGGGCATGCCGTACCTATCTCGATCACCGGATCAACAGCTCGGATGAACTGATTTACGGGATCAACACAGGTTTTGGCTCACTTTGCAATATCCGTATTTCCGACAGCGATATAGAGGCTCTCCAGATGAATCTGGTGATGAGCCATGCTGCAGGTACAGGCGACATTGTTCCCCCCGAAATCGTGAAAATTATGCTGCTCCTGAAAATTCAGAGTCTGGCGTACGGACACTCCGGGGTAACAGAGGAGGTGATTGACCGACTGGTTTTTTTCTATAACCATGATATTATTCCGGTTGTGTATGAGCTCGGTTCGCTGGGCGCTTCCGGTGATCTGGCTCCCCTGGCTCACCTGAGTTTGCCACTGGCAGGCCTGGGGGAGGTCTGGATGGACGGGGTTCGCATGCCTGCGCAACATATTCAGGAAAAAACCGGACTTGTGCCGCTGCATTTCAGGGCCAAGGAGGCGCTGGCGCTCCTGAACGGTACCCAGTTCTCTGCCGCCTATGCTGTCTGGTGCATCCTGGAGAGCCTCCGGCTGCTGGATCAGGCCAATTTCAATGCTGCACTGGGCTATGATGCCTTCAATTGCCGGCTTTCGCCGTTAGACGCGCATATCCATCAGGTACGCGCGCACAGGGGGCAGGTGGAAACTGCTGCTGCTGTTCTGGATATACTGAAAGGTAGTGAAATTGCCATATCTGCCAAAACGAGTGTACAGGATCCGTACGCTTTCCGCTGTGTGCCCCAGGTACATGGAGCCAGTCAGGACGCCCTCGAATATATCATCGGAGCGGTAGTTACGGAGATCAACTCCGTGACCGATAACCCGAATATTTTCCCTGATTCTGATCTGATTGTATCCGGCGGCAATTTTCATGCACAGCCACTGGCACTTCCGCTCGATCACCTGGCGCTGGCACTATCGGAGCTGGGCAGCATCGCCGAGCGGCGTATTTATCAGTTAATTGGCGGTCAGCGTGGCCTTCCGGCTTTCCTTACTCCCGATCCCGGCCTCAACTCCGGACTGATGATCGCTCAATACACAGCAGCCTCGATTGTGAGTCAGAACAAGACGCTGTGTACGCCAGCCTCTGCCGACAGCATAGTCAGTTGCAATGGTCAGGAGGATCATGTGAGTATGGCAGCCAATGCTGCCACCAAGGCCAGAAGAGTGGTGTTGAATCTGGAGCGATTGCTCGCCATAGAATTTATGACGGCTGCCCAGGCGCTGGAATTCAGGCGCCCGATGCGCTCCGGCACGGCCATTGAAGCCGTACTGGAGCGCTACAGACAGGTGGTTCCGAAACTGGAATCTGACAGAATAATCAGCGAGGATATGGAACGCACCAGGATATTCCTGAAAGACGGGATCAGTTTGCCCGGCTCCTTGCGGCTTCGATCATAGCCTGCATCTCCTCTACAAGTCCGTCTTCACTGCCTTCATAGCCTACTGCCCTGAAGGCAATGCGGCCGGCGGGGTCAATAACAAACTTGGTGGGGATACCTGACACACCGAAAGATGATACTACCTTGTCGTCCTGATCAATGAGAACATTAAACGTGTAACCCTTGCCGGTGATGAAGTCGGACGCAATTTTGGGTTTGTCACTGCCACGTTCCCAGCAATCAACAAACAGGAACGCCACATTCGGATCATCCTTATAGAGATTGACCGCTTTTTGCATGCCGGGGAATGAGGCTTTGCAGGGGCCACACCAGGTAGCCCAGAAGTCAACAATCACAACTTTGCCCCTGAGTGCCTCGAGAGAAACGGTTTCCCCTTTCATGTTCGTCAGTGCGAATGCCGGGGCCGGATCACTGCCCATACTCCTGAGCATTTCCTCGTGTTTGGCTGCTTTGGCGGCTGCTTCGAGTTTTTCGAGATAGACGCCGGCACCACCTTCTGAATGATCTTCCGCCGAATAGAGGCGTTTGAACATGTCTTTCATGCCTGAGGTAGCCTGACCTTTGATGATAAACTCTTCCAGTTTGTAGCGGAGAGACGGATCGGCAGCCTTTTCAAGGTAACTGGTGTACCTTTCATTCATGTCGGCATCTTCGCCCTTGTTTATCCGGATCACCTCGGCCTCTAACTGAGCCGCTTTCCTGTGTTCGCCTTTTGCACCCAGTATATAGGCGTAAGTATCGGCATACATGGCAAAATTATATTCTCGCTGACGTGCCCATGTTTGGGCGCTCATATAAGGAGAGGGCTTTGATCCCGGAGTGGGTGTGTTGATCTCCCTGCGGGAAATTTCGGTTGCCATGGCTGCCATTTTCAGTGCTTCCTCGAGTGACTCTCCTTTCTGGGCAAGTTCCCACGCGAAGTTGTTGAACATGGAAGCGCGGGCCGTTGTGGTTGCTTTTTCAGCGATACTGAACATCTTTTCCCAGTTTTTCTGGTCGCCGTACTTGCCGGCCAGCATGGTATAAAGACCACTCGTTTCCTGAATTTCTTTGTCCGTTTGAGCAGGATAGTTTCTGGTATATTCAGCAACAAGCACCTCTGCCCTGGCCAGGTCCGCTTCCATTTCTATGGCAGTACGGGCATCCTGGCGTACCAGGGTACCTTTGGGAAACTGGGTACGGATTTTCTTTTTGGTGGCTTCCGCGCGATCTGCCTTGTTATTTCTTTCGTAGAATCTGACGAGCATGAGCAGGTCCGCTTCCGAAATGCCTGCCAGCTGATCGAGTTCGGTGGTGAGCGCATCCACCTGACCTCCCGATTTGTTGCCTCCATAGAGGGCCGAGGTAGCATTCAGCAGAGCGATACAGTTTGCCGCCCTGATCTCCGGGTTTTGTTTGATACCTTCATTCAGCAAGTCGAGTACGCGGCCCGGATCTTTGTCGAGGCCCGCCACGCCGCCATACAATTGAATCAATGTAGCCTCAGCGCCCAGTGATTCGGGCAGAACTTTACCCTGACTGTCGTGAATACGAACGAAATGTCCCTTTTTCCTGTTATTATCGAATACATCGTCCTTTTCTGTATTCCGGGCAAAAATCATGAGCGCCCTGGAATTATTGTCAAGGTTGAACATGCCGGTTACGACATTGCCTGTTCTGGTGACAGCGGCGTCAACAGCCTGCACCTTTCCGCCGGCGTGTTCCAGGACAACCAGCTCCATGCTTTCAGCACCGGCAACGGGGGAGTTGGAAAAATCGAGCTCTACCCGAAGCAATTCACCTGCTTTGGGGTATTGAGGCTGTACTTTCAGGTTTTGCCCCGCAGAAAACAGGGGCAGAAGCAGGAACAGGATGACAGATTTTTTCATGAAATTTAAAAGTTGGGGCACTGTACCCGCGTTCTGCGTGTGCCCGGATGATAGTAGCTGAAAGACAGTTCAAAAGCACCGCGGGAGTTATTGGCTACCGACAGGCTGGATACGGTAATGTCATAACTCAGTCCGAGTACGCAGCGATTGAGTTCGAGCATTCCGACGACAGTAACAGCATCGGCCTGCAGGCCGTTTTCAAGGCGGTTTCCCACGCGGGCCCAGGCGCCTGCGCGCAGGGCGAGTTCGTTCAGGTCGTTGTTGGAATACCGGACGCTCATGCCGAAATCGGACTCAAAGGCCGGCCCCTGTTGCATGACCAGCACCCCGGGAAGCAGGCTGAGGTTGTGAGAAAGCGGGAATTCGCCGCCGGCATGGGCTGTCCAGCGGGAATAAAGCGTTTCCGAGTCGTTGCCGGTAAGGGAAATAACCGGATTGTTGAGGTGGTGCATGGCCCCGCCTGCGTACAGCGTGGCGCCGTTTTCGAAAAGTGCATACCACATCAGTCCGGCATTGAAGTCGAGCCATGCATTGGAGGCCGCATTGGCGCCAGCCTCACCGCTGGCAGCGTTCAGATCAGGCGCCTCCGTGCCGGCGTCAAACTGTCGGCTGAACCAGAGCCTGCTCCAGTCAATACTGTGTTGCCCCATACCTATCTGGGCGCCTGCAGACAGATACTGATCGGCGCGTCGGGGGCCGCCGGACAGTTGTTTCAGAAATGCTCCTCCCAGATGCGCCTTGTTCTGAACAAAGCGGGCCGTACCGGCCTCGTCGTGCAGAGCGCCAATACCAAATGTGGCATAATCATTCTTGAGGCCTACCTGGATACGCTGTTCAAAAGCGGCGGAGTACGTTCTGAAAGGAACAGGCGCCAGGAAACTGCCCCACTGGTCGCGGTAGTTGCCCGTAACCCGCCAGCTGCCATTGAACAGACCCGTCATGGCAGGATTCAGGTTCCAGGGTGAGGCATAATACTGGGAAAAACGCGGGTCCTGGGCTTTCAACTGGCTCAGGAATGTCAGCAACAGGGCAAAAAAGAAAATCGGTCGGGTAATGTTTTTCATTGTGGTGTTAAGATTGAAATTCGACGATGAATGGGATTTCAGGGCGAAGTAAAAGAAAAATCTTCTGCACTTGTTGTTTTTTAACAATTATGAATATGAATTATCTGACAAGTGTGACGTTACCTCTCAGCAACTCTTTTCTTCCGTCGCGGTAAAGAGCTTCCAGCACCCACACAAATACGCCCGGATTGCAGGGCTTTCCGCGGAAACTGCCGTCCCAGCCGCGGCTGGTCTCGTTAACAGGGAAGTGTTGATCTTCGTAAACGAGCTCACCCCAGCGGTCATAAACGCTGAAAGTGACAATTTCCTCCAGCTGGCTGCCTGTGCCGTGCACTACAAGCAGGTCATTTACCTGATCTTCGTTCGGACTGAATCCCGTGGGTACATATAATCCTCTCGGGGTGAATATGCTGACCCTGACTGACTGGCTTGCGGAACACCTGTTTTCATCGGTGACTGTCACGGTGAACCGGTTGTTGATGGTCGGGTGAACAAGCAGTTCGTCGCACATGCTGCTGTCGGTACAAATGAAAGTGTCGTTCCACAGGCTGCTCCATTGAAAGGCTGGTAATCCGGAGGCGCCTGAAACAGATGCTGTCAGGTACAGACTGTCGCCGAGTGTCAGGGTAGTATCGGCGGGCAGGGTTACCTGCAGCGGGGGCGGTTGTGACAGGCTGCTGCTGCCTGATACTGTGCAGCCGTTGGCATCCAGGGCGTTGAACTGGTATGTGCCGGCTCCCAGGGCCAGGAAGTTGCCTCCGGGAGTAAGGGGCCCGTTGTTGATACTGAATGCCCAGGGGGCGGTGCCACCCTGTACGGAGAGCATGAATCGGCCGTTCCGTTCGCCGAAACAGGTGGGATCAACGCCGTTGACGAACAGTTGAGGTGCCGGCAGCTCCTCGATGATTCTGGCGGATGTTCCGGTACAACCGTTGGCATCATATACAGTAAGGGTATATGTTCCGGCGGTTATATTGTTCAGATTTTCGGTGGTGGCGCCGTTGTTCCAGGAGTAGCTGTAGGATGGTGTACCCCCGGAAACGATGCTTTCGAGTGATGCATCATTATTGCCGTGACAGGTGAGATCTTCCGGCCGCAGTGAAACCTGCAATGGTGGAGGCGCCCCCACTGAAACGGCTGCTTCAGCTGTGCATCCTCTGGAATCAGTGACTGTCACGTTGTAGAACCCCGGGGATAACTGTTGAACTGCCGGGGTGGTGGCTCCATTGCTCCATTCGAAGGAAACCTGACCGATGGCATTGGTTATTTGTCCTGCTGTGGCACTTCCATCGGCGCCTGCCGCACAGCTGGCCGGATTCCCGGTGGCTGTCAGGGTCAGCGCAGGTGGTTCGCCCACGAAAAAGGTGAATGTTCCGGTACATCCCTGAAAATCACTCACTGTCAGGGTGTAGCCGGCATTTCCCGGCAACATCAGTATCACCGGTTCGTCGGATGCACCGGGTACCCCCCAGTTGTAGTGGTATTTGCTGACATTACCCATGCCGAGTCCGCCCGAAAGTTGATTGATCTCCGCGATACCATTGGGTACTCCTGCACAGGTGGGATTAATATAAGAGACATTAACCTGAATCCCGGGCAATTCACTCATCTGGAATGAGGAGGTGCCTGTACAACCGGACAGGTCTGTTGCTGTTACGCTGTAGACGCCTGCCGCCAGGGCACTGGCATTTGACCCGGTTTCTCCGTTGCTCCAGTTGAACTGCCAGGGCCCTGTACCACCTGAAGCAGTTGCAGCAGCTATGCCATTCTGCTCACCGAAACAGGCGGCCTGTACCTGACTGACCTGTACCTGTACCTGTTGTGTGGGCTGGCTAACCAAACCGCTGGAGGTCGAAACGCAGTTGTTGGCATCTGTGATTGTGACCGTATATGTTCCTGCCGACAGTCCGCTTACCGACTGGGCTGTACTTCCCTGCGACCATATATAAGTATAAGGGGCCGTTCCTCCAGTTGCCGAGAGGCTCACCTGACCATTGGAGCTCCCGAAACAGGAAGCTGGTGTGGCGCTGACAGCAGCTGAGATCGCCTGGGGCTGACCCACCTGAGCCTGAACGGAGGCTGTACAACCCTTCTGGTCGGTGACGGTCAGTGTGTAGTTTCCGGCAGTCAGTCCGGTGGCCGACTGGGTAGTCTGGCCATTGCTCCATACGTAGGTGTAGGGCGTTTGACCTCCGATTGGCTGTACAGTGGCAGATCCGCCGGGCTGACCGAAGCACGGGGTCGGGGTGGTGGATGGCGTTGCGAATGTGATGGCTGTCGGGCAATCGAGTTGTACCGCCCAGGCGCTGGTGCAGCCGTTGAAATCAACCACTGTAACGCTGTGCGCTCCGCAAGCGAGGTTATTGACTGCGCTGGTGGTAGCGCCGTTCTCCCATACATAACTGTAGGGAGCTGTACCACCTGTTACTGAAACAGCTGCACTTCCGTTCTGCACGCCGACACAAACAGGTGCGGCGGAAACAAAACCGGCGACCATTGGTGCCACCGGATTGATCACGACAGATCCGGTTTCTGTACATCCATTGGCATCGGTGGCGGTAACGGTATAGGTGCCCGGACACAAATTGACCGCTGTGGTGGTTCCGGGTGCAATTCCGGTGCTGCTCCATGCCAGATTGTAGGGGAATACCCCCCCGGAGGCCGAAACAGTGGCTTCTCCCGCACACGCGCCCGGGCAACGCTCCTGAACTACACCAGAGAAGGCAAGGCCAAGATCGGGAGGAGCCGCTATTGAAGCGCTGGAAGCAACCGTACATCCTTTGGAGTCTGTCGCCGTTACTGAATAGGCGCCACCTTGCAGAGAAGTAATCAGGCTGGTTGTCTGGCCTGTATTCCACAGGTAGGAGTAGGGGCCTGTTCCGCCGGATACAAATATTCCCGCTATGCCGTTATTCCCGCCGAAACATGAAACCTGTTTCACCCGGGTACTGTCTGTTACAAAGGCTGGTGGCTCGGTAATCTGGATCTGTATGGAAGCTTCGCACGAATTGGCGTCAGTAACAGATAAAGTATAGGTGCCTGCCGGTATGCTGGCGAGTGCAGGTGAAGTCTGGTTGTTATTCCATATATACTGGTATGGTTCTGTGCCCCCGGATGCTGTCACCGCTATACTTCCATCAGAACGGCCGCGGCAGGTTACCCCGACAATCTGACCGGGCTGCACGATCAGTCCGCAACCATTATAAGTACTGATAATATTTGAAATCAGAGAGGTACAGCCAGGACTGACAGCCCGTACATCGAGCTGTACCATTTGTCCGCCGGTGAGTCCGGAAACAGTGTGGGAGGTACTTCCGTTTGCCGGCTGCCATACTCCGCCATCTACACTGACTTCATAGCTGCCAGCACCGCTGACCGGGTTCCAGCTCCAGGTCATGCTGCCCATCGACTGGCTCACCAGCATCAGTCCGGCAGGCGCCGGAAAAAAGGTGGCTACTGTGACTGTCATGGTATCATTGTACTGACAACCGAAGGCGTTGTTGGCCTGTACCTGCCAGGTGGTGGTGGTGGCAGGCGTGGCGACCGGGGCTGCGCAGTTGTTGCAGGAAAGTCCGGGTCCGCCACTCCAGCTGTAGGTCACATTATTGTTGACATTAAAACCGATACTCCACCATTTTACGGTTCCGTACTGATTGGGAGCGAAACCATCGGATACGCGAAGAGCCCAGTTGCCGTTTACGCCGGCGCCCTGCAGTGCATTCCAGTTGCCCTCCGGCCGGAAAGTGCCGTTAAATGGAGCTGGTTGTCCGATAACGGAGGTGGTGGCTGAAGGTGTGAAACAGGTAATCTTGTAATTGTCTCCGGAACCGCCGTTTCCGGTACTCAGCTCCAGCAGTTGTCCGCTGGGCGCCTGGAGAAATATATTCAGATCCGCATCGAAATCGGTTTCTATATCCATGCATACCGATGTGATCTGTGCGGCAGGCAGGGTGAGCAGACTGTAACCGAGACTGTTGATATTGATAGGGCTCAGGTAGGGGTTGGCGTGGGGGTGATTGCCGTTGCCGAACCGGTACTCGGGGTAAGCCTCAAACCGGACTTCCTGATTGGGCGGAGCCAGGGCGGCAGCGTTGATTACTACAGGGATGCCGGAGCAGACAGTGGTATCCGGAATTACATCTGATACAGGTCCGCAGGAATGGCAGTCGGGGTGAGTCGGGGGCAGAACGGCTACTGTGAGCAGCGTATCCCAGGTGCAGCCGAATGCGTCATTTACAGTGAATTTATAGCCTGCGGTACCGGCATTCTGAGGGGCTGCAGAAATGGAATCAGCCGAAAACTGAAAAACAGAAGGGTGATTATTCCAGGTCCAGCTGACCAGGCCGGGGGTAAACTGCTCGATATCGGGATACAGTTCGTCCCTGAATTTCAGCGACCAGTTGAAAATAAATCCGTTGTCAATAGGCCACAAATCCGTCACAGTGATGGTCCATTCTCCGTTCAGGGGGCATCCGATCAGGTCGGAGAACGGGTCGAACGGACTGTAGTCTCCCTGTGGCAGCGTTCCCGAGCCGCCCAGGGTCGTATTGGCAAACTGAATCCATGTCGGATTGGGGGCATTATTTACCCAGCAATAGTTGTAGCCAAGTCCCGGTATCGGGAAGATATTATCGTTGTCGTTGGGTTCGCCCAGAAAAACCTCTCCGCCGATATTACCCGGGTGGTCGTGCAGGATGATACTCTGGCCGTTGGGGCAGGTGAGGGATATTTCCACATCACGCGCCCAGGAGTGTTCAATATCCACGCAAATGCTTTCGAGATCGGAAGCGCTGGTCATCACTTGTCCGGGGGAAAACTCCGAGAAAAAAATGCTGGTTTCGTAGGGGATTCCGGTTCCGTCGGGCAGTGCCAGCGAGTCGGCGCGGCTGCCCTCTACCTGAAAAGAAGAAGGGATGGGAGTCACGCTGAGCAGGGCGCCACCTTGTCCACTGGTAGTGGCACTCAGGTGAATCGTATCTCCCGCGCATAT
This sequence comes from Bacteroidota bacterium, assembly GCA_039804245.1. Lineage (GTDB taxonomy): Bacteria > Bacteroidota > Bacteroidia > Chitinophagales > Saprospiraceae > M3007. The sequence continues at coordinate 39,459 of JBDLWO010000307.1, forward strand.
TGTCTGGTCAAGCTGGGAGTTGAGCTGGAATGAGGGACGGGGGGCCACACGTACACGCTGATTGATCAGGTTGGTACTTCTGCAGCCTTTCGCATCCGTGAGGAATAGCTGGGCATAATAACCGCCCGGTTTATCGAAGCGGTGGGAGGTGTTGGGGCCGTATGAGATGCCACCATCGCCGAAATTCCATTCAAAAGTGGTGGTCTGATCCGATTGTGCATAAGCAAAGTTATTCTGCGGATACACACCAGCACCATTGAAGAACACCCGTTCTCCGGGGCAAATATCAATCCAGCCTGTATCAGCTGGCGCGGCTGCCGGATTTGTCGAAACCAGTTCGGCCAGCACTGACTGGCAAGATGGTACGCAGGCAATGGCTGCAGCCCAACCCTGCCCGGTTCCATTTCCGTCTGAAACAAAAGACACAGTCAGACAGCCACCCGGATTAACCGCAGTGGCCTGAATCAGAAATGGCTGACCCGGATTGTAATCGGTGTTGCAGGCAATCAGCGGGGCACCCACATTATTTCCGTCGTATATGCACAACAAATCGCCCGGAGCCAGATCGGCCCCCGAAAAACTCAGTCTGATATGTGTGCCATCGCTGCCGTCGGAGCAGATCGTGGTGGTCAGATTCTGATTGTTGCCATAACCGCCCGATTCACCGCCCGGATCGAAGAAAGTACCCGAACAATCGTTCACCGGCGTGCCGTTCATGACGTAATTTTGCGCCTGACTTGTGGCCAGTTGCCAGATTGACATGGAGATAATCAGAATCAGTGTCCGCAGGTTCATCTGTTAGAATCGGTTTAGTCTTTGAGCCATATTCGGGGTGTACCACAACAGTAGCAGCAGCAAAAGAAAGGAAAAAATAGCAAACAGGTGTTAAGACCGATAATTAGTGATCTGGAAATTGTCCGGCCGGCTCCGTTTGAAGGACATCAGTTGTATCTGAAACGCGATGATTTGCTTCATCCGGAGGTACAGGGCAACAAATGGAGAAAACTCGGGCCCCTGCTCGCGCGGGCGCACGAGGTGGAACACGGTGTGCTCAGCTTCGGTGGGCCGTTCTCCAATCACCTGCACGCCCTGGCCGCTGCCGGACGGATTTTCGGGTTCCCGACTGCAGCTGTGGTCAGGGGATCTTTTATCGCACCCGATAATCCCACCCTTGCCTTTGCAGTTAATAACGGAATGAAACTGTTTCCGGTTCCCAAAGCAGATTATGACGTGCTTAAAAAGACGGATACCCCAACAGTAGCCGCATATCTGGGCAACAGGCAGCTTTCCGGTTACGAATGGCTGCCCGAAGGTGGTGACTCGCCCGAATCGGTACGCAGCTGCGCGGCCATTTCAACGGAAACACGGCGTCAGCTCGGTTCTGATGTTGCCGGAAATATATTTATTTGTGTGCCGGCCGGCACGGGATGTACCGCAGCCGGTGTTATTGCTGGCGCGGCAGGGTGGGGGAGGGTGCTGGTTTTCCCGGCAGCGCCCTATGGCGTTGATCGTGCCGGAATTGATGCCCGAATGCGGAATGCAGGATTTGACAAGTGGGCCGGTTATGAAATCATAAATCCTTCCAGACCACTCAAATTTGCAGAAACAACCCCCGAAATACTCGATTTTATCAGTAATTTCAGTAAAAACCAAGGAGTGACCCTCGACTGGATCTATAACGGAAAAATGATGTTCCGGATTGCGGAGCTCGTTCTTTCCGGTTACTTCCCCGACGGAAGCCATATTATTGCAGTGCATACAGGCGGTTTGCAGGGCATCAACGCCGGGAAAGGGAAATGACAAATGCTGTCTTTTAACAGCACTGATACTTTTCAATTACCATTGAACAGTTTCTTGCCCTACATTTGCACAACAATCATGATCAGAGCAGGTCTTTTCGCCGCGTATTTTCTGCTGTTTTCCGGTCTTTGTTCCGGACAGACGGTGACATACCATTATGCAAATGCACTGAAACTGCCGCCAAAAGATACGTATAAACTGAATCTGCTGCAACAACCCCGACCAGTTGTATTCATGCCCGTTCAGTCTGCTGCAAAACTCCCTTTTTTCTGCAGGCTCGAACACTATCAGTCAACTTCCGGCACCGGAATACCAGTCAAATTCAGACTTGGCTCGGTGGAGTATGTTGACTGGCTGGAGGGCAAGCCCCTGGACCCCACCCAATTCTGAAAACATGAACAAGATAAAAGTGAACATCTTCATCTCGCACGCGCCTGAGGATAAACCCCAGTTGCAGGTACTGCTGAAATGGCTGTACCCCATGCGCGATGAAGTCAATATCTGGTACAATCAGCCTCCACCAGCCCCCGAACCCCTCCCGCTGCCCTGGCAAATCCTGCTTTTCTGGTACAAACAACCCGATCTTCGTCCCAAATACGCCCGGATTATTCAGAAAAGACGCGAGAGAGCCCACATATACATTTTTTTGTCAAGCTATAAATCACTGATTAATAAATCAGTAGATCAGGATATTGATGTTGCTGCACACCGCAGGATAAACGGTGATGATTTTTCAGGTCCTTTTCTTTTCAATATCATTTTGAGTCCATGCCGCTGGAGGGAAACATCCCGGCTGGCGTCTTACGATCCGATGCTGAACGGGAAGTCGGTGGCGGAGCATAAAAATCCCGATGAAGCATGGCTGAGTATAACTGAGTCGGTGGCTGCGCTGGTGAAACTGCTGTACCTGCGCCTGAACGAGGAGAAATTCTGGCTTGGCAGGCGGGTTGAGGCCTCTGTGAATGAAACGGCTGCTTCAAGGCGTCCGGCTCCCTATCTGGGAGACGATGCTGAACTGCATGAATTTCGTTATGTGACGCCTTTCAAACCACACGAATACTGGGGATGGGTCATTCTCTTTTTCCTTTTTCTTTCTGCGATGATCGGATTGCTTCCGGAGCGTAAACAGGTGAGGAAGAAACCCGTTTATGGGCCATTCCGCGAGTATCAGTCCGAATATCCGAGGCCTCCCGTTGTACCACCTGACAAATCCAGAGACAGTTTCAATTTCCCGAAACCGGATTAAGAGTTTGTTCAAAATTCTCTCGCCGAGTCAAAAACGGCTCATTTTTCGCCATTTTTCACCTTTTTTCAGTTGCGTAGCTCCGGCTATGCGCCTTCAAAAAGGCAAAAACTGACAAAAAAATACGCTTATTTTTGCCATCGGCAGAGAATCCTGAACAAACTCCGAAAGCCGGTCTGTATCCGACACCCGAACAATTTTCCATCACCACTCTTTACATGAAACAGCTACTTTCCTTTTTTCTTGCCTGCCTGTGTACGGCTGCGCTCGCGCAGGCCGATCGCAGTGAGGTACAATCCTGTCCGCCCAAGTTTTCCCAGGGACATTTGCTGGGCGGGGTGCCTGCTCTGAGGGACATACAGCCAGTAACCACTTTTTCAGGTCAGGCTCCCGCTGGCCTGTATGAAAAGAAAAACTATTTCAAACGCAATCCGCAGCACAATGCGGCTGCCGAGCCGGCACAGGGTGGAGATCCGCTGGTGTCAAAACAATTGCCTGTGGCAGATGGGAGTGGCCCGGAAATTATTCAGGGCCTTAATATCGAGGGGCTGCGCGATCCTTTCGGCGTGTATCCGCCCGATCCCTCCGGCGATATCGGCAAGGACCATTATGTTCAGATGGTAAACTCCGGCGGCGGGGCGTGGTTTCAGGTGTGGGATAAAATTACCGGTGAGTCAGTTTACGGTCCGGCACTCACGGCTACTATCTGGGGCTCATTCGGTCTGCCCACACTCGGCGATCCGATTATCTCCTACGATCACGCAGCTGAACGGTGGGTTATGATGGAAATTCAGGCTAACGGCAGTAACCCTTTTGCCGACAAACAGTTATTCATCGGTATTTCTGAAACTAGCGATCCCACAGGCGGCTGGAAGGTCTATCTGCTCCAGACGCTCGGCTTCCCCGATTACCCGAAACTCTATATCTGGAAAAATGCCTATTTCATCACGGTCAATGAGATTGTAAACAGCAATGTCTGTGCCGGATACGCTCTCGACCGCACAGCGATGCTGAATAACGAACCAACGTTCGGTATTTATCGCTTTGAAATGCCGAATTATCAGTCTATCGGTTTTCAACCGGCTACCGGCGCCGACTGGGACTCTGGTCCTGCTCCACCTGCCGGCAGTCCGGGCTATATGTTCCGGGTCTATGATGATGCCTGGGAGGGTGGCGTGGACCAGATTCAGTACTGGGAAGTGTTCCTCGACTGGGCCAACACCACAAACAGCCATATTGACGGGCCCGTAAAACTCTATCCGGCTCCTTTTGAAACCCGGGTTTGCTACGGCTCCTCTCTGTTCGACTGTATCGAACAGCCTGACAATGCACCCCGGGTAACGGCCTTCGAAAACAACTTCATGTACAGGGCGCCTTACCAGAATTTCGGCACGCACGAGTCTGTGGTGATGAACCATGTCACCGATGTGTCGGGTCAAACCGGCGATGGTGGCGATGCACAGGTGCGCTGGTACGAACTCAGGAAATCCGGCAGCGGCGACTGGCAGATATACCAGCAGGGTACGCACGCGCCCACGCAGGCGATGAACCGTATCACCGGTACTATATGTATGGATGAGGCCGGAAATATTGGCCTGGGATACACCGGCATGAGTGAATCAGTATATCCTGGTCTGTACCTCACGGGCCATCGAAATGGCGATCCTGCCGGCCAGATGACGATCGAAGAGTTTGAAATGGCGCCGGGCGGAGCCAGCCATCAGTCGTTCCGCTGGGGCGATTACAGCAATATGGCTGTTGACCCGTATGACGGACGCACATTCTGGTTCACAGGTGAGTACCAGCCCGACAATCAGGCCACCTGGGGAACCAGGATCGCTTCCTTCAAGGTGCAAAGGGATACTTTCGATATAAAACCCGAACTGATAACAGCTCCCGAACCATCCGCTTTTCTCGGAGCCAATGAACAGGTGACCGTGAAAATATCCAACAACGGCCTGCTTCCTGCCAGCCAGTTCAGTGTGTCTCTCTATTTTGAAGGCACCTTCGTGACGACTGAAACGATAAACGATACGCTCGAAGCCGGCAGTTTCACTACGCATACCTTCACCCCGACTGTCGCCATGACTGTCCCGGGGAAGAATTACAACTTCAGGATTATCACGCACTGGGCTCCCGATCAGTTTGTCAGAAATGATACGCTGGTGGCTACGGTGCAAAAACTCACCGGTAACGATGCTGCTCTGCCCGGTAAATACAACCTGCCCGGCCTGGTTTGCGGAACGGAAACAGACTTCGCCATTATCCTGAAAAATGCCTCTGGCGCCGATATGAACAGCGCCCGGATCAACTGGAGAATCAATTCGCAGACATGGAAAGTGTATGACTGGACGGGTAATCTCGGCCCCGGTGAGCGCGATACGATTGAATTGTATGCCACCGGCATCCTGAATGGACTGAACGGTCTGCGCGCCTATACCACACTGCCCAATGGTGTGCAGGACGAGCGTATCAACAATGATACCCTTTTTGTCAAGTTCTTCGGCAACTCCGACGGTACCTACCTGAGCGCTGAATCACAAACCGACGTCGGTGTGTTGCACTGGGAACTCCGATCGCTCACCAATCAGCTGCTCAGTATGGGTGACGTGAGCGCACAGCAACCCAATGCCCGTATTTGTGCCGACGATAACCAGTGCTATAAACTGCTGCTCAGAGCCGTCAACTTCAGCTGGAAGGGCCATTTCGTACTGCGCAATATCTTCGATGAGGTCATGGTGGAGATAACAGAGGCCACCGGACAGGATCAGGTTTTCACGATATGCTCGCCCGTCAGGAAGACATCAGATGTGGGCGCTCTCGGCCTTGTCAGTCCGGCTACAGGCGCCGGCCTGACCGGCAATGAGCCCGTCAGTGTCCGTTTCAGGAACTTCGGACTCAACCAGCAGAATACCGCAACGCTCTCGTACCGGATCAGTGGAGGCAGCTGGGTAACCGAAACGGCAACCGGTCCGTTCGCACCCGGCGCTACGGCTATTCACACTTTTGCCACAGAAGCAGATCTGGGCAGTGTGGGCGCCGTTTATCCCTTTGAACTAAAGGCAACGGTGGGAAGCGATGAAGATACCTCCAACGACACTATCTCTGCTGTTGTCAGGCACCTGTACGGGCGTGATCTGGAACTGACGGAAATTATCCCGTTGTATGCATGCAGCGACACGAGTTACGCCGATTTTATTCTCAAAATCAGGAATAACGGTGTCGGAAATCAACATGAGGTGGGCCTGCAGGTCAACCTGAATGGAATTTTACAGCCATCGCAGGGTAATGTCACGCTTGCCGCAGAACCGGGGACAACCGGCGAAATCAGCCTGACTGTTCAGGGGCTTTCTGCCGGTCAGAACGATCTGGAGGTGTATATCAATGACGTGGACGGACTGGGCATTGACGAAGCGCCCTTCAACAACCAGAAAGTACTCAACTTCGATATTGACCCTGCCAGGGCTGATATCAATGTCACGATTACCCCCGACGACAATCCGGGTGAGACTACCTGGGAAATCCTGAACGCACAGGGCGCGGTACTCGCAAGTGGTGGTCCGTTTGATCAGCCGTTCGGTTATTATGTGATCAACTCCTGTCTGGAACGCGACAGCTGCTACATATTCCGGCTGCACGACAGCGGAGGCAATGGCATGCCGGGCGGCATTGTCTATGTCACCTGGCAAGGCTCGAATCTGATCGAATATTTCGGCGAAAATTTTGGTTCAGAGATTTCATTCCCGTTCTGCGCAGTCAATGCCTGCTCGAATTTGCAGATCAACGTATCAGTCACGCCACCATCGGCGGCCGGCGTCAATGATGGCGTCATTGCAGCTACAGCGACAGGAGGTACACCACCTTATCTGTTCTCCCTTAACAATATCATATTTCAGGACTCGGCGCGTTTTGAAAACCTGCTCCCCGGATTTTACACTGTTACATGCATTGATGCCGACAGTTGCCTGATTCAAACGGATGTTCTGCTGGAAACAAGCAGTGCAGATGAACCGGTATGGGTATCAGGAATGACGGTTTCCCCCAATCCTACAACCGGAATTGCACATATTCTGATCAACAATGCGGAAAATGCCGCATCGGTCAGATTTGAAGTGTTCGATCAGTATGGCAAGCTGGTTCAGCGGGGTCGTTTGTCGCGCTGGAGTAATGAGTGGCACGGAAATATGGCGCTCGACAGCTTCCCGGCAGGCATCTATCAGGTGCGGGTGCTGGGCCTGAAGCGTATGTATTTCGGGCGTGTCATCAAAAGCTGATCAACATCATCAGATCGAACGTAAAATTTGATAGTTTTTTGTGAAGGGTATACATTTTTCAGGAAAAAGCAACCTTGCAGTTACCGGATAATTCGGGAAAGAAAACAAGTACCTGTATCCGGTTACGCTCCTGGATAATGTGTGCCATTTATAATAAATTTTATATTTGTAATAAATTGATAATGAATAATATTTACAGATTCTATGAGCCGTTATTCCGGACTAGCTCAGCCCTGAAAGGGCAACGGGATGCCCGGGAAACCAGCGTGTCCTGTTCCGGATTTGGCATAATCTGTGGTTCGTCTCTGTTGATGTGATGTTTGTCAGCATGATAGATGTGTTTTGGTGGATGGTTTTGGCCCCCTGATGAATCAGGGGGTTACAGGATGGTGGATGTAATGGAGTTGTAATATAATGTTTGTCAGCATGATAGATGT
>JBDLWO010000308.1:0-3035 GCA_039804245.1 Bacteroidota bacterium
TTCCTGGCCTGTCTGCAACCCGGCGACAAGATTCTCGGATTCGATCTGGCTCATGGCGGCCACCTCTCTCATGGCTCTCCGGTGAACTACTCCGGCAAAGTGTATCAGCCTTTTTTCTACGGAGTTGAGCCTGATACCGGTCGGATAGACATGGACAAGGTGGCTCAGAAAGCGCTCGAACACCAACCCAAACTGATCATCTGCGGGGCTTCCGCCTACTCACGCGACTGGGACTATGCCCGCTTCCGCCAGATTGCCGATTCGGTGGGCGCACTGCTGCTCGCCGATATTGCACACCCAGCCGGGCTCATCGCCGCCCGTCTGCTCAATGACCCCGTTCCACACTGTCATATTGTGACCAGCACCACCCACAAGACACTGCGCGGTCCTCGTGGTGGTATCATTATGATGGGCAAAGACTTCGACAATCCGTGGGGACGTACCACCAAAAAAGGTGATCCGATTAAAATGTCGGCTATCCTCGACAGCGGTGTATTCCCGGGCATGCAGGGCGGCCCGCTGGAGCACGTTATCGCCGCCAAGGCTGTTGCATTCGGTGAAATACTGGACCCTTCATTCAGGGAATACGGCCAACAGGTGATCAACAACGCACAGGCAATGGCCTCGGAATTCGTTTCCAGAGGATATGACATTATCTCGGGCGGAACCGACAATCACCTGATGCTCATTGACTTGCGCAGAAAAAATGTAACCGGGAAGGCAGCAGACCTTGCACTGGGACTTGCTGACATCACGGTCAATAAAAATATGATCCCTTTCGATCCACAACCTCCGATGACAACCTCGGGCATACGTGTGGGCACAGCTGCCATTACTACCCGCGGACTGAAGGAAGACGACTGCCGTCAGGTAGTAGCCTGGATGGATGAGGTAATCACACACCACGATGATGCCTCTGTACAGGCAAAAGTGCGCGCAGAAGTGAACAACATGATGGCACGCTTCCCGCTGTACGGAGCATAAATGCAAAAACCGAAAACCGGAAAATGTTTCCAAAATACGATGTCATAGTCGTTGGCGCAGGACACGCAGGCTGTGAAGCAGCCGTTGGTGCCGCCAACCTCGGCGCAAAAGTACTGCTGGCCACCATGAACATGCAGACAATCGCCCAGATGAGCTGCAACCCCGCAATGGGTGGCGTGGCCAAAGGGCAGATTGTGCGCGAGGTGGACGCGCTCGGGGGCTACTCGGGCATTGTAACCGACCACTCCGCTGTGCAGTTCCGCATTCTGAACCGATCCAAGGGGCCTGCCATGTGGAGCCCGCGCGCACAAAGCGACCGGATGATGTTCGCTGCCAAATGGCGTTCCATGCTCGAACAACACCCGCTGATTGACTTCTGGCAGGAAATGGTGCGCGGCCTGATTGTAAAGGACGGGCGTGTAAAGGGTATTGTCACGGGTATGGGTCTCGAAATCGAATCGGAGGCTGTGGTACTCACCAATGGTACCTTTCTGAATGGTATCATACACATAGGTGAAAAACAGTTCGGCGGAGGCCGTGCAGGAGAAAGTGCAGCACTCGGCATCACCGAACAACTCGTGGAACTGGGATTCGAAGCCGGACGCATGAAAACCGGAACCCCACCCCGCGTGGACGGCCGGTCGCTCAACTACGACCGGATGGAAGTACAGCCCGGCGACGAGAATCCAGGCAAATTTTCCTATACCGATACTCCACCACTGCAGCGTCAACTCTGCTGCTGGAGTACTTACACCAACAAACAGGTACACGATACACTCCGCACGGGTTTCGACAAGTCGCCCATGTTCAACGGCCGTATCCGCGGACTTGGTCCACGCTACTGCCCCAGTATTGAAGACAAAATTGACCGTTTCAGCGAAAAAGACGGGCATCAGCTCTTCGTGGAGCCGGAAGGATGGGATACCGTGGAAATATACGTAAACGGCTTCTCTTCTTCACTGCCCGAAGATGTACAATACAAGGCGCTGCGGCTCATTCCGGGCTTTGAGGACGTAAAAATGTTCAGGCCGGGCTACGCCATTGAATACGACTACTTCCCGCCCACCCAGCTCGAAGTCACCCTGGAGACCAAACTGGTGAAAAACCTGTTCTTCGCCGGACAGATTAACGGAACCACGGGGTATGAAGAGGCTGCCTGTCAGGGCCTCATGGCTGGTATCAACGCAGCCCTCTCGGTGAAGGAACAGGAGCCGCTGGTCCTGAAACGCTCGGAAGCCTATATCGGAGTACTCATTGATGACCTTGTGAACAAATGCACGGAAGAGCCCTATCGCATGTTTACCAGTCGCGCAGAATACCGCATCCTGCTTCGCCAGGACAATGCGGACATGCGCCTCACCCCCATTGCACACCGCCTCGGCGTCAGGGGCGCGGACATGCGTATGGAGCGCGTGCGCGCGAAAGAGCAGGCGGTAGCAGAAATTGAACATTACTTCAGAAACACCTCGGTAACACCCGATGATATCAACGGATATCTCGCGGCAGTGGATTCTGCGCCCATAAACCAGAAGCAGAAACTGCACAGCATCCTGCTTCGGCCACAGACCGACATAAAAGGCATGGCAGACGCCTGGCCTGAACTGGCCGGTGTGCTCGAAAAATACGAAGATGAATTCCTCGAGCTGGCGGAAATAGCGATCAAATATGAGGGTTATATCAAAAAAGAAGAGGAAATGGTGGCCAAAATGAGTCGCCTCGAAGACGTGCACCTCGGTGAAAGCCTCGACTACGGCAGCATTACCGGGCTCAGTATAGAGGCACGGCACAAACTCTCGGCCATCCGTCCGCGCACCATTGGCCAGGCCAGCCGCATCTCCGGTGTGAACCCGGCTGATGTAAGCGTGTTGCTGGTGCATCTGGGGAGATAGAGCGCAACCGATGCAGGGCAAACAGGTGGTCACTTTGGCTGATCAGTGACATTCACGAGCCTGAAACCGACTCCGGGCGGCAAACACAGCCTGCGTATCACGAGCAACTTCGGCACCCGGTGCTGCCGTCTGAAGTGGTATCGAAATAAATTTAATCGGTAC
>JBDLWO010000309.1:0-11686 GCA_039804245.1 Bacteroidota bacterium
CTGCCGACAACCAGAACAGCAGCGGTGGCTTGTCGAGATAGTCGGCGCCACGGTGCATCACCTGCAGCCACGAACCGTTCTGCGTCATTTCCAGTGCGATGGACGCATACTGGGCAGCGTCCACATCCATGATATCGAGAAACAGTCCGGCGATGGCAATGAACAGCAGTCCGGCGCCTGCCCACAGATAGCGATATTCCTGTTTGAAGAGAAATTGTACCATATTCCTGCAAATATCGCTAAACCCTGAGTATCTTCGCTACCATCTACCGTTTTCATCACGCATTCTCCCCCGATTCCGCCATTTTCATGCTGAAAAACGACCGGGCCGATTGGCCGATTCAAACTCCTGCCGAACCGAAACGCTGGTATGTCATCGCCAATCCGGCCGCACAAAGGGGGGCTATGGGTCGCGCCTGGCCAACTGTTGAACGTATTTTTCACGAACTGGACTTGCATTTTACTGTCAGGTTTACGGAATACAGGGGCCACGCGATGCGCCTGGCAGAAGAGGCCGTACTGGCCGGTGCAGAAAAGATTATGGCTATTGGCGGCGATGGTACCAATCACGAGGTGGTACACGGGTTGTTTACGCAGCAGCACAGGCCGCCCATACAGATCACCTACGCTCTGCTGCCGTTCGGTACGGGAAACGACTGGGCCCGCCAGTACCGGCTGCCTTTCGATCCACGCGCGCGCCTGCAGCGACTGGTACAGCCGGAAACGGTTGTACAGGATATAGGCCTGGTGGAATACACCCTTGATGGCGGTACGCACCGGCGGTATTTCGTCAATGTGGCCGGCATGGCCTACGATGGGTTCATCAGCTCGAAGCTGCTCAAAAATCCGGCCCGCAATAAAACTTCCTATCTGCTTGCGGTAGCCCGTTACCTGCTGGAGTATGTTCCGTCAAAAGCCTGCATCATGTTCAACGGAAGAAAGGTGGAAGATGAATTCTACACGATCAATGTCGGATTGTGCCGGTATTCGGGTGGCGGCATGCAACTGGTGCCCCACGCCATACCCGACGACGGACTGCTGGCCCTGACGTTTGCCAGGAAGCTGCCCAAACTGGAGGTACTGCTGCAGAGCGGACGGTTCTACAAGGGCACCCTGCTCGAGCACCCGCGCATAGAAGGCTATCAGACCGATCACGTACGCGTGGAAGCCGCTGATGACGAACCCTGTCTGGTAGAAGCCGATGGCGAGTTCCTTGGCCAGACGCCGGTTGAATTTTCCATCATACCGGCGGCTCTGAAACTGGCGCTCTGATATTTTTTGTGCGCACTTCATCACAACCCGGTCAACTCCGTCGTTATTTTGTGCGTTTATTTTGAAAAACCCCGACCTTTGGGTCTTCAACCCGATAACAAAACAGTTTATGAACAAGAAAGTCGTCTTCATTCTGGCCCTGCTGCCCGTTCTGTTCGCCTGCACCGAGACCATTTTCACTGGCCGAAAGGCACTGAACCTGATTTCAATTGATGCTATGAATCAGCTGAGCTTCGCCGAGTATCAGACTTATCTCAAAGAGAACAAGCCCATGGACAAGGGCAAGGAGGTTGATCTGGTGCGCCGGGTCGGCAACGATATTCGCCTGGCCGTAGAGAGTTATTACGGTACAGTTGGCAAATCGGAAGAGCTGAAAAACTTCGCCTGGGAGTTCAACGTGGTGGACGACAAGGAAACCGTCAATGCTTTCTGCATGCCCGGGGGCAAGGTGGTGGTTTACACAGGTATACTGGCTGTTACCAAAAATGAAGATGCCCTTGCCGTGGTGATGGGCCACGAAATTGCCCACGCCCTCGCGCAGCACGGCAATGAACGCATGAGTCAGGGATTAATGGCCAACCTGGGTATGAGTGCGCTGGATCTCGCCATGGCCCAGAAACCGGAAGAAACCCGCCAGCTCGTTATGCTCGCAGCCGGAGCCGCCACCCAGGTGGGCGTATTGCTGCCATTCAGTCGTACCCATGAGAGCGAAGCCGATGAAATTGGCCTCTACCTGATGGCCATGGCCGGATATAATCCCGATGAGGCAGCGCCCTTCTGGGAGCGCATGAACCAGTCAGGTGGTGGCCGTCCGCCGGAGTTTCTGAGCACCCACCCGGATCCGGAGAAACGCAGCGAACGCCTCCAGACACTGTCTGTCAAAGCCAAAGAATACGCGAAGAACTATCCTGCGAAGGGGAGTTCGAAGTGGAGGTGATGAAAATCTTGGCGCCTGGAGCTATTTGTTCAGGATTTACTGCCGATGGCAAAAATGATCGTATTTTTGTCAGTTTTCGCCTTTTTTGAAAGCGCACAGCCGGTTTATGTAACTGAAAAAAGGTGAATAACAGCTAAGAATGATCGATTATTGATTCGTCGAGAGAATCCTGAACTCGCCTTAATTTCTTATGGAGAGCTTCGATGAGGGCCAGGGGTCTTTACGTTACCGCGAGGCGGTCTTCCGAACTTTTCGATGTACATTGCGATTTTTTCATCTTCTATCAATCGTGCATGTGCTTTCCCGGCTATGTCACGAACTATCACTTCCGCACGGTACCTCGCCCACCCAACAGCCCTGTTAAGATAATCAACCTGCTCACGCATTCTTCTGGAATAATCATCTTTCCCCAATTCTGTTTCACTGATTCCATATTTGAACACATCACCATCTTCCTCGTCATATATAGCATAGACATGGTGCAGTTTCTCATTGTTTTTGGAATTGCCATGGAAGAACATATAATGCTACAATGACGCCCATCCCGCCTGATTACTGAACGTTTCGAACGAGAAAGCAGGAGTGTAAGCGTATTTTCTTCCTGTTTTTCGTTGGTACGCCTCTGAAGGTATATAGAGCAGCGCTTCAAAAGTACAGTCCCTGGGCATTTTATCGGGATTCTTCAGTACCTCTTCGAATATGCCGGCTCCATTTGCAATCACACAGCAACGGGCGTACAGAAAATGATCAACAGAAAAATACTGGTCAGGTGACCAGGAGCCCTCACCTATATGACTGGCGTAATCAAGTCCGTCGAGAGCATAAAGTTTCTCCGAAAGCATATCTGCGAACTCGATAATATGTCTCACAGAGCCGGCTGCAAGCCGGCTGACAGCCGGCTCTGTAATGGCCTCATCATCTCCCTCTTTACTCCAGTCAAGCAGGGAGATAATTTCCCAGAAACCAGCCTCACTCAGAGGCCCTTTTTGTCTATCGTGATGTAGTTCTACACTTATCTCGGCATCCGGATATTTTTCCTTCAAATCACGGATGACGGACTCGTTTATAGCGCGTAACGGTATTTTCAGCCCGGTTGTCATCGTACTCAGATTTTCGGGGAAATGTTTTGCCCCAAAAGTTCTACAAAGATGCAGGAAATTTTAATTGAAATCAAGATATGCTTGTTCAGAATATTATCTATGTCTCTCAAAAGTCTCTTTTTCAATTTTTTGCCCTTTCAGGATCGTGCATATTGCCTGATTTGGGATATTTCCCCTTTGGTACTTGTTCGCGACTCTTTCGCCGAGCCAGAAATGGCCCTTATTTCAGTTATGTAGCTCCGGGCTTCAATCTAATGGAGAAAGCAGGAGTGTAAGCGTATTTTCTTCCTGTTTTTCGTTGGTACGCCTCTGAAGGTATATAGAGCAGCGCTTCAAAAGTACAGTCCCTGGGCATTTTGTCGGGGTCGTTCAGCACTTCTTTGAATGCATCGGCTATAATTTCCCGGAAACCAGCCCACTCAGAGGCCCTTTTTGTCTGTCGTGATGTAGCTCCACACATGTCCCGGCATCCGGATATTTTTCCTTCAAATCCTAAAACTGTTTTATCAGAACGAGATACTCTATACTTTTTCTCAGTTTGTAAAAAGGCAGTTCTTCCATCAGTTCTTTCACGCGTTCTTCATCTACATCTTTGAAGATCAGAACGGCTCCGTTTCTGTTTTGTCTCAGAAACAGATGGTCCAGAATTCCGGCCTCTTTCCATTGTGCAACCACCTCCTGTTCGTGTTTCAATATCTCCTGAAAATTTTCAGGAAGATTATCCGTGTCGATTGTCAGAATCACTTCAATTCTCTGCATCATAGCTTGTTATTTGTTTTGTGAAAACAGAAACCATAGCCGGAGTGACTTCTGCCGGGGCCGACAATTCTGTTTGTCACAAATATATGCCCAATAATTTACTTGTGAAAGCAGTTACACTTATGTATAATAGTATCATAATGTAAAGTAATAGAGGGGATAAGGGCATAAGCGTCTCTTTTCTCAAAACAGTTTATCCGAAATGTTCAGGCTTCACCTGCTGCCGGGATGCCACTTCGCCTATTTCATACAGCAGTTCGCGGTTATGTGCATTACTCATTTCCGCAATGTCTCTTACTTCTTCCTCGGTAAAAGTCCTGCCGAGGCTCAGGCCATTCAGGTCCGCTTCCGTGAGTGGCTGGTTGTAGCGCAGGTAGTGCAGCAGCGGTTTCCCTGCGAGCAGATCTCCCTTCAGATCGCCCATTTCCATGTCAATGGTATGGGCTGTGGGTGACTCCGACAGCCATTGTAGCATAATCTGATTCTGCCAGCTGGCATCCTGCATGAGCATATCCGGCACACTGGAGGCCCAGGTAGCGAGCCAGGCATCACTGATATCGCCCGGCGCTTTTCGGAAAACGGTGTATCCGGTTCCTACCGAAACAAGCGTCAGTTTGTCGGCGCCCATTTCCCAGCGGAAGGGGAAGCCGCTCAATGTGGCCACCTGCAGCAGGGTGAGTGCCGGATTATTGGCCATACTCACACCGCCGTCAACAAATGCAGCCCTTACACCCTGACCCACGTCAATCATCTGGGGTGCAAAATAGGTGGGTGCGGCACTGCTGGCTCTGACAGCCTGCCAGAGTGGTATATCCTTGTTTTTGCCATCAGCAGAGTCGTAAAATCTACCCCCGGGGTGATTGATCAGCGGCCAGGTGCTGTTTGTATCCGCGCGTTTCGCCACGATACAAAGTCCGGTCAGTACTTTATCACTTCCCAGCGTGGTATCGCCGTATATATCTTTCAGGCAGCTCTCCAGCATTTTGTGATTATACCCGGCTTTCAGGAAACGGGCTGTTTCAAACGGATTCCACCAGTTGTTTCTGTCGCCAAAGATTTTTCCGCCCAGATTCATGTACAGTATCCGGATTTCATCCACCGACATGCCCAGCGCCAGACCGGATGCAATGATGGAGCCGGTCGAAGTGCCGCCAATCAGGTCAAAATGGTCGCACAGCCTGTAATCGGCACCATGAGCCAACTTCAAAATATCCTCTATCCGTTTGAGATATCCGAGTGTCAGGGCGCCGCGTATACCACCGCCGTCGAGTGCCAGGATGCGCTTGGGGCCCTGTGAGGGATCGAGGTGCTGGGAGAGTGTTTTTGTCATGGTGGTTATGTTATTTTATCCGTTTTTCATCGTTTCCAATACCTTACCCATGCCCAAATCAAAAAAAGTTCCGGAAATATCCACTATCAGTACCCGGCGAAGCTCGGCGAGGGTATTGCCGAGATTGGCCTTCAGTTTT
Organism: Bacteroidota bacterium; assembly: GCA_039804245.1. Lineage (GTDB taxonomy): Bacteria > Bacteroidota > Bacteroidia > Chitinophagales > Saprospiraceae > M3007. Next base: position 5,538 of record JBDLWO010000309.1, read on the forward strand.
TCCAGGCGAGCCATTTCCTCCTGCATGTGTATGATTGAAATTTTTTTCTGAAGAGCCTCAATCATCTCGGCTGATCTCTTTTCATACTCTTTTTCAATTTCGGCAGTGGCCCGGAGATAGAAGTCATGGTCAAAAACACTCTTGTCGAGGCTCAGCGGTATCCACTTGCTGGTGCGATTGTTCAGCACAACAGCCGTGTTCAGTTCCACGCTTACCCAACCCGATTTCAGGCTGTTTTCTGACACAATAGACAACACGAAGCGGTTGTTGTCGAATGCTCTGTTGATGAACGATTCGATCTCCTCTCCTGCCCGCATGTCCTGTTGATCCACCATGACGTCCACGCCGTTTCTTTCCAGATAGTTCCGGACGGCCTGCATGGCCAGTGAATCCCGGTGGTTATACGAAATAAACGCGCTTGTTTTCCGGGAGGGTTGTGTGGCGCCCTCTTTGCAATTCCCGGCCAGTTCAAGTGCCGCATAGTTTACCTGATTTTGAACGCGCTGCCATTCTCCGAAGTCTATCAGGCCCATATTATACTGCCTTTTGGTACCGGTGTACCGGCCCATGAGCAGTACGGCTTCGTCCGTACAGTTTCTGAGCAGTTCGAGGGCTTCTTCGGTTTTGCCGGCGGCTACAAGTTGCTGTATTTGTTCTTTCATACTACTATTATTTTCACAAAGATAGCCAAAAGTATAAAAAAGAAGGGTTGACACCGCATACACGGATCAACCCTTTATCTATGAAGCGTATTATGATCTGATTATTTTCTACCCAGGAAAGCCTGTACACCCACACCCAGATAGAAACGGCTGTAGCCATCTCCGATGGTGTAGTTTACAATCGGCTCGAATGCCACGTTCTTGTTGGCAAACACCGAGTAACCCAGCGAGAGATTGTACTCTGAATAAGAATCATCCTCTCCGGTTTTGTTGTACAGCAGTCCGACCTGCGGGAACAGTCCCTTCCACACATAGTAGCGAACATAAGGACCGAACTCCATCTGGGTCTCTTCCGATTCTACATCAATGTTGAAGTTAACACCGACACCGAGATTGTTCACAGGGAAGTATCCGATGTTGGGCTCGAACTGGAACTGGGACTCTCCGTCTTCCGACTGGAAATTGATTCCGCCGCCTACCATGATGGCGCCCTTTTCTACCTGTGCACTTGCACTGACGGAGAAAAGCATCATGCCTGCAAACAAGGCCGCCGCAATAGAAAGTGTAGTGTTTTTCATACAAAAATTGGATTTAGTTAGTGAATGGATTGTTCGCAAATATATATACGGGAAAGTGACAAATTTTACGAATTTCTTTTTTGGGAATGAAAAAGTATAAAAATGAGACTCACTCAAACCGCACCCAGTCAACGAAAACTACCGGTTTGTAGCGGTCTTTTGGATTCAAAAACACAAAATACAGGTCTGATATGCCCCGACCATCCACCGGGATATCCACCACCGAAAATCGCATTATTTTGTCGCTGCCTGCCGCCACATCTGCCGTGCCAATCAGTTCTCCGGCTGTACTGTCGCGCCTGATTTCGATTCTCCCACCCGCGCACGCATGCCTCTCATCTCCGTAACCCGCGCTTATCCGGATACGCTGCAATCCATTCAGGTCGGTACTCCGGTAAACGAACCAGGCGTTGTGATTCAGCCCGTTCAACAGCACGGTATCGGTACCTGGCAGGGTGTAATTGCTCACTCCCTGACTGCGTCCGTCGCTCTTTTCGGCCTGCTGCAGTCGCTGACGGAGGTGCAGGGCAGCACTGCTCTCCATTTGTGGCTGTCCGCCCCCACCGCTGTCGCGGTACGCTGCTGTGAGTACGTAGGTGGCATTGGCCGATTTTTTACCATTTTTCTCCCCGCTGAGTACAAAATTGCCCTGCAGCGGAACAGCCTGCGCAGCCGTAGGTATGTCGCCGAGCGACAGTATCCAGAGTGCCATCTGTATGGCCTGCTCTTCTCTGATTTGCGGATGCGGTATCATGATGCCTTTCCCCCAGTTGCCCGAACCTCCGTATATGATCTTCCGGTAGATGGATGGGACGGCAAAGTCTTTGTTGCCCCGGTACCGACGCGCCACTTCCTGATAGGATGGTCCGTTTACCTGCCGGTCAATGGCGTGACAGTTTTTACAGTCGGAGTTTTCCACCATTATTTTTCCCGCCAGGTATTTCTCCGATGATGCCATACCCGACTGTTTTCTCCGGATATTCACCGGATTGATGCCGTTTTCGTAATAATCCACTGACGTACTGATAGCGCCCGGATCTATTCCTGTTTCGCCATCTTCCCGGTCGGTCACGCTGATGCGATAGGACAGCGTGTCACCCGGTTCATAAAAACTGCTGTTTCTGCCCGATAACTCCCATGAAACAAGGGGTGGCTCATTCCCGATTTGCAGGATGGCACGCTGTTTTTTCTCCATGCCGGCTGTGTTCCTGACGGTCAGTTCAGCCGTAAATTTACCCGGACGTTGATAGGTATGGCTCACTACCGGGATAGAGTCTCGCGTATTTTTCTTTCTGCCACCGAGGATGGGCGCCCGATCAGTTGTTATGCTCCTGTGCGTGAAAGTGGTTTTTTCCCCGTCGCCAAAATTCAGTGTACAGATCAGTTCGCCCCCATCGGGCGCTGTGGTTCCGTTCAGATCGAAAGATACCTCTGCGGGCGCCCCCGCTTCTGTCGGACTGGCCTTCAGGCGCAGTACGGGCTCGCGTTGGCCGCGCACGTAATCAATCCGGCTAAGCCGGGCGTCTTCATTGGCAGAGTACCAGCGTGTGCCGTACTCTATCAGCCACAGTGCGCCGCTTTTGCTGAAAAACATATCCATGGGTCTCGACATCCGCACAGAATCGGCAAATGGCTCGAGGTGATACAGATTGCCTGTGCTGTCAAGGGTTACAGCCATCAGCCAGTTGCGCATCCAGTCGTAAACGATGAGTTTTCCGTTGTAATAGTCCGGAAAACGGGTTTCTGCAGGATACTGATCGGCATAATATACCGGACCGGCCATGGCGTTTCTGCCGCCGGTTCCCGCGATGGGGAAGTCCCGGTTTTTGCCGTAGGGATACCAGATCAGTGCAGGCTGTGCCGGGGGCAGATTTTTGGCGCCGGTGTTATTGGGCGACTGGTTCACCGGAGCTGCCGGATCAAATGCAGGTCCGGCAGTGCGTGTACCATAATCATAATCGCGGTACGCCTGATTGTCGGCAATGAAGTATGGCCATCCGAAGTTACCTGCTGCACGTGCGCGATTGATTTCATCATGACCGAGTGGCCCTCGTTCCGATTTGGCCTCTCCGGCATCGGGACCGATGTCGCCCCAGAATAAAAAATTGCGCCGGTCGTCGTAGCTGATTCGGAACGGATTGCGGCATCCCATCACGTAAACAGCCGGGTGCTTTTCGCCAAATTGGTATCCCGGTTTTATGTGCAGATCGCGCTCATTGAACAGGTTCCCGCCCGGACAGATGTACGTACCATCGTCGAGCGGTCGAATGCGCAGTATTTTGCCGCGCAGATCGGCTGTGTTGCCCGAACTGCGCTGCGCATCGAAGGCGGCGCGACCGGGTTGTTCATCTGCGGGAGCAAATCCATCGGAGGCGAACGGACTGGTATTGTCTCCCGTAGCCAGAAACAGATTTCCTGCGGCGTCGAAAGTCATACTGCCTGCTGCGTGAAAACAGTTCTTCCGGCCGACAGGTATGGTTAGAATGACCTTTTCGGAGTTTCGGTCGAGTGTATCGCCCCTGAAAACAAATCTGGAGAGCTGGTTCAGTGAATCGGTGGGCGATGAATAGTACAAATATATCCAGTGATTGTCGGTCCAGTGCGGATCAATGGCGAGTCCGATCAGTCCGTCGCCCATTTCGGAGTAAACAGGCAGCTTGACCACCGTGCGCAGAAGTCCTGTACCCGGATTGTACAGTTTGACTTGCCCGTGTCGCTCGATGAGTATGATTTTTCCGTCGGGCAACTCTGCGATTTCCATGGGCTCCGACAGGTTATCGGCAATTACCGTTTTCTCAAATCTGCTCTGATCGGGTACGCGTTCCGTTCGGCAACGGGCATAATTCAGGGGTGCCTGCTTTCCAATGGCATAACGGATACCTCCGAGCAGGTGTTTTTGGAAAACAGTGTCGCTGTACGCCTCTGAAAGATGGCCAAGAGCCGTGTAGAACGCCCTTCCGCCGTCGTACTCATGGCACCATGCAAGCGGGCGAGCAGTAGAATCGGCGCCCTCCGGACAACTGCCACCCTTGTAGGTGCGGTTGTCAACCGTCAGGAGTGTATGGAGATCGGGTGCATAGCCCCTGAAGTTATAAGGTTCTTCTTTCCAGGTCCACCCGGTGCAGTGCAGCATTTCCGTGGCAGGATGGTTACAGTCGCTGGCATGCAGTTCCAGGTCCTGAATAGCGGGATGGTCTTTGAAATAAGCGCCTGCCAATCCGCCGTACCACTTCCAGGTATATTCGGTACCGGAAGCGGAATGTATGCCCGCATATCCGCCGCCAGCCTGAATGTAACGTTCAAAATCAGCCTCCTGTGCCGGATCAAGAACCTCGCCATTGGTATTCAGAAACACTACGGCTGCATATCTTTTCAGGTTTTTTTCATTGAAATACACTGGATTTTCGGTGGTGTCGGCCCAGATGCCGTTTTCGTGGCACAACCTGACCAGCGCATCGCGGCCGGTCTCAATGCTTTCGTGCCTGTAACCGTTGGTGCGCGAGAAAATCAGTACCCGCGGCGGCGGCGGAGCGCTGCACGAAAACAGTGCGCAGCAAAAAACAGCGGGAAGTGCCCACTGCGCTATACGCATTATACTATTAAAATGGTTCCTGTACTGAAGCTCCATGAACATTGAAATTTGCCCCGAAAGGTAAAAAGATACCTGCAGTTCAGCGCGCATTCAGAATTTTCTGCATGAGCCGGTTTTTCTTCCCTGAAATTACCCCAGAAAACTGTTTCATATAATAAAAAAATAAAATTCAACAGCAGAAAAAACGGCGTTTCCGCTCATTTTTATTCATTTCAAAACATTGATTTTCAATTAATTAATTAAAAAAATATATCAAAAATACCAAAAACAACCGGGCGAGATTTTTCGATTTTTCGTCATTTCGCAGGGGTATAAACCGCCGCACCTTTGCATTGTCAATGAGCGAGATAATCAATCAAAAGAGCAACAACAACTCAGTCTCGTTGACATAGTCTGAACTATCTTTCATGAGGTTAATATAAGGGAAAGGCGCTGCGGCACAAAAGTGTGCCGCGGCATCTCTTGTTTTTGGCCCATGCCTTCTCAGATAAGGCTGACGTAACCGAGGTGGAATTTCAGTGCTCTGAAATCAAAGGCCTGCCCGGTATCGGGTCTTCCTGCTGCCACGTTGATTCCGAAAATACCGGTAGGCGTCTCGAAGTTGAGTCCGGCGCCGAATCCGGCCGGGCGCAGGAATATCCTGTTTCTCGAAGTGATATTTTCGATATAGCCCCAATCGGTGAATACGCCCATGAACGAGTTTCTCCCGATGAGCAGGCGCCATTCGGCAGTGGCCACGGCAAATCTGGTGGCCTGCAGACTCTCCTCGTTGAATCCTCTCAGCAGTTTATTTCCGCCCACCCTGTACTGTTCATTGGCGAATACAGGCTGGTTGGAGAAAATACCTCCACCGCGAAAGCTCAGTTTGACCGTACTTCTGACGAAAACCGGGATATAACATTCTGCCCTGGTTTCTAGTCGGAAGCGACTGGAGCGCTGCGAGAGGGAATCGTACAGCGTGGAAAACCTGTATTCCGGTTTTTGTGGATCAGTAAGTCCCTCAATAACACTGTTGCGCAACACCTGATTGAAGCCTGCGGATCCTTTCAGGTTGACGAGCCATCCTTTTCGGGGGTTAAAACGGTAATCCAGCTGAGAAAAAGCGGATTCCAGACCGAATCCGTTTTGGCTGAGGTCCAGATTGGCTGGCAGGCGTTTGGTGGAAATGATACTGGCGGTATCAATTTTCAGCAGGGCTGCCGACCGGTTTTCCCAGAAAAAACGGAAATAGTTGCCTTTGGAGAGCAGGTATTGGGCGCCCAGTTCTCCGTGTGTATCCACCCAGGTACTATCCCGTTTGAAGATGTTGAGTTTCCC
>JBDLWO010000310.1:0-5853 GCA_039804245.1 Bacteroidota bacterium
AACTGGCCAACAAATTCTTCAGAAACACAGCCGATTTCCGTTTTCAGGACATGGAGCAGGAGGTCAAGAATGCCGAAGTCAGTTATTCCAATGGCGCCGTTTATGCCGATCTGGACAATGACGGCGACCTCGATGTGGTGGTGAATAACCTGGAAGAAGAGCCTTATGTATATGCCAACCTCAGCGAGGCAAATCCGGGAAGTGCATGGCTCAACCTGAAGCTCACCGGAAATACTGGTAACGTGTCTGCAATTGGAACAAAGGCAATTGTTTACAAGGGAAAGCAACGACTTTCCTGCGAACATTTCCCGGTGCGGGGTTTCCAGTCGAGTATGCTGTCTGATTTACATCTTGGAATAGGCGATCCGGCCATTGTTGACTCCATTCTGATCATCTGGCCTGATCGCAGCTATCAGAAGTTGTCGGTCGGACAATTCAACACCACACTCTCTGTACAGTGGCAAAAGGGGCTGCCCAAATTCGACTTCAGCACCCTGTACCCGCCTCCACCGGCCATCGCTTTCAGGGATATTACTGATGAAAAAGGCCTTGATTATCAGCATATTGAAAATCCTTTTGTCGAATTCAACCGCGAAGGACTTATCCCGCACATGGTATCCAGGGAAGGTCCGGCACTTGCAACAGGAGATATCAACGGCGACGAACTGGAAGACATATTCTTCGGATCATCCAAGAAGAACCCGAGTGCACTGTACCTGCAGCGCAGTAACGGCTCATTCATCAGAAATACCCCGGCTGTAATCGCTTCTGACAGTATTTTCGAAGATGTGGATGCAATCATGACCGATCTGGAAAATGATGGAGATCTGGACATCGTGGTGGCTGCAGGAGGAAACGAATTCAGGGACAAGAATGATCCCATGCGCCAGCGCGCCTATGTGAACGACGGCAGGGGCAATTTTACCGTCATGTACTTCGAAGGCCTGTACATGACAGCATCCTGCGTTCTGGCAGCCGATATCAACAGAGACGGGCTTGTTGACCTGTTTTTTGGCGGCCGTGCGGTGCCATGGAACTATGGTGTTACACCTGAATCATATCTGCTCCTGAACAGGGGCGGTGGAAATTTTGAAAATGTTACCGATCAAATCGGTGGCGGGATGGGCAGGGCCGGTCTTGTCAAAAACGGCGCCTGGACAGATATAGACAATGACGGCGACAGCGATCTTTTGCTTGCGATGGAATGGGCGGCACCCACTGTATATCTCAACAACAATGGCACCTTTGAAGGCAGATTGCTCAACGATATGACAGGCTGGTGGAATTTCCTGCTTCCGTATGATTTTGACGGTGACGGCGATATGGATATACTGGCCGGAAATACAGGAGAAAACAGCAAACTCAAGCCGACCTCCCGGGAGCCGGTACGCATGTATGTCAATGATTTTGATGATAACCAGCAGATTGAGCAGGTACTGTCGTACTATGTGAAAAGCAGGGAAGTTGCCTTCAATAACTATGATGAAATTATGAAGCAGCTGCCGGTACTCAAAAAGAAATACCTGCTTGCCAAAAACTTCGCCAATGCATCGCTGGCAGATATCTTTGGTGCAGACAAGTTGTCCAAAGCCATCCGGTATGAAGCCAATACTTTCCAGAGTACGTACTTTGAGAATACAGGTGGAATGAATTTCAAGCCACACCGCCTGCCCGACGAACTTCAGTACAGTCCGGTAAAATCAGCTTTGGTCACCGACCTGAACAGCGATGGAAAACCCGAAGTGATAGTCGGTTCGAACTGGTACGACTGTAATATAGAAATGGGCAGGTACGACAGCGGTTATGGCAATATCCTGACTATTGGCGCTAACGGACAGATGCAGGTTGATCCACTCGGCGATCTGCGGATCCGGGGCGAAATCCGGCGGATTGAGCCGATCAAAACAGGCGGAAAAACCGCGTTTATACTGGCCAGAAATGACAGCAAGGCGGTCATGATACAAGTGAAATAATGTAAGTCTCACATTAGTTTGTACCTTCGGGTAGTTTAAAACCGATCACCAATCAAATTTTCAATGAAAATGAGTAAAATCCTGCCCTTTTTCTTGCTGCTTGCACTCGGATTGTCGTCCTGCGTCGCCAAAAAAAAGTACATTGATCTGCAAAGTCAGCTCAGCAATACCAGACTGGAACTTGAAGTAGCCAACAAGGATCTCGGGAAATGCGGCAAAAGCCTCAACGAGTATATGAACAAACTCGCACTCTGCGAACAGGACAAGGCCAATGCCCAAACTGAAAGCCGCCTGCGCGCCGAGCAGATTGATTTCCTGAAAGCCCAACTGAACGATTGCCAGAATACCCGCGACAAGCAACTGTCACAGGCCGAGGATCTGACAAAACTCAACAGAACAGCCACCGAGAATATACGGGAAACTCTGTCGCAGCTGGAGAGGAAAGACCAGTACATTCACTATCTGCAAAATGCCAAAACCAGAGCTGATTCCATTAATCTGGCACTGGCAGTCAACCTCACTACCATGCTTCGTGATGGTATTGCAGACAAGGATATTGAAGTAAAAGTAGATAAAACTGTTGTGTTTGTCAACTTGTCGGACAAGATGCTGTACGAAAGCGGCAGCGCCAATCTGACTTCGCGTGCTCAGGAAGTACTCGGTAAAATTGCACAAATCGTGCAGGCACGCCCCGAACTGGAGGTGATGGTGGAAGGCTACACCGATAATGTACCCATCAAAAACGCCTGCATGGATGACAACTGGGATCTGAGTGTAAAGCGCGCCACTTCTGTTGTTCGCGCACTGCAGAACCAGTATAAAGTGGATCCCAACCGACTGATCGCCGCGGGCCGCGGTGAGTGGAATGCCCTCGCCGGAAATGATACGGAAGAAGGACGCAGCACCAATCGCCGTACCCGTATCATTATTCTGCCCAAACTCGACCAGTTTTACGATCTGCTCGATCCGAACAAGGCACCCAAAAAGTAACGATTCATTTATTTGAGGAATCTCTGATCTGTAAGTGCTTCCAGAAACGCTTTCAGATCAGATTTTTCCTGAGAAGTCAGATTCAGCGGGCGTACCAGTGTATCGCGGTTGATACTTTCTGAAACAAACTTGTCGGGCTGGTCGTAGAAATCAATTACCTCGTCCAGTGTCCGGAACATACCATTGTGCATGTAGGGCCCTGTCACGGCTACATTGCGGAGTCCGGGAACTTTGAATTTACCCAAATCAGTACTGTCTTTGGTCACTTCGAACCTGCCGCTGTCGGCGAACCTGCCTTTCCCGGTATAAAGACCTACATTTCTGAACTCGTCGCCCGTAAAATCAGGGGAAAAGTGACAATCGAAGCACTTGCCCTTGTTCATGAACACCTCGCGGCCGCGCACGGCTGCATCACTCATCGGATCAGGTCCGTCGTTCATCCAGCGGTCGAAGGCCGTATTGCCGGTTTCCAGCGTTTTTACAAATGCAGCCAGTACCTCACCGATTTTTTCGGGAGTGGCTGAAGTTCCGTACAATTGGTGGAAAGCCCGATCATAACCTGCATGATCTTTCAGACGCTGAGCCACCACCGGGAGGGTTGCATGCATTTCCAGCGAATCCTGTATGGGCATGAGCGCCTGTTGTTCAAGGGAGGCCGCGCGTCCGTCGAAGAAAAAATAGGGACGGGCGCTCATATTGGTGATTCCGGGGGAGTTGCGGCGACCAGTTTTACCACCCACTCCCCTGCTGAACGTGGCCGTATCACAGAAGGCGAAGGCAGGAATATGACAGGAGGCACAACTGATGGTACTGTCGAGTGACAGAATCGGATCATTGAAAAGCTGCTCACCCAACTTTTCGGGCGTTACCGGATCGGGCAACTGAAAAGCCAGGCAGCAAAAGACGAGCGATGAGAAAATTACCCATTTCATGATACAAAGGTACGGGAATCGGGTGTTTTGTCAATTACATTTTGCTTAACAGAATGAATTTTCCGTTTACAATTTTATAGGAGCGATCATAGACATCCAGTACATCACCTTCTTTCATTTTGGCCAACCGGGTGATATCCTGATCAATGGTGTGCAGGGTACCACCTGTTTTCCAGGCGATGAAAATATGGGCAGGATTGATCGTTTTTCTGGCTCCGCAAACAATAACGTGTATGGGCTTTTTGATTTGTGGCAGCAGTTCGAGATCGCGCGGAGTGGCGTAGTTGTCGGAGATCAGCACAATATCCTCGCAGTCGGGACAGGCTTTCAGGCCCTCCATCACCGCTTCTATATCATTTTCGGGTCTGTCGCCCCCGGTACCACCTCCAATGGCCTCTACCATGGTTTCTTCGAGTACCTTTTCCGTGGTGGGTTTCACATGATACAACCCGCCGGTAGAGCCTACCTCCTTCTCAGAGTCATCCTTGTCGGCCCCATCGTTGAAAAAAACAAAATGGAGTGTATTGTCCATGTTTACCTTCAGTGCATTCCACAACAGCAGATTGGCAATGTAGGGCAGCATACTTCCGGTGACATCCTCCACTACAAGCATTTTTTTCCATTGGCGGTTCCGCTCCAAAACAGCAGAAACGGTGGAATCGGTGTTGACTCCTTTGCAATCCTTGGCTATATAAGCTCTGACCCACTCAGGCTCTACCACTTTTACACCCGTTTCGTCTATATAAAAATGAATTCTGACAGCAAATTCTACATCCCGGCGGCCGGGTATCCACGGTTTCATTTTGCCCAGAACAGTTTTGATGTGGTTGTTATGTGCTTCTGAAGCGCCATAAGACATTTCGATATGATGGGGTTTGCCTGTAATGGAGTCAATATTAAACACTGCATATGTATAGATTCCGTCATTTTTCCCTTTGATCCGGTCAGCTGGAAAACGGATACTGGCAGCCAGCCACCTGAGCAGCTCATCGGTGCCGTCGGGATATACGGGGGCATTGACCGGAGGTTTGCGGCGGGCACATTCGATGAGCTCTTCCAGGTCGGCCCGGATTGCCGATTTTTTCTCTTCATCCACCGGCGATTCATAGCTGATAACAAATCCGTGAAACATCTTTCTGGCCTCTGCAGGCGTCACAGCATCTGTTTGTACAAGAATATTCCATTTGATTTCCGGATTCCCGAGCAGTTCAGGATCCAGTTTCACCAGTGCTTCAAACCGGGCCCGGTCCAGCTCCTTTTGTCCCGGTTGCGAACGTGTATATTGCGAATAGATATAGGTTACCGAAATTTTCCGGAATGCCTGAATGGTTTTATACTCATATTTGTTGAGCACGCGCGCGCTCCCGTACGGGAAGCGTATAGCCAGCTGGTTGAAACCAAAGCCGGACGTATCAAAGCGGGAGATTTCCTGGTGAGGTTTTGAGAGAATACTGTCCAGCGATACATATGACTGCGCTCCGGCACTGAACAGGAAAGAAAAAAACAGTGCGATTGTTATATACGAATTCATTTGCCTGAATTGAGCGTTTTTTTATCAAATATGCGTTTAAAACAGCTGTATTTGAAAAATATTGCAGACAGCGCCACAACTTTGAACATAAATATTGAATGATATTCCTGTAAAGTGTATAAATTTGACCTTGCGATCGGTTTTCGCAATATTTTTCGCCTGAATTTAGAGCATGTCCGGTGACAGCTATTCTGTTTGTGAAGCAGACATATTGTCAATTTTTTTAATCCCAACTCCCGCACAGTTGCAGTTTTTCAGTTTTTCAATTTTTCATGCGAATGAATAAACTTTACACAAACTACTATCTACTCTGCTCATTCCTGCTTGTGATGCTTCTTCCTGCAACAGGTGTATGGGCGAAAAATGGTGAACCCACAACCAATCCGGATTCTCTGGCAAAAGCCAACGAGATGGGTCACCTGAAATG
>JBDLWO010000311.1:0-5033 GCA_039804245.1 Bacteroidota bacterium
AAAGCAAAAACAGGGGCGGCTGCACCTGCCGGGGATCAGGGGAGTGCAGTCAACACACCGGATAATCAGATGAAAGAGGCACGTCCAAGCACTGCAGGGGAGGCCAAGAAGCCGGCACCAGCCAAACCTGCCGGAATTTCCGGCGTGAATGAAACGGAAGTGAGGGCGTTATTAACCAAGTACACCTGCAGTTCATGTCACAAGACAAATGAACGTGCAGTGGGTCCGGCATACAAAGATGTTGCGAAGAGAGGGTATTCGGTTCAGGAAATTGTGTCACTGGTTTATAATCCCAAACCGGAGCATTGGCCAGATTACACTCCAATGGCACCCATGCAGCATGTTCCGAAAAAAGATGTGGAAAAAATTGCAGCCTGGATAAATACACTGAAATAGGAGAGCAGAGGCATAATGGAAATGCCTGAAAGCTCGTCAGTGTGTAACTACTTGGCTGGTATTTAGTAACTTTGCACCGTCAAGCATTTGATATGAGTTACCCACCACTTTTCAGGATAAAAGAGAACGGATATTTCGGTTTTATCAACTCCGGGGGCGAAATCGCCGTAGAGCCGCAATTCCTTGAAGTCGGGGAGTTCCGGGAGGGGTTTACTCATGCCCGTTTGAACGGGCAGTGGGCTATGCTGGATCAGTATGGCCGGTTGTATATTCGCCGGCTATACCGATCCGTAGGTATGTTTCACAACGGGCGTGCCCGCGTTCAGGTGGTACATTCCTGGGGTTTTATTGATCAAACCTGCAGAGAAATAATCCTGACTATATTTGATGAAGTTTCTGATTTCCATGAGGGCTTGTCATCGGTTACATTTGAGGGGCGGTCAGGATATATCCGGGAGGACGGTTCTTTTTACATCAAACCACAGTTTTCCGGGACAGGAAACTTCAGCGGTGATATGGCCCCGGCGGCAACGAATGGAATCTGGGGATACATCAATCGTCAGGGAGTGTATGCAATAGCTCCTGTCTGGGATACGGCTTCCCCGTTTCATGGTGAGGTGGCGGTGGTGAGTAAAAAGGGGCTGTGGGGTCTTGTTGACCGTTCAGGAAATGAACTGGTAAGTCCCCGGTTTGAATTTGTAAAAGGGTATGCAGAGGGTAAATTTTCCGACGGAATGGCGCTGGCTTACAGAGATGGCAAATATGGATACGTCAGTGCAAGTGGAGAGGTACCTATAGAACCAATGTTTGATATGGCGGGCGATTTCGGAGAGGGCCTGGCACTGGTAGAGATAAACGGAGCTTACGGATATATTGACAAAACAGGCAAGCTGGTTATTATGCCCAAGTTTGAGGACGCGGGAATATTTTCCGGAGGTTTGGCACAGATATGTAATAACGGGAAGTGGGGTTTTATTGATTCGGATGGAAAGACTGTAATTCCTGCGGTTTACGATATGGCTGAACCATTCAGAGACGGATTGGCACTGGTTGTACAGAATGGCAAGTGGCAATACATCAACCGCGACCGGGAGATCATCTGGCAGGAAAAATAGAGTTGCAAAAATCAACACCTTATTATATGAGGAAATTCATGGTATCAGCACTCATGGTGCTGGGGGGCTTTCTGCATTCGCAGACAACGGTACTGCACTGCGGAAAGATTATTACAATGTCGGGAGAACCGCTGTCCAACAGTTCTGTAGTTGTGGTGAATGGAAAAATTGACCGTATTGAGAAGGGTTTTATCGCTGTGCCGGACGGGGCAAAGCTGCTGGATCTGAAAAACAAAACGGTGATGCCGGGCTTGATAGACTGTCACGTACATCTGGAGTGGGAGCAAAGCCGGAATTCCTATAACGAACGATATACCCTGAATGAATCTGACATTGCTTTCAGGGCGGCAGTATATGCGCGCCGTACACTCAATGCAGGTTTTACAACGGTCAGGGATCTGGGGGGCACGGGCGTGAATATCGCGTTGCGGAACGCCATAAACAGCGGCTGGGCCGTTGGTCCGAGAATATTTACAGCAGGAAGAGCTTTAAGTATAACAGGGGGGCATGCCGACAATACAACAGGAGGCAAATGGGATTTGTTTGATCCACCCGGACCGGAACTGGGTATTGCTGATGGCCCGGATGAATGCCGGGAGGCGGTCAGAACGCAGTTGAAGCGCGGAGCTGACTGTATCAAAGTATGCGCAACGGGTGGCGTTTTATCACTCGCCCGGGATGGGCGGTTACCACATTACAGCAGTGAAGAGCTGGAGATCATCGTAAAAACGGCAAAAGATCTGGGACTTGACGTAGCTGCGCATGCCCATGGAGATGAAGGAATGAGGAGAGCCGTGGAAGCTGGAGTAACAACCATTGAGCACGGATCGTATATGAGTGAAAGTACAATGGATGCCATGATTGCGCATGGAACGTGGTATGTGCCCACTCTTACTGCCGGCCATGCCGTCAGCGACAGTGCCCAGTACTCCAGAAATTTTTTTCCTGAAACCGTGAGAGTAAAGGCGCTGGGGGTTGGAAAGCAGATACAAACAACGGCGGGTGCAGCTTACAAAAAAGGAGTTAAGATTGTATTTGGAACAGACGCGGGGGTCTTCCCGCACGGCAAGAATAACCTCGAATTCGTTTATATGGCTCAGGCGGGTATGAAAAATAGTGATATCCTGAGAGCTGCCACCACAGATGCGGCAACGATGCTGAAAATGCACGACAGGATAGGCAGCATTGAAGCAGGTAAAATTGCCGATATCATAGCAGTTGAAGGCGATCCTTTGTCAGATATACGCGCCATGCTGAAGGTGGTTTTTGTGATGAAGGATGGGGAACAGATCAGATAGTGAACATAAGAAAGAGGCTATATCAGCGGGAATGATACAGCCTCTTTTTTAAAGCTTGTCCGGGTTTCTCTCGCCGGGTCAAAAACGGCTCAGTTTTCACCTTTTTTCAGTTGCGCGGCTCCGGTAATGCGCCTTCAAAAAGCAAAAACTGACAAAAAATACGCTTGTTATTGCCATCGCCGGAAATCCTGAACAAGCTCTGGGTAAACACTGCAGAATCGGGATTTTACCTGACGAAGGTACCCTGCTTTAACCTGAAATCAGCAACCCGGGCTCTCAGAACATTCTGGAGCGGGTTTTCGGCTACTACAATGAAACTGGCTTCGTATCCTTCTGCGATACGGGCTATTTTTCGTTTAGGGAAAACAGCTTTGGGTGTATTTTCGCAGAGCACCTTGAGCACCTGGAGGTTATCTACTGCACCGGAAGCGTACCAGTAATTCAGTTCGGCCCTGATAGTTCTTTGAGGATCATCAGAACCAATCACAACATTGACGCCCTGAGAGAACAGCCTGTCGAGCGTTTTATTTGTGTATTCTTTGGCATCCGTTCTTCCGGACTGCATTTGAGCATGAGAAAAGAGCGGAATAACGGGCGTTTTCTTTTTGGCCAATTTTTTCAGGTCTTCATCGGTCAGTTGGTATGGGGCTGCATCACCGGAACCGTCCCAGTTACTGCCGGGAAGATTGGCGAAACCGTCAACGCCAAGTTTGAGGCCGAGGCGGAGGTCGGCTGTATTTTCCACATGTGCCCACACGCGCAATCCGCTGCCGTGCGCTTTTTTGACGATATTTTTTGCCATTTCGGCAGAAAGGCCTTTACCCTCTTTACCGCCATTAGCTTCGGAGTCGAGCAGATAAATAAAAATTGCGGCAGGTTTTTGGGCTTTCAACTTGTCCCAGTTGGCAGACAGTGCAGTTTTATTGTCAATGAACCAGTACCCATCGCCGAGCATCAGGCGGCTGGTTTTGATCCTGTCGTAATTGACTCCCCATTGAGTGGGGTTTTTGATACCACTTGCGGGGCCTTCATACGTGACAAACGGGTGGCCGAGGGAGCAGGTAATGGCGCCATTGGTATAGCTTACATCGGGAGTCCCGGATTTGCCGGTGAGTGCTTCTGTGGATGATCTTCCTGCCTGCGTGTTTCCTACTGCCTGAACGTAGAATACGCCTTCACCCATATACAGCCTGAGTACGTTGGCGGCATTGGAGTTGTCGGCAATACTGGAAGAGAAGGCATCAGCAAAGGGAGGAATTACCCATTTATCGGACAGGTTGATAACAGAGTCAATTTTTGAGGGCGCCTTTTGGGTAAGGACGCCATTGACGGAGTACCATGTTCCGGTTGTGAAAGACTGACCATTGAACCACTGGCCGTTTCTGAACTCATAGCTCTTGCCCTGACCGTGCAAAACACAGGATACAAGCAGGAAGAGGAAAAAAAAAGTATTTTTCATGGAGAAATAATTGAGCCGGCTGAGAAAAATCAAAAGTTCCAGGTGAAGCCGAACCTGTAAGACAATGGATTCTGGTATGAGTTAAAATCGTTGGCGATTGCAAGATTGTAAAAGATGCCGATTTCAGAACCTGCGCGTCCGTTACTCCAGTTCCAGCCTCCGCCGATACGCTGGTTGAATCGTTGAATCGTGTATTTGTTTTGAGAAAAGTCAATATCCTGATACCATTCATGAGAGACTTCCCCCTGAATGAAGAGACCTCTGAACACCTTTCCACGGGCAAAAAGACCAGCATCGAAGTCATACAGGCTGGTGGCCTGATATCCGATCTGCTTGTAGGAGGAAAGGATGAACTCAACTCTCGGACCTACGGAGATGGCTGGAGTAATTTTGTAGCCCACCATCGGACTGACGCCGAGGGAGAAGATGCTGGCATTGTTAATTCCATTGAATCCGAGGAGTAAACCGCCTCCGTACCAGAGATTTGATGCAAAATCCGGTTCTTTTTTCTTTTTTTTATGAGATTTCTGGGCGAAAGCTTGCCCGCAAAAGAGGAGCAAAGCGGAAATAAGACAGGCTGAAAGGATGCGTTTGGAGGCAGACATGCTGTTTTGGTTGCTAGATGAAAAAACAAACAGGGTGCAAAAGTAGTTATTCCGGATATTTGCGTGTGTTTTACATTTTTTATTCACATTTGGTTCAGAAATTATAACAGTCTGTTCTAATTTCGCCCGAAATAATTTCAGAGCTTGTTCAGGATTCTCT
>JBDLWO010000312.1:0-2593 GCA_039804245.1 Bacteroidota bacterium
GTTTTGCCCTCCACCGGATAGATGGCATAATAGACGGAAGGAACAAGGGCTCCAAAGGCAGAGCAAAAGCCCAGCACTACCGAATTGCCGAGCGACATTCCCAGATAACGCACGCCCAATCCGTAGGTAAGTCCGCCGATACCCCACAGCAAACCCATGATATATGTGAATTGTTTCACATCACCGCTGGCCAGGCTGATGATTTCCCGGTAATGGGGAATGGTAATCCATGCCGCCAAAAAAGGTACTATCAGCCAGGAAAACAGTCCGCCAAACAGCCAAAATACTTCCCAGGCCCAACCCTTCACTTTTTTGTAGGGCATGTAAAAGCTGCCAGAGGAAACACCACCGATAGTGTGATAAATTACTCCTAAAATGACCTGCATATTAATTGATTGTCAATTTTTTACACATTAAATCAATACTTCAGCCCAAAGCCGAAGGGATACAGCGGATCTTTTGAATCATACGGCACATCCGGCTTCTGATTTTGTACTGCTTCCATACTGGAGGGAAGTTCGAAGGGTAATTTTCCTTCGGGTTTGGCTTTTCCAAAAATAACGTCCAAAACGGCCTCATCGCTGGCGCCGTAATTGGCCACCACAGCCCTGGCCGCCTCATTGATCTCCGGGAATACCGCCGGACGATCCAGGTAGATGTCCACCACCGTCGGTACCGCCTTGCAGATATCCAGCACCTCCTGCAGTTCCTTTCCCTTGAAATCCAGATCACCGTGATGGAAGCCTTTGGCCATGGGTATATCGGTTTCTACCGGAACCCAGGGTGTATTCAGCCTCACGATGGCTATGTCGGCCTTTTCCGGAGCATCTACTACGGTACCATAACGGGCAGCCACTTCAGGCGATACATTTTTCACATAAATCTTCCATCCGGATTTCTTTACGGGTAAAATATTTCGTTGATTTTTGAGGAGGGTCATGGCGCGACGCTGGGCAGCATCAGCCTCCCGCTTTGATTCCGGATTTCCGAAAACCGCTTTCACGTCACTTTCATTCACAAAAGGATCATCAAACAGTCCAAGCTGAAATTTCTGCCGCAACAGCCTGCGTACCGACTGATCAACTCGACTTTCCGAGATGGCTCCCTCCCTGACCAGTTCTGTCACATATTGCGGACAGTTTTCACCGCCAAACTGATCTACACCTGCATCTATGGCTTTTTTCACCCGATCTTTTTCACTCAGCTGCTCAACGCCCCACGCACGCGCAGGCCAGGTGAACGCCGGTGTTTTCATATCTGTTATCAGCCCCCAATCAGTGCAAACCACTCCGTCGTAATGATATTTTTCGCGAAGCATTGTGGTAATAATTGACTTGTTGAACGACATGCCCACATCTTCACCGGTTTGTCCGACCGGAACACCATAATAAGGCATAATCGCTGCTGTTCCGGCTTTAAAGGCAGCCTCAAAGGGAATCAGGTGGTAATTGAAGTTATTTCCCGGATAAATTTGACCTTTGTGAAAAGGGAAATGCGAGTCTAGTCCCTCCTTTTGTGGTCCTCCTCCGGGAAAGTGTTTGGTCATACAGGCTACCCCGTTTTTCAGGCTGCTTCCCTGCAAACCTTTGATATAGGCAGTCACCATACGCGCCGTCAGTGCGGCATCTTCGCTGAAATTACCGCTGATACGGGGCCAACGCGGCTCGGTAGCCAGGTCAATCTGCGGATGCAGGCTCTCTCTGATACCAACCGCCATATACTCTTTCCTCACAATATCCGCGAAGCGTTCTACCAGTTTTTCATCGCCGATTGCGGCAAACCCGGGTGTTTCAGGCCATTGGGAGAATCCGTTGGCCGTCATCGCAAAAATATTGTTACTGAAATGGTTGCGCGGATCACTCGCAATTGTCACCGGGATACCGAGCCGTGTTCTGGCAGCGGCGTGTTGCAACTTGTTGTACCAACGGGCCAGCACAGATGGATCTCCTGGGATTGCCCACAGGTTGAAATGGTTCATTTTGAGGGTATTAACCCTGTCAAGAGCCGATGGAAGCATAGTTGTAAAGCCGGGATTTACCTTCTGGGGGTTGAATTCCAGACTGGCATCCTGATTGACGGGGGCGCCATTGATGAACATCAGTCCCGCCTTTTCTTCGAGATTCATCTGACTGATCAGATCATCCACGCGCTTTTCTACAGACTGGGAGGCGTCTTCATATACGTCCATTTTCCCGTTGTGGTTCAGGTCGCGGTAGTTTCTCAGAAAGCCCATTTCATCAAGCCACTCCCCGAAATCGGTGGTCCAGCGATCGCTGGAGCGATTTTGTTTTCGCATCCCGAATCCGTGTCCTCCTTCCGGATAAATATGCAGTTCAATACTTTTGCCGGCAGCGTTGTACCGATCGTACAGACTGGTGCATTGCGTCTGGAAACCAAAATCGTCGTCGCTGGTAACAGCCACAAACATGGGCGGGGCGTCATCGGGCACTTTTTCAGTGTTTACTACCATCAATGCCGGGTAAACAGGTACTACAAAGTCCGGACGACTTTCGGGAGTACACTCAAATGCTGCGGCCCCTGCCACAGCCCCTCCAGCGGAGAAGCCAATGATCCCGATCCGGTTCGGCTTCAC
>JBDLWO010000313.1:0-12915 GCA_039804245.1 Bacteroidota bacterium
ATTGTCCACGATGGGATTCTGCAAATACGAGTACCATATTGTCAGGATATTTTGGTTGTCAGGTTAGGAGAGAACTTTGGCTTCTTCGTGCAACAGGCGCACCAGTTCATCCATATTTGCCGGATCAATCAGTTTTACGCCCGCCTTGGCCGGAGGAAGTGTGAACTGTGTCGCTTTGGTTTTGTCATCAAATGCGCAGGGCTGCACTTCTGTCAGCGGTTTGGTCCGGGCGGTCATAATGCCGCGCATATTGGGAATACGCTGCTCGGCCATGCCCTTTGCAGCACTCAGTGCAAATGGCAGATCAACCTCCAGTTCTTCTACCCCACCCTCTATTTCGCGCTCCAGCGATGCAATATTGCCGTTCAGATCGAGTTTGGAAGCATTTGAAATGTACGGCAGTCCAAGGTGCTCAGCCACCATGGAGCCAACCTCGGCACCGTTGTAATCAATAGTTTCTTTTCCGAAGAAAATGATGTCGAAGTTGCCTGTTGCCGCGTATTCGGCGATTTGCTTTGCGGTGTAAGCCGCACTTTTGGGGTCGGCATTGATGCGAACTGCCTCATCAGCGCCAATAGCCAGTGCTTTCCTGATAGTGGTTTCATTCGACGCAGGACCCACATTCAGGGCAACTACAGTGCCGCCAAGCGCCTCCCGGATCTCGCACGCGCGAACCAGCGCATACCACTCGTCGTAAGGGTTCATGATAAACTGCACGCCCGCAGCATTGAATTCCGAACCCTCGGCATTGAAGGAAATCTTTGCGGTGGTGTCAGGCGTTTGGCTGATACAGACTAAAAACTTCATTTTGAATTGGTTAGCTGCAAATGTTAAAGTTAATGTTTAGTTTTGCGGCCGGCAAAGGTAGTCTTTTTGACCCGCTGTTAAAAACTTCCTGTGAAGTTTCCCTTAAAAACAAACTGCGCTTGTTTTCGTTCAATATATGTCTATTCATTCTCTGTCATGACTCCGCGATATAAACAACTGCTCGATTTGCTCACTGCATCACCCGGTGATGCCTTCCTTCTGTTCGCGCTGGCCAAAGAATGTGAAAATGAAGGCGACAACAGTGCTGCACTCGCATATTATACTCAAATTCGCCAATTACAACCCGGTTATATCGGACTTTACTATCATCTCGGCAAGTTGTACGAACTGCTTGGCGACGAAGACAAAGCCGCCGAAGTTTATCGTGCCGGAATTGAACTGGGTAAAAATACCGGCGACAGGCATGCTACCAGCGAGTTGATGGGCGCATTGGCCAACATCGGGATATGATCAAGCTGATGATGAAATTTCTTTTGTTGACACTGGCCTTCCTTTTTTCTGCCTGCGGCGCCACCCGCACAGATGAGACTACCGGCAAAGTGGCCACCGAACCGCGAACGGCACAATTTTTGGTAAAAAAATTACAGAGCCGCCAGCTGGATGATGTCGAACGGATGAGCGCACAGACCCGTATTTTTGTGGAAGGCGACGGACAGAGTATGTCGGCCAATGCCAACATCGTATGGGTACGCGATAGCGCGATATGGCTTAATGTAAAAAAATTCGGGCTGGAAGCAGCAAGGGTGCTGGTAACTCCCGATTCGGTTTTCATGATAAACAGGCTCAGTAAAACCTGGTACAGCAAAAGTCTGGAATCGCTTCAGGCGGAATATCAGCTTCCGGCAGGTTTTGATCTTTTACAGGATTTTCTGCTCGGACGGGCATGGATTGACGGTGATATCGAAATGACGTCTGATATTGACGAAGGGCTTCACCGCCTTGCTGGCTCAAACGGTGTCACGGCAGCTGATTACAGACTGGAAGAAGGTTCTTTTTTGCTGAGGAGAGAAACTTTTCTGCAACCAAGAACTGCCAGAAATATCAGTTTCTCATTCGACAACTACCAGAAAATTAAACACGCCGGTCTTTATCCCTTACTCAGGACCATACGTGCCTTCAGCCCCGAAACCAAAGATGTACAATTTGAACTCGAATTTCTGCATGTTGACTTCAATACTCCCGCACCCTACAGGTTTGAAATACCGGCCACGTATCAGCGGGCGGAGTAGATTTTTCGCATGCCTGCTTCCCATTCTGCTGTTGCTGCCGGTATTCTCTGCCGCGCAATCCAAAAAGGAACTGGAAGACAAACGAAAAAAGATCATCAGGGATATTTCCGCCACTGAAAAGATGATCTCAAAGACCAAAGCGAACAAAAATGCCGCATACGATCGCTTTTTGGCACTCCAGAACCAGATCAGCAGCCGGGAAACACTTATTCTGACAATTGAACAGGAACTCCTTGCTGCTGAAGACGGTATTTCAAGAAACCAGATGGTTATTGAATCGCTTCATGCAGACGTAGCCAAATTGCGGGACGAATACGCCAGAACTGTCAGGTATGCTTTCCGGCAAAAATCACTCAGTAATCCCCTGATGTTTATTCTGTCTGCCTCAAGTCTGAATCAGGCATTCCGACGCTGGCTTTTCCTCCGCAAATATGACGAGCGACGCCGGGAGCAGGCCCGGCTTATCAGAGAAACCCAGGAAATGCTCAAAAACAAGACTGAAAAACTGCAGACAACACGAGTCGAAAAGGAACAGTTGCTGATCACCATGCAGGGACAAAAAGCATCGCTCGGCGAGGAACTCACTGAAAAAAATAATATGCTCAGGCTCCTGTCCAAAGATGAAGCTCGCCTGAGAGCCGATCTGAATCAGAAACAGGCTGCCCGTGACCAACTGGACAAGGCAATTGAGTCTGTTATTTCGGCTGAAGTGGAAAAAAGAATGGAGGAGGAAAAATCGAAGCCAGCTCCCAAAAAGGAAAATACTGCCCCTCCCGTACCCGCGCCTGAGAAAAAGGAGAGCAGATCAGAAAAGCCGGAAACTGACTCCAAAACCGATATTGCTCCCGAGAAGAAAGCTACAGCGCCTGTTTCATCTTTCAGTAAAATGCAGGGAAAACTACCCTGGCCCGTCGAAGATGGATTTATTTCCAAAACTTTCGGTCGCCAGAAACATCCCACGCTCCGGAATCTGGAAATCACCAATAATGGTATTGATATCCGGACTGATGAAAATGAGAAGGTTTATGCCATTTATGAAGGTATCGTGGCAGGGATTCAGTATATACCCGGTCATGAAACCACAGTTATTATTCAACACGGCGACTACTATACTGTTTATTCCAACCTTTCCTCTACTACCCTTAAAAAGGGAGATGAAATCAAAGGCAAAGAAGTTATAGGCACCGTGAGCACAAATGCCATCACCGGCACCTCGGAACTGCATTTCGAACTCTGGAGACAAAAAGAACGCCTCAATCCGGGAGCGTGGATAAAGCGTTGACGGTCAGGTTAAAGGTTTCCTGAAAACCCTGGCTGTAAACTGCTCAGCCTCCCTGTCGTTGACAAACTCCATATTCGGCCATGCCTTGAGCGCACGCAATATGCCACTGCCAATTCCACGATACGGCAGAACATCCGGTGCCAGCGAAGCAAGAATTGTGTTCCGGGATCTGCGAATCCCTGCCCTGATTTGCGCCTCTGTCAGGTTATTGGGTAATTTCCCTGGACTGATAATCTCAATCCGGTCGTCAAATATGAAAATTCTGATGCTGTCTCTGATGAAGTAATCTCTGTGAATAATCGCATTAACCAGTAACTCTGTCAGTACTATCTCGGGTATTTCAAGCTCTCCCAGTGAGTTGAATCCTTTGTCGCCCTGTATACGATGTAGCGCCCGTTTCATAAAATCAAGACCACGTTGGAAAAGTTGTGTGATTGTACCGTGGATGTTCTCACTTCCATAGTACCTGTCGCCTGAAACCTCTGCGCCCGCGAACCAGACAGCCGATATGTAAAACTGGGGAACTACGGTGGAGGGGTGTTTTGAAAACAATAAACCGCCGGCTACATTGAGCCTGTCACCGGAAGCAAGTCTGAGGTTGGACAGTAACCGCGGCAAATCAGACTCGTCAAGGGTCATCTGGTACTTCTGCTCGTAGAACTGCCGGAACTCCCTTACGTCCAATTCATCGGATATGGTGCAGGATAAAACCACTTCCTCGGCATAGAAATCACCCGAAGCCTGCAAAAGTCTGGCAATTTCCTCATTACTCGTAACCTTGCGCTTGTCGGGGCCATTCTTTACAAAAATCAGCCCATCCTTGTCCTTGTAGGGTTTGAACTTGCCCTCGGGTATTGTTACAACCAGTACCCTTCTGCCTTCTGCTTCCACACTTTCCGTCGTGATTGTCAAAGGCGGTTTTACACCCTCGGAGGCTGCATTGGTCAATAAACTGCTGATACGCTGGATATCTCTGAAATCAAGACCCGATATACCTCCGGTCTTGTCATCAACACCCACAATCAGTTGACCTCCACCTGTATTTGCGAAGGCAACCATTTCCTGTGCAGCACTGTGTGCATTGGTAATGTCTTTTTTGAACTGAACCCGACTGGTTTCGCCTCCTTTGATGATATGTATCAGCGATGATGCATCCATGGTACAAAGTTATACCTTTTTGCAAACTAAACGGGTTGTCAGTCAATTTTAAGGTGTATCCCCCCCTTTTCCTGTTCAAATCCCGAAAGTGAGTAGCCGAATGTCAGCAAAAAGTACCTGTTCAGCGTGTTGGAACGCTGCTCCTCGAGATAGTTCAGACTGCTGCTTCTGACAACACTGATATTTTTATCAAGCAGGTCAAATGCGGAAACACGGATTCTGCCCCGGTTGTTTTTGAGTATGTACCTGGTAATTCCTGCCTTCCAGAGCGGCACCACCATGCGCTCTCCAAAAGTTTCCGCTGAATAAATCGTGTAGTCAAACTGCGTTTCTATCAGCCACTTCGATGTGGGTGTGTACTTGACGTCGGTGTACCACTGATGGTTGACAAACTGCTGGTTGAGGACCGTGTTCAGCGACCAGTGTGTCGTGGTATTGTTCAATCTGAAGCCGAACAGGGCATCCACTTTGTCCTTCCGGCGATTTTCCACGGAAAAATCGCCTCCGCCCCGCCAGTCGTTCACGTGGTTGAGTACGTTGTTCAGGTACAGCAAACGCTGTGTATATCTCGAGTTAAGCTTCAGGTTGAATTTTATTTTCAGGGGCTTTATCGGCGCTCCGAATTGTATATTGCCTTTTATGGCTGTTTCATGGGAGACGTTCACCGGAGTTACCGTACGCCGCAGAAACTCGTCAATATTGGTGGCATTGGTTATTCTGTCTTTGATGTATGTGCCCGTAATATTGGCAAAAAATGAGGTAAAGCTGAACTGGTCGTAAAGGAAGAAACCTGTTCTGAGCTCATGAACATATTCCGGACGGAGCCCCGGGTTGCCGATGTATATACTGAGCGGATTGGAGTTGTCAACTGCAGGCTGCAGTTGTTCAGGAGAAGGCTCGGTAAACCGTGTCTGGTAGTCTGCATTGAGACGGGTTCCTGTTCTGATTTCGTATTCCCAGTTTGCAGACGGGAGCAGTCGCGCGAAACGGGCGTTGAACGGTTGGCCGGTGAGCAGATTTTCGTTGTTCAGTATGGATTGCTGTACGTCAAAACCGGCATTCAATCGCTGTTTACCTTTGTTGACCAGAAGATTGAGCCCTGCCCTGTCATACCGGTAACCTCTCCTGAACTGGTTCGTCAGCAGAGCATTCAGTTGTTCACCTCCCGGTACCATATCGTAAAAATCCCGCGTATTGGTATTCGAATAGTTCTGTGTGGATGCACTGAATTCAAGATATTTCCTGTCTCCAAAAGGTTCGGTATATGCCAGTGAAATACCTGCCTGTACTCCTTTGTCGGTGACAGCCTGTCGTTGTGCCAGCGTGTCTGCCAGCGTCTGGGGCAGATAGAATGTGTTCACGGCATCGAGCAGTCCGTCAGATCCTCCGTTATTGGCATTAAGCGTGGATTGAGCCACCAATGCCCTGCCTGTTTTGCGGAATTTGCGGCGCCAGGTGAAATTTGACTGCACGTTGTACCTGATTCCTTCCGCCTCATAGTAGCGGGTGCCGCGGTTTGACTCACCTCCGACAGCTGTATTGGCATAGGAAAGGCCGATATTTTCAAGCGTCGAGCCACTGAATCCACCGCCCGCCCGCACAATTATCTGCTGGAAAGAGTCTGGACGGGTTTTAAAATTCAGGTTGAGATTGTGGCCGTAACTGTTGGTATATTGATTGGTGCGTTCGAAGTTGGAAAAAATGGACTCTGTACCCAGATTCAGCCTGACGGTTTCCTGGTAAAGATCATTTTTGAACTGGTTGGCGAAGTAACTCGCCGTTAATTCAGTATTTTTTGAAAAATCCTTTGAAAAGTTGAGACCGCCAGCCAGGGAAGTTCGAATGCCGCTACCTGCGCGTTCGTCGGCAAGCGGGACTGACCCGTCATTCATGGAGAAGGAAAAGCCGCCACCGCTCATCATGGCCCCCATGCCACCCAGCATCTGAATGTAGTCGTTCAGGGAAAAACCCACCTCGTTGGTATTGTTGGCCATACCGATCATGGAGAGCCTGCCGCCCGGAGAAAATCTGTTCAGATTCATCCGGCCTTCATACCTGTAATCTGTTCCCGCCCCGGCATCGGCTTTCCCGAAGTATCCGTGCCTGTGTGTATCTTTCAGTTTCAGGTTGATAGTTCGCTCCTCGTTACCGTCTTTTATACCGGTAAATTCTGCCATTTCTGACTGCTTGTCGAATACCTGAACACGGTCCACGGCCTCGGCAGGCAGATTTTTGGTAGCTATGCGTGTATCCTTTCCGAAAAATTCCTTTCCATCCACAAGTACATTCTGCACGGTTTCGCCCATGGCTTTGACCGATCCGTCGCGTTGAACTTCCACACCCGGCAGTTTTTTCAACAGATCTTCCACCGGTGCTCCGGGCTGTACCCTGAACGCTGCTGCATTGTAGTCAACAGTGTCGCGGCTGATGCGCATGGGATCTCGTTCGGCGCTGATCTCTACCGAGGGCAGAACGGCATAGGAAACGGACATACGTACAGGATCCAGTGTGCGCTTTTCCAGTGTGGCATCCAGACTGAACTCTCTCCATTGTGTTTCATAACCGACGTAGGTAACCTGCAGGAGAAACCTCCCCGGGCCCTTGATCCGCAGGTTGAACTTTCCCGATGCATCCGTCATGCCAAACGCGCTCATGACAGAATCGGGGGTCATGGCGACGACAGTTGCCGCTGTCAGCGGTACCGACACGGTATCAGTAACCGTACCTTCGACAACAACTTTCTGGCTGAAAACGGTCGTGCAGGCCGTAATCAGCAAAACAGTCAGTAATAAATGTTTCATTGAAATAGCCTTTAGTGGCGTTCTTCTGAAATGATCTGTATGCGCACTCCACCGCCTTTTCCACCCATTTCCACCCCCATCTCCTTCAGTTTTTCATCCTGAATAACCTTGAATTCTTCCTGAGTCACTTTTTTGCCACCCTCAGGGGCCTTTATTTCTCCTTTGGGTACAGATTTCAGGTTAATTCCGGTAACAGTAATAGTACGCTGTCCGTTGTCCATTTCCATTTCGAGAATCATGCCGGGGAGTTTGCCGTAACCTGCAGGTCCGGCAGAAACGGGGATCTGAGGGCTGAACCACGCTATTGTATTTTCGGAGGTATCCTGCAGTACCGCTTTCTGACACACATAGTTGCCGACAGTTTTCTGTTCACCGGTCAGTTTCCACTTACAGTCGCGTTGCTTGCCTGTAATGAGAAAATCGCGGCCAAAAAACTCCTTCTTGTTGATGGTTGTTTCCTCATCGAGGTTGGTGTACAGGGTATTTTGTGGCATTTTCATGACGAAATGCACCTCGTTGCCATCATCCTCATGTCTCATGTCAATGTCGCCTGCCCCCGGTTTTCCTGCCGTTTCGTACAGAGATTCCGATTCATTGAAGGTCAGTTTTTTATCCTCGTGCTGAGCGGGGGGAATCATTTTTTTCAACCTCTCGTCTGCCTCTGGCATTTCGATTTTCAACTGAACAGTTTCACGGTAGGATATTTCACCTGCGGTTTGAGCACCTGCGCAAAAACCGGACAACAGCATGGCTGCTAAAATAAGGAATTGTTTCATAGCGTCAGAAAGTGTTTTTCTGTCGCAAAAATGGAAAATGAAGGGCAGTCGCCTTACGAGTCAGTTTGTATTTAACCACGCCTTAACGACTGTTTTCGACCAAAGTTATTGATGTAACCGGCATCTGCTTTACCTGTTCAGATTTGCAGGTCTGTTTTACGACTTTTCCCGGCTTCTATCCAGCTGTGAATAATCTGGGAGGCTGACGGATCCCGGGTATCTGAGCCCCGCATATCTGACAGTAAATCCTGGAGTGAAGCTGGAGGTTCGTGGCGATCAACAAAGCAGAACCCTTTGTAAATACCGTCAACAACAGCAATAACAGCCTGCTCATTGGCATCCTTGCCCTTGTCAGTAAGTAAAAAACTGCCATGCAGTCGGCGATCAATCATTTTCAGTGCGAGGTGGACCCGTTCGTTGTAAGAGTCGGGTGATTCTTCACCTATGCAGGCGCCGTGACATTGCTTGATAGAATGGTGAAAACAGGCTCTTTCGGAAGCATCTAGATGACATAGTCTGTAGCAGAGCTCTAGTTGTTTCACCACACTCTGCAGGTGACCGCGCGCATGTTCTGCCTTGGGATAGGTAGCTACCAGTTGAAGCTTTTTGGCGTTTTTTGTGGTGTTTTTTCCGAAAGCGAGTCGGATATAGCCATTTTCGTCAGTGTATGAATAAACCGCGCCCTGGTACTGTTTAAGCCTGAGCGCCTTGTTGATACGTGGTTGGAGTCGCTTGATTTCAGCACTTTCATGTAAAAGCGCCACCAGTTCGCTGCCCAGTACTTCCCAGCTGAAATCAGCCACACCCTGTCTCATTTTTTCACCTTTTTGCGTCATATCGGAAAAGTGCTCAAACAAACGTTTTCTGATATTGATGCTTTTTCCGACATAGATTACCTTGCCTTCTTCATCGTGCAGATAATAAACGCCGCATGCTTCCGGTGCTTCATTCAGCCTTTCAATCGTAAGGCCGGCGGGAAGTCTGGTTTCCCTGACGCCTCTGTTTACCATATCCCTGATACTGCCCTCACCCGACTCGAGTATCATTTCAAACAGCCTGGTGGTGGCTAGTGTGTCATCGAGTGCACGGTGACTGCGCTCGGCATGAATACCGAAGTGACTTTTCAGGTTGGACAAACTGTAGCTGGGAAGACCGGGAAACACCTTTCTGGCAAGACGAACCGTGCACAATTGCCTGCGTGAAAAATCGAAGCCCAGACGGGCAAATTCTTCACGAACAAAATTGTAATCGAATGTCACATTGTGTGCAACGAATATTTTACCCTCCGTCATCTGAACAATCTGCCTGGCAACCTCAAAAAACCGGGGAGCATCGGCTACCATTTCATCAGTAATACCGGTTATTCGGGTAATATTCCAGGGAATACTGCGTTCGGGATTAATGAGCGTTGAAAATGTGTCGGTTACTCGCTGTCCGTCGTGTACAACGATGGCAATTTCGGTAATCCGCTCGTTCCGGGCAGCTCCTCCAGTGGTTTCGATGTCGATAATACAGTACAATTGGACTTTTTTACAAAAACACTGATATTTGTGGGTGAACAGGTTGTTCCGCACAAATGTACCACAAAACACTAATTGTTTGAAAAAATTTTTTGTTTTATTTTGTTTGTCTGGCGCTTTTAACATAAGTGCACAGCAGGCGATTGTTGCAGGCGCTGACAGGCTCGATATGCTGTTGCCGATGCTGGCGGGCAAACAAGTGGGTTTGGTGGTAAATCATACATCCATTTCTGGTGGAAGTCATCTTTGCGACACACTGAACAGTCTGGGAATCTGTATTTCACGAATATTCGCTCCCGAACATGGCTTCAGGGGTAAAGCGGATGCCGGTGAGGAAATCAGAGACGGGGTTGATCTGCGTACGGGCGCCCCTGTAATTTCTCTTTATGGCAAGCGCAAAAAACCGGTACCCGATGATCTCGACGGACTCGATGCAGTAGTATTTGACATTCAGGATGTGGGTGCTCGTTTTTACACCTATATCAGTACCTTGTTCTATGTTATGGAGGCCTGTGCCGAGCATGGAAAACCGCTGATTGTTCTCGACAGGCCGAATCCCAACGGGCATTACGTGGACGGCCCGGTACTCGATACTCGATTTTCCTCTTTCGTAGGTATTGCTCCGCTTCCCATAGTCCACGGCTGTACGGTGGGCGAGCTTGCACTGCTTTTCAAAGGTGAAAACTGGATTCACAAAGGATACATGCTTGATTTGCAGGTAATTACTTGTCTCCATTATCAACATGACACTCCCTTTGAAATAACAGTCAGGCCCTCCCCCAACCTGCCTGGTCCGCGATCCATCCTGCTCTACCCTTCCCTCTGTCTCTTTGAGGGAACCACCTTCAGTGTAGGCAGGGGTACCGACCGGCCATTTGAGGTAATCGGCCATCCCTTGTCGGTTGCCGATACATTTTCATTCATTCCGGCAGCCAATGAGGGCAACAAATCGCCTCTTTTCGAAGGTCGCTTGTGCTATGGACGCGATTTCAGAACCATTTCAACAGACAGCCTTCGCCGGATCGGGCAAATCAATCTTGAATGGCTGCTCGACGCCTACAATCATTTCCCCGACAAACGTTCATTCTTCAGGGAAGACAAGTTCCTGGACAAGCTCAGCGGTTCCGATCAGCTCCGTTTGCAAATTGAAGACGGTTGCTCGGAAGCTGAAATCAGGCAAAGCTGGCAATGGAATCTCCGCGCCTTCAGGGAAATCAGGCTGAAGTACCTGCTGTATGACTGATATCGTATAGTTAAATTTCAATTTATGCTGCAAATCATCTATAAATTTAATTAATAGTAATGATTTGCACTTTAATTTTGCGCCTCCAAAAACCGCCTTTCTTTAACGATTCTATTTTTTGCAAAATGCAAGGTTCTGCTATTACTATTAAAAGGGGGAAGCTGAAAGTCCCCAATGATCCTGTCGTTCCTTTTATTGAGGGAGACGGCACGGGTCCGGATATCTGGGCAGCATCGGTACGTGTGTTTGATGCCGCTGTCGAAAAGGCCTACAAGGGCAAAAAGAAGATTTTCTGGAAAGAGGTGCTGGCCGGCGAAAAGGCTTTCAACCAGACTGGCAACTGGCTTCCGGATGAAACCCTGAAGGTGATTGATGAATACAAGGTGGCCATCAAAGGCCCTCTGACCACGCCGGTGGGCGGAGGTATCCGCTCCCTGAATGTGGCACTCCGTCAGCAACTCGATCTGTATGCGTGCGTGCGCCCGGTAAGGTGGTTCAAGGGCGTACCCAGCCCTGTGAAAGAACCCGGACTGGTTGACATGGTCATCTATCGCGAAAATACGGAAGATATCTACGCGGGTATTGAGTATCAGGCGGGTACCCCTGAAGTCGCCAAAGTGATGGAGTTTCTCGAAAAGGAAATGGGCGTGAAGAAAATCCGTTTCCCCAAAACATCCAGTATCGGTATCAAACCCGTATCAAAGGAAGGTACAGAACGTCTCGTACGTTCTGCACTCGATTTCACTATCAAGAGCAAGAAAAAGTCCCTCACGCTTGTCCACAAGGGCAATATCATGAAATTCACCGAGGGCAAGTTCAAGGAGTGGGGCTACGAACTGGCAGAACGCGAGTACGGCCACCTGGTATTCACCTGGGCGCAGTACGACAAAATAAAGGCTGACAAAGGTGAAGATGCTGCCAACAAGGCACAGGCAGAAGCAGTAGCCGCCGGTAAAATCATCGTAAAAGATGTTATCGCCGATGCTTTCCTCCAGCAAATTCTCCTCCGCCCTGCCGAGTACGACGTGATTGCTACCCTCAACCTGAACGGTGATTATATCTCTGATGCACTGGCTGCCCAGGTAGGTGGTATCGGTATCGCTCCGGGCGCCAATATCAACTATATCACTGGACACGCGATCTTCGAAGCCACACACGGTACTGCACCCAAGTATGCAGGAAAAGATATGGTGAATCCGGCCTCTGTTATTCTTTCCGGCGTTATGATGCTGGAGTATATGGGCTGGGACAAGGCTGCCAAACTGATCGTAAAGGGTCTGGAACGCAGCATCCGTAAAAAACGCGTTACTTACGACTTTGAACGCCTCATGAAAGGCGCCACAAAGTTGAAATGCTCCGAATTCGGCTCCGAAATTATCGCCAATATGTAATTCTTTCCCATGTGATCATTCCCGGGCGTGCACGCTGTTTGTGCGCCCGGGATTTTTTTTGCCCACTTTACGCACAAAGTTCCGGTTTTATGCGTTTATAAGTCAAATGAACATACCAATGAGCACAAAAACCATCGTTACAGCCCTGCTTGTTTCCTTCCTGTCGGTCCCTGTATCAGCCCAGGGCACAACCGAGCAGAGCGACCCCGAAGCGCGAAAAGTACTCGATAAAATAAGAAAAAAGTACGAAGGATACAAGTCCTTTGAGGCAGCCTTCACCCTCGGTATCGAAGTGCCGCAGCAGGCCAAACAGACTCAGAAAGGAACGATCGGGCAGGAAGGTGACAAATTCCGGCTTGAAATGAACGACCAGCTGATTATTGATGACCGGAAGACGACCTGGGTTTATCTGAAAAAGAATAATGAGGTGCAGGTGTCCAACTCCGACCCGAACAGTCAGGATGCCGGATTTATGACCCCCAAAGAATTGCTCAGGCGTTACCAGAAGGGCGATTTTATCTATGCCATTACCGACAAGGTAGCTGAAGGCACACAGATTATCACAGAAATAGAATTCAAACCCGTTGACAGAAAGTCTGAATACTCCAAATTCAGGGTAAGTATTAACGAGAACGCCGGAACAATTCAACAGATAAAGGCGTTTGCCAAAGACGGTTCCAGGTATTC
>JBDLWO010000314.1:0-11838 GCA_039804245.1 Bacteroidota bacterium
GTCAATCATGCATTTCTGTAAATACCAGGGCGCCGGTAACGACTTCGTGATGCTCGACCAGCGCACACACCGATGGATTACCCGCGATGATACAGATCAGATCGCGCGCCTGTGTGACAGACGCTACGGAATAGGAGCCGATGGTCTCATACTGCTTCAATCTGTGGAAGGTCACGACTTTGAAATGATCTACTTCAACTCAGACGGCAGAGAAAGTACGCTCTGTGGAAATGGTGGCCGGTGTATAGCAGTATTTGCCCGGGATATTGGAGTGGCGGGCGAAAAATGCCGCTTCCTCGCTATTGACGGGCCCCATGAAGCGGAAATAACAGCCGGCGACATCAAAAGTCCATCGGAAGTATCGCTCAGAATGGGCGATGTAAGACATGTTGAACAGGACGGAAATACCTATATCCTGAATACAGGCTCCCCCCATTTTGTGCGTTTTGACTCATCTGTGGATACTGCCGATATGGTTGCCGAGGGCAGGGCTGTCAGATACTCGCAGCGCTATCGGGCCGATGGTATCAACGTCAATCTGGTGAGTATGGTGAAAGATAGCCCCGACAGTCTTAAAATCAGAACTTATGAGCGGGGTGTGGAGGATGAAACGCTTGCCTGCGGAACAGGTGTGACTGCCGCTGCCATCGCATCGCACCAGCATCGCAGTCTGCCGCCGGGAACGTATCATATACCTGTGCAGGCACTGGGAGGAAACCTGTCGGTCAGATTCACAGCGCACACCGATGGGTCCTTCACCGATATCTGGCTCTGCGGGCCTGCTGCCTATGTGTTTGAGGGCGATATTCAGGTGTGACCATAATCACTGACACTTCAGTGCTATCGGCCCGGCTTTGATTTCGTTACTGATGTTGCCGGCGCGGTCTCTGATACTGATGAAATAATACAGGGTATCATACCTGAATGAAGAAGGCACATTCTCACAAGCGAGTTTTATTCCTTCCGGAGTTTCAAAAATGCAGCAACTGGTGGGTATGACAATGGAAATCTGGCCGGAAATGCCGTTTCCGGCGCCCTGAGGGTCCACATAAGGGAGTTTGTATCTGAACTTGACGAAAGAATCCCTGTTATCTTTCACGAAAACACTCGTTGTCGTATCAGCTTTCGGGTAACCCAGATCGCCGTCGCCATCCGTGTAGGAGAATGAAATGGTTACGCTGTCACCCTCCGAACGACCCTGCTGCATCACGTTTTTCGATAATCCGGTAAAACTGATTCCGGGGGTGTCAGGATAATCGGGTGGTTTTATGCAAAACTGGGCCGCAAATGCGAATGCGGCTGTAACCGTTACTAGTGTCAAGTGCCTTTTCATACCCCAAAAATATGCTTTTAAACGCATTTAAACTGTGAAAATTGTATTTTCAGGTTTTCCGCCAACTTTCAACCCTTCGCGAAAATGCAGCTACCTCTCAGAGATAAAATATTGAGAACGATCGCAGCCGGTGAGCTGACTGACGAGGTTATTTACAGCCTTTTCAGGTACCAGCATGCACATAATGCACTGTATGGCCGTTTTGTGGATTTGCTGGGTGAAAAGCACTTGTATCCGTTCCTGCCGGTCTCATTCTTCAAATCGCATGAGGTCAAAACTGGCGACTGGCTGCAGGAAACCTGGTTTGAAAGCAGCGGCACCACAGGTCAGACAAGCTCAAAACATCCGGTAAGAGATATGAGCTGGTACCTGACAAATACGGAACGGGGCTTTACCCGATTTTATGGCTCTCCCGGCAACTGGTGCATACTCGGATTGCTGCCTAATTATCTGGAACGGGGCCAGTCTTCATTGGTAGCCATGACAGATCACTTTATTCGTCTGTCGAAATACCCTGAAAGCGGATTTTTTCTTCACGACTTTGAAAAATTGCGAGATACAATCAGGCATTGTCAGTTATCCGGAATTCCGGTTCTTTTGCTGGGGGTGACGTATGCTCTACTCGATTTTGCTGAAAAATATCCGATGAATCTACGGGGCGTAACTGTTATGGAAACCGGCGGAATGAAGGGCAGGAGAAAGGAAATGACACGCAGCGAGGTTCACCTGATGCTGACGGATGCTTTCGGAATTGATTGTATCCATTCTGAATATGGAATGACCGAGTTGTTCTCGCAGGCTTATGCGAGAGGTGGCACTATTTTTGCCCCGTCTGATACCATGAAGGTGGTCGCTACGGAAATTAACGATCCGTTCTGTACAGTACAGCCCGGCAAAACCGGCGTGCTGAACATCATTGATCTGGCCAATCTGGATACTGTCAGTTTCATACAAACAGAAGATGTCGGCAGGGTTTATCCCGATGGCACCTTCGAAGTGCTGGGCCGGCTCGATGCCGCCGAACTGCGCGGTTGTAATCTGATGGTCGAATAATAAAACCGATTTATGTCCTCACTGCTTGTCCGGAATATCCGGGCCCTTGTTTCAGCTGAATCCACGCCCCCGCACATGCCCGGGAGCCAACGGATGATTGATCTCTCTGTTATTAATGATGCCTGGATTTTGGCTGAAAATGGCAGAATTGCTGCTTTCGGCACCATGGCAGAGTGCCCCGGACGAGCAGATACCATGCTGGATGCCACTGGCAGATTTGTCTTCCCGTCCTGGTGCGATTCGCATACGCATATCGTATTTGCTGCCACCCGGGAGGAGGAGTTTGTGGATCGTATTTGCGGGCTCTCCTATGAGGAAATTGCGCGCAGGGGAGGAGGGATTCTCAATTCAGCCAGAAAAATGCAGGCAGCAACTGAAGAAGACCTGCTCGCAGGCGCCCGCATGCGTCTGCAGGAAGTAATCAGTATGGGTACAGGCGCCATCGAAATCAAAAGTGGTTACGGACTGACACCTGAAAGTGAGCTGAAAATGCTGCGTGTAATCCGCCGGCTACGGGAGGAAAGCCCAATACCGGTAAAGGCTACATTCCTCGGCGCGCACGCTGTCCCGCTGGAATACAAGGATCGGAGAAACGATTATATTTCGCTGATAATCAACGAAATGTTACCCGAGGTTGCGGGGGAGGGACTGGCAGATTATTGCGACGTTTTTTGTGACAAGGGCTTTTTTACTCCCGAGGAGACAGATAAAATTCTGAAATCTGCCGCCACTTATGGTCTGAAGGCCAAAATACATGCCAATGAACTGGGAATTACGGGAGGGGTGCAGGTTGGAGTAGCCAATGGTGCGCTCTCGGTTGATCATCTCGAATACACAGGCAGGGAGGAGATAGAGGCACTGCGAAACAGTAATACAATTCCGGTGCTGTTACCCAATTGTGCGTTTTTCCTCGGTATCCCGTATCCCGATGCTCGCGGAATGATTGACGCCGGACTTCAGGTTGCGCTGGCATCCGATTTCAATCCGGGGTCGGCGCCATCGGGTAACATGCCATTCGTGGTATCACTGGCCTGTATCCGGATGAAAATGATGCCCGAAGAGGCAATCAATGCAGCTACCATCGTCGGTGCGCGCGCGATGGAACTGGAAAAAGAGATGGGGACTCTTGCCGTTGGAAAGCGTGCCAATCTGTGGATTTCCCGGCCGATGAATACCCTGGCCGTACTGCCTTATCACTTCGGCAGTAATCTGGTTGAAAAAGTGGTTTTAAACGGACAGGCGCTTGAAAACGAACTTTCAGGCCCGACAATAAAAACAACTGCCTGATCGTTTATATCAACCCGCTCCTTATTTTGTTAACAAGCAAATTTGTTGCGATTTTGGGCGAAAAGTTGGTAATTTTGCGCCCGTTCTGCTTCAGAATATACTTCATGCCACAAATCTTCCTTCATGAGCGATAATCGGACATACTTCATAAACCGATGCGCAACACGTCTTTTCCCTGCTAACAATCTTTTCCATCAACCATTGTTAAATTTCGACATCCTGATGCAAAAACTTCTAATCCCGATCTTTGCGATCATTTTCATTGCAAGTGCTATTGAGTCGTCGGCCCAGACGCCTCAGCAGATAGGTATGCCTGCCGAACCGATCAAATACACCACTCCGGCAACCAGCAGCAGTCCCGAATCTGTCTGCAACTTTGCCGGATCATTCACGCTGGCCCAGTTCATCGGAAGCAGTAACGACAGAGATCTTCCCGAGATGTATCTCTGCGCCGGCGACTCGTTTCTTCTCAGGCACAATGGTGATGCTGTACTCACCGGTGACCCCGTCCCGGCTACTACACCCGGTATCGCGTATGCGCTCTATGAGTGTCCGCCTACAATTTCCGGTGATAATCTTCAGGCGATCAGTCTGGTACCTGGTCCCGGTGACCAGTGTCTGTGGTCATCTCCGTTCCCTTTTAATGGTTTTTATATCACGGAGGGGGTTCCCAATGGCGGTGACAGCTGGTTTTTCAATAACGGCGGTATCAATGCAGCATTCAATATGAATCAGCCTACCAGCCTCTACTTTGCACCAATCACGCTCGATGAAATAACGCCTCCATCCGGTTTTGAAGCAACACCGAATGGCCCTCCCGGCCCTTGTGTCAACGTCAACACACTGGAAACATTCAAGGTGATCTACCTGAACCCTATAGTGGCAGATGGTATCAATACCAATGCCAATAACGACTGTATCGGCCGTTTTACCATTAAAGGCGGCTATCCGGAATATAATACTGCAGGCACTTATGACATCGAGATTTACCTGACATCGAATCCGAACGTGAAAGCTGTGATCCAGACACAGAAATCCCAGCTGTTCCACCTGGCTCCGGTTGTTTTCTCTGTACCACAGCCCGGCAATTATACCGTTATCGTCACGGATGGAAAGGCGTGTCCGGCCTCTTTCACTATCAATATGGCTGCATGTGATCAGTCAGACAACGTGATTCTGACTGTCCAGGATTCCATAGTAAACCCCGGAACAAGCAGTCTCTGTTTGCCGATTACAGCAGACAACTTTGAAATTGTTTCAGCATCATTCTCTATCAACTGGGATCCCGCAGTACTGTCGTATGTAGGCCTGGCTGATCTGAATCCGGTACTCGACCCGTTCACATCCTCTACGCTGAATGAGGCTGATGCGCTGATCGGACAAATAGGTCTTAT
Source organism: Bacteroidota bacterium (assembly GCA_039804245.1). Taxonomy (GTDB): domain Bacteria; phylum Bacteroidota; class Bacteroidia; order Chitinophagales; family Saprospiraceae; genus M3007. The sequence goes on from JBDLWO010000314.1 coordinate 5,068, forward strand.
TATTTATGATCTTGATTTCCTGGGTAACACGCTCATTATTCCCAACGGCGAAACATTGTTTACGGTTTGTTTTGATGTTATTGGCACTTTGGGCGACTGCTCGGATGTGAGTATAACAAACAGTCCGACTGCCATTGGCTTTGAAGACGAATTCGGACTTCCGCTGGCGCTGACTCAGGTGCCGGGCGCTGTCTGTATTGGTTTCCTGCCGCTCGATTACACGCTTTTCGTCACAGACACCACCTGTCTGGGAACAGCTTCTGTGGTGGTTACTGCTACTGGTGGCGAGGGCCCTTATGATGTGGTAGTACAGCAGTTCGACCCCACGAGCGGTCCGACATATTTTGATGTGATAGACTCCCTTGGCAGCAGTGTAACCTTCACAGGTATCGGAAACTCGAACAATATTGCTGCTACCTATTCAGTTTGTATCAACGACCGTAACAATAACACACTCTGCGATACTATCACACTGGATATTCCTACACTTGGCTCCCAGATTTCCTTTATTCAGGAACCGAGCTGCAATGGTTCTGACGATGGTATTATCAAGGCTGTTGTACTGGTAGGTGGTGTGGCGGTTCAAAACCCCGGCCCCGAATTTACTTTCCAGTGGTCGCCGCTGACAGTTCCGGCTCCTACCGGAATTTTGCAGGACGGAGCAGCCTTTGGTGGTGTTCCTTCGGGCAACTACACCCTGATTGTCAGGGATACAATCAGAAATTGTTTTGCACCGGTAGCGTCCGGGTTCCTCGGCCAGCCACTCGATATCACGAGAAAATCGCTGAATGTTGTTAATGCAACCTGCTCGGGTGTCTCCAATGGTTCCATTACCTATGAGGCACAAGGTGGTGCGCCTTCTGCCGCAGGTGAATACACTTATATCTGGGCTGATGCTAACGGGACAGTCGTTGGAGTTCCTACCACAGCCAACCCGATCACTGTAAATAATCTGTCTGAAGGTACATATCGCGTAACAATCACCGACAGTAATGGCTGTACACGCACAGATGTGGTTACGGTGGGCGCACAAAAATCGGTAACTCTTGAGCCTTCTCTGACACAAATCAGCGTATCCTGCTTCGGACTGAGTGACGGAGGAGCTGCTGTCACCGTTGACGAGTTTCCGGTCATTTTTGGCAGTGTATATGGCTTCACCTGGTCACCCACCATTCCGGGTGCATCAGTAAGTAACCTGAATAAATCTTCAGCCTATACCAACATACCCGCTGGTGATTATACAGTTACTGCAACCGATGCAAACGGATGCAGTGCAAGCACAACGGTAACAGTCTCCCAGCCTGCCGAACTGAATATCATCACGCTCGGTCAGGTAAACCCAATTTGCGGACAGCCCAATTCCGGTTCTATCAGTGTAGTGGCGCTGGGTGGTAACGGTGGCCCCAACTATAATTATCAGTGGAGTATCCCTGGCAACGGACAGTCGCAGTCCGGGCTGAGTGCAGGTACGTATTCTGTAACTGTAACAGATGTCAAGGGTTGCAGTGATTCCATGATGTTCACGCTGACAGCACCAACACCGCCGGGTATCAGTGTTTCGGTAACGCCTGTTCGTTGCGGGAATGATGGCTCACTTACGGCCAATGTGGCCAATGCCGCCAATTACAAATGGGTTCAGCAAAGCACCGGTTTTACAATTGGTAACGATCAGACTGTTTCAGGCCTGGGTGGCGGAATATATGCCGTCACTGTTACGGATATTTTCGGCTGTGTAGCTACTTCCACTGCCCAGTTGAATAACGTTATTCCACTTTCGTTTGCCGATACTTCCCTTGTGCAGCCTACCTGTTTCGGTGGAAGCAACGGAGTACTCGGGGTAGTGGTACAGAATGGTCAGGCGCCTTATGTCAGTTACAACTGGTCGCCGGCACAGCCAAACAGTCCTACTATATTCTCCCTGAAGTCCGGAACTTATGCCGTTACGGTGACCGATAACGCTGGATGTACGCTCACAGGTTCATTCAGCCTCAACCAGCCTCCACAGGTTCTCAATACAGTCACAGGTATTCAGGGGGTTTCATGTTTTGGTGTGTGCAATGGTACAGCCACCTCATCAGCTGCTTACGGCACTGTGCCGCCATCGTCTGGTACGTTCAACTATATCTGGAACGATGGCTTCATCGGAGCAAGCAGAAATAATCTGTGTGCGGGTGTTTATACGGTCACAGCTGCCGATCCCAATAACTGCAGCAATACAGATACGATCACCATCACCAGCCCGACAGCAGTTGCTTCTGCTTCCACCAACACCACTGATGCATCCTGCTTTGGTCTGTCAAACGGAACAGCAACTGTAGTCGGAACTGGTGGTAATGGTGGCCCCTATAATGTACAGTGGAGTAACGGTGCCGCAGGAAACTCCGCTACGGGTCTTGCTGCAGGAACGTACAGAGCAACAATCACTGATGCAAGCGGCTGTACAGGTGTTGTTTCGAATATAATAATCAGTCAGCCGCCGCAGATTTCTCTTTCCCAGGATCTCATTCAGACTGAATCGCCCAAATGTTTCGGCGACAGTGATGGTATGATTGCGGTTGATGTTACCGGTGGCAATACTGGTCAGGTCAATTACAAGTGGTTCAATGCTTCAGGTACAGCAGTTGGTAACGAACGAATTCTCGAGGATATTCCGGCCGGCAACTATACTGTGGTTGTAACCGATAGCGAGGGCTGCTCGAGCAGCGCTACCTATGCTCTTCAAAATCCTCCTCCGGTGGCCGGCAAGTTCGATCTGCCGTCGGTACTTTCCTGTTTCGGAGATGAAACAACTCTCCGGGTGGATACCATTTACGGTGGTAATGGCGGTCCTTATCAGTTCAGTGTTGATTTCGGGGCTGTTCTCTCCCCCGGTTTCCCGGTAACTGTCGGTGGTGGAGATCACTACGTAACGTACTACGATATCACAGGCTGCTATCTCACCGATACCGTTACTATTGTGGAGCCAGCCAAAATTGAGGTTGTTTTTGATCCTGATGTGTTCGAAATTGAACTCGGAGATACCACTTACAGGCTCAAACCGCTGATTTCCGGAGCCGCCATTGATACGTTTTTCTGGAATCCGGCAGAACTCGTGAGTAACCCCGGTATCCTCAACCCGAAGGTGCTTGTTACCTCCGATCAGCGGTTCACGCTGGAGGTTATTGATGATAACGGTTGCACTGGTGAGGGTTCTATCCTGATTGAGGTGGATCCCAACAGAAATATCTATGTGCCCAACGTATTCAAACCCGGATTCGGAGGCGAAAATGATCATTTCAATGTCTATGCGGGCCTGGGCGTCAAGTTGATCAGTTACATGCACGTCTTTGATCGCTGGGGCAACCTGATGTTCAGTCGCGAGGGCTTTTTCCCCGATAATAACAACCTTGCGGATGGATGGGATGGCAAATTCAACGGACAGTATGTGAATCCCGGTGTATTTGTCTATATCATCGAAGTACAATTCCTCGACGGTAAAGTGCTCCTCTACCGCGGCGATGTAACTGTAGTTAGATAATCTTACCTGCCCACAGTATATAAGTAAGCCGTTGTACAGCATACTTTTGCAGTACAACGGCTTTTTTTAGTTACCTTCTACCACCAAATTATGCTGCATAAGATCGCAAAATTTTTGCACCCCCGCTTCCAGACACTTTTCCTTGAATATAAAGTTGATTTCAAACCACGCTACGGGCACGGTCTTCCTGCGCATCCGGGCCTGTTGCGTATCGTTGAGGCCAATCGCAACGAATATGAAGAATGGATGCGCCTGATTCAAAGCCATGCACCCGCTTTCCATCAGATTCAACCGGCTGTCAGGGAATCTGACAAGACAAAACCCGGCTGGAATAATGGATTCCTTCCCGGACTTGATATTATGGCCCTCTATACGATTATCGCCGAAACAAAGCCGGCCCGATACGTAGAGGTAGGATCGGGCAATTCCACCCGTGTGGCCTACAAGGCAGTAAAAGATCATTCACCCCATACAAGGATAATATCCATAGATCCTTATCCACGCGCTGAAATAGACCACCTGGCCGACGAAATTATCCGGAAACCATTCGAAAATGCCGATATTTCAAGGCTCTCTGAACTGGAGGCAGGCGATATTCTGTTTATTGACAACTCGCACAGAATATTACCCAACTCTGATTCCATGGTGTTTTATCTGGAAACACTGCCACAACTGAAGCCCGGTGTAATCGTTCATATCCACGATATATACATACCCTCTGATTATCCTCAGTTTATGTGCGACCGGTTCTATTCGGAACAATACGGTCTGGCTATTAACCTGTTGGCAAATCCACAACGCTACCATACCATTTTCCCGGCGTGGTTCATTTCCGGGGATGATGAACTGCGCAATATCATCAGTACAGTCTGGGAACATCCCAATCTGAAGGATGTGGAACGGCATGGTGGCTCCTACTGGCTGAAAATACAGTAACATGGCCCGCTCAATTCGTCCACTGTACGATCAGTACGGAGCTGAAGGCTACTATCAGTCGCAGGGCGATTCATACGAAAATCCGCACCTTCCGCTCATAGAGGAACTGCTTGAGCGCAACTACCACCGGCTGGATGTGACTGGCTGTGTACTGGACTTCGCTGCTGGCGGCGGGGAGGTTACGTGCGCCCTCGTGCGTATGGGCGCACAGGAGGTGGAGGGCAGCGATCCTTTTACGCATTCCCTGTACAAAAAGAAAACAGGGCTGCCGTGCCACCAGTACTCTTTTATGGATGTCGTGAGAAATGGCCTGAAAGACACGTATTCTACTGTAATATCCTCATTCGCCATGCACCTTTGCCCTCAGAAGGATCTGTTCTCCCTCACCTGGAACCTGTTTCAGGCTGCGCCGCTACTTGTCATCATTACTCCGCACAAAAGGCCCGAACTGGAGCTGCTGCCCGGTGTTGAGCTGCTATGGCAGGATATTTCCGAAGATGATCGGGGAAAGAAAGTACGCATGAAGGCATATTGCCAAAGGGCACATCCGGGTATTTCAGTATGAAAGGGAGCTATCGCAGGGCCGGAGACAGAATCCCGAGCGAGCTCTGATCTGGTATCGGGTTGAACTGTAATCTGGCCAGACTCGAATAAACGCCGTCTTCCCGGGCGGAAAGTTCCGCATGGGTGCCCTGTTCAACAATTCTGCCTCCCTCCAGAACATATATGCAGTCAACCTCTCTGATGGTGGCAAGGCGGTGAGCAATAATGATACTCGTGCGGCCCTTCATCAGGTTTTCGAGTGCTTCCTGTACTAACCTTTCAGACTCGGCATCGAGGGAAGATGTGGCCTCATCAAGCAGTAATACGCTGGGATTTCTCAGAATGGCACGCGCTATGGCAATCCGCTGCCGCTGACCTCCCGACAATTTGATTCCCCTTTCACCTACGACAGTATCCAGCCCTTCCGGAAATCTGGATATGAATTCCCAGGCATTGGCCTGCCTTGCTGCAGCCTCTATTTCCTGTTCAGTGGCATCCGGTTTTCCGTACAGAATATTTTCCCGTATGGATCCCCCGAACAGAATCACTTCCTGTGGAACAAGGGCAAAGTTTTCCCGGTAGGATGCAAGGTCATAATCCTGTATGTCTTGCCCGTCGGCCAGTATCCTGCCCGAAACAGGGCGGTGAAACTGTAGAAGCAGTTGCATGATGGTTGATTTGCCGGCGCCACTTTGCCCGACAAGCGCCACCTTGCTTCCCGAGGATATCGTCATATCCACGCCCTTCAGCACGGGCATATCGGGTCGGGTTGGATAGGCAAATGCGATATTTTCAAGCAATATATCACCATTCAACCGGCCTGCTTTCAGGTTTGTTTGCGGCCGCTCCTCTATTTCAGAAGGCGTATCCAGTATTTCCAGCAGACGCTCGGAAGCGCCGATTGCGCCTACCAGCTCTGTGAAAAAGTTACTCAGTGCTGCAATGGAGGCGCCTACAACGGCAGTAAAAGTGACAAATGAAATCAGCTGCCCGGCTGTTACCTCTCCCGACTGTATCATGCGCATACCCATCCAGATCACAAAGAACAGGGCGCCGAAAAGTAGCGTAATCACAAATACGGCAAAAACAGCCTTGCTCGCTGCAAATTTCATCGAAACCTGAACCACATCCTCATTGGAGCGTCTGTAACGGTTGTTTTCAAACATTTCGTTGCTGAATGCTTTCACAGCATGAATACTTTGCAGCATTTCATCCAGAATAGTATTGCTGTCGCCGAGTACTTTTTGCCTGTTTTTGGATAGTGCGCGAATCCAGCGGCCAAAAACAATGGCCGCAATGATCAGTACCGGAATGGTCAGCATCATGATGCCGGCCAGCTTGGGTGTCTGCCACAACAGAAAAATAGCGCCCCCCGCCAGGAATATCAACTGACGCACAAATTCCGCGAGTATAAAGGAAAAAGTGCTGTAGATACGGCCAATATCGTTGGTAAGGCGACTGTTCAACTCGCCGGCTCTGTTTTCCTCAAAAAATACAATGGGAAGGGAGATGATCTTCGAATACAGTGCCTGACGGATATCAGCAGTACCTTTTTCACTGATCTGGGCGAATAACATCACCCTTACATAGGAAATGACACCCTGTACCAGCAAGATAACAATAATGGCAAGTCCCATCTCAACCAGTCCCAGATCGAACTCCGGACGCACCCTGCCCTGGGCTACATCCAGCATAAGGCCCATCCCGAAAGGGAAAACCATGAATACACCACTGGAAATGAACAGAAGCAGGAGACCAATAATAAACTGCCAGCG
>JBDLWO010000315.1:0-12458 GCA_039804245.1 Bacteroidota bacterium
CTGAAAAAAATGCATGAATATTACGGTGTCAATTTCGCCGACTGCAGGGTATTCGTTGGAGTATGTATTGATGAATGTTCCTTTGAGGTCGGCGACGAGGTAGCTGAACAGTTTGATAATCCTTTCAAAAGATACGACCACGACAGAGGGAAGTATATGGTTGACCTGAAAAAAGCCAACGCTCACCAGTGTCTTGACCTGGGGGTGCCTGCCAGTCAGATTGAAGTGTCGGCCTTCTCCACCTTTGTTCATCACGAGCACTTCTTTTCTCACAGATACGACAAGGGTATTACGGGCCGTGGACTTTGCGTGATCGCACTTGACAGGTGAACCTGTATATTTGTAGTTGATATGACAGACTCATTTTATACCATTGAGGGGCCGGTTATTGGAGAGTTCAGGGACAGAGGGAGCAAATTCATCGCCTTCGCCTGGCCGGTTCGCTCGGAAGATGAAGCGCTTGAGCACCTGGAGCGACTAAGAAAGGAGCATTTCAAGGCAAACCATCACTGTTTCGCCTGGCGATTCGGAACGGAGGGAGTCAGGTTCAGGGCCAATGACGACGGGGAACCGGGAGGTACCGCCGGGCGCCCTATCCTGGGACAAATAGACGCAGCAGGACTTACTGACATTGTCGTTATTGTTGTCAGGTATTTCGGAGGTACTCTGCTCGGGGCTTCAGGGCTTATCAATGCCTACAGAGAAGCGGCGGCCGATGCGCTCCGACAGGCTGCTGTAGTACAGAAGATAATTCAGGACCATTTAATACTTGACTTCGACTATGCGCTGATGCCTGATATCATGCACGCGTTGAAGAAGTTTGACACAGAAATCATCAGACAGGAATTCGGCGAGAGGGGTTTGATGGAAATTGGTATCAGAAAAAGTGAAACCAGGGATAAATTACTCAGATTCAGAGCGTATCTCTGGAAGGTCAGCCTGGAGGAAGCGGAAATTCTGGACTGGCCCCCGGGTATGAAGGTAAACAGTACGGAGGATTGAAGTGTGAAACTGACAATATGTACAATTGGAGTTCGTTAACTTTTCATTCACACTATCAGGCTCCTTTTTTGAGTTACCTCTGTGTGAAGTTTCGTATCAATTCCAGAACAAAAATTCAGGGAAATCCTGATAAGACTATGAAAAACTTGATTTTTGCTTTCCTTCTCGTTCCGTCATTCCTGTTTGCGCAGGCTTCTCCAGCAATTGATGCCATTTCTACTGCGCTGGGTTCGGGTGACGTAGAAACATTGTCGAAGTATTTTGCCGATAATGTGGAAATTTCTGTAAACGAAAGGGAGCAGAATTATCCCAAAGCAAGGGCTGCCGAAGCGATGAGGACTTTTTTCAGCAGCAATCGCCCGGTGGCTTTCAGTCAGAAGCACAAGGGTACGAGCAGGGGTAATGGAGACCAGTACTGCATAGGTAACTTTGAAGCATCCACAGGAACTTACCGTGTATATCTTTACCTGAAAATATCAGGTTCAAACGCCGCCTTACAGGAAATAAAATTCGACAAGGAGTGAGGATTTCACCTTCTTCTGTATTTCCCGCCGGAGTACGCCTTCAGAATATTTCCCCGGAATTCTCTCTCCCTGATTATACAAATACCGGCTTGTGAACTGGAAGGCTGCCATCTCTTCATTCAAATCATACCTCCTGCTCGAGCGGTCGCTCAGTGTCAACACGATAGAATCGTACCTGAGCGATGTGCAGAAACTGATACAGTTTCTCGAAATGTATCATCCTGACAAGGGGCCGCTGTCGGTCCGCGGGGATGATCTCGAACAGTTTATCAGATGGGTGAATGAGCTCGGGCTGGAGGGAAGCAGCCAGTCGCGCCTCATATCCGGTCTCCGCGCTTTCTATAAATTCCTGCTGGTGGAGGATCTTGTTGAGGAAGATCCCACGGATTTGCTTGAAAGCCCCCGGCTCAGAAGGAAAATCCCCGAAGTACTTGCATACAGCGAGGTCCAGTCCATGATGTCTGTCATTGATTTATCTGACCCGAATGGCCACCGGAACAGGGCTATTCTGGAGGTGCTGTATGCCTGCGGGCTGCGGGTTTCAGAATTGGTTGGATTGCGGATTACCAACCTTTTTCTGGATGTGGGCTTTGTCAAGGTACTTGGAAAGAACAACAAGGAGCGTCTTGTTCCAGTTGGTCCTGAAGCAGCGAAACATCTGCGGTATTATCTGGAACATATAAGGCCGCTTTCGCCTGTTATCAAAAGAGAAGATGAGAACATAGTCTTCCTCAATCGCCGCGGCGCCCGTCTTTCGCGGGTGATGGTATTTCTCATTGTCAAGGAAACTGCTTCCATTGCCGGAATAAAAAAAAATATCAGTCCTCACACATTCAGGCATACATTCGCCACACATCTGGTGGAGGGAGGGGCCGATCTGAAAGCAGTTCAGGATATGCTCGGTCATGAGAGCATTATCACTACAGAAATATACACCCACCTCGATTCGGAATATCTCAAGGAAACGATATATATGTTTCATCCAAGAGCAAAGATGATGAATTAGTTATACCGTCATGCTTTGGATCACTTTCAGGTGCTGTCTGTAAGTCTGACCAAATTTCCATACCTCAGAGATCGGAGTGGGGCTTACACCCTCTTTTCTTAGTGCCCTGTGTAATCTGTAAATAATTGTCCACTGGCGCCAGAAGTCTCGCCAGGCGCGGATTGCTCCATGTCGCGGGTCGTATATATGCGCAGGATCACTGGTAATTCCGTTCAGTTCCATGACTTTGAACTCTCCACGGCGGAGGGCATCTTCCGAGTCATATTTCAGGTCGAATCGGCCGTAATAAACCCCGTCAATCTGTCGGCAGTGAGATTCAAATGCCTGTTTCATCTGATTGTCAGCCAGATGGTTGCCAGAAATGAATTTGGTACCTCGGGCATGATTACCGACGGGTTCCAGTAAAAACTCCTCTCCCGGTGCAGGTATTGTTGCCAATAAATCCGGGTGGCTCCTTTCGAATCTTTCAATATGAAAAAGATACCTGACCTCTTTCTCCATCAGTTCCCTTATACTGGATTTGCCATCTCCGCGTACGCGCATGAACTCCTTCAGGCAAACGGAGGTGATATCAAAGTGGCCATCGGCACCCGGGAAACGATGGAACAGAACCGCTCCTTCATGAACAAGCGTGAGAAATTCCTGTAAAATAAAGGGGATTGGATATCGCTTCAGGTGTGCTGCCAGCTCTTCCGGGGTATTGATCTTTTTCACCAAAAAACCGCGCTCTCCTATATCCGGTTTCGCAATGAGAGGAAATTGAATGCCGGTTTCTTTCAATTGCTCAAGAATATTGGCAACGGGCTGATCCGGCTGAACGAGTATCCATCCGGGCACAATCGCGGCCGGAAGCAATCGCAGGATGGCACTTTTTGATTCGCCGAATGCACCGCCGAGCGGAATGGAGGGGTTGACATTGGAAAAAAAGAAAAGATGGCGTGCCCGGAGTGCATACCACAGCCAGAAGCCAACCACTGGCAGATTGGCAACAGTGGAAGGAAGATACTCGAAGTTGGTCCATCGGGCAATAAACAGTCGCAGAGAGTTGTAAACAGTCATATTACATCAGACGCCAGAATTTCCAGCGGGCGGGTACGATTGAAAAATGTTGTTTGTGCAGGAAGTCGGGATTGATGAATGCCAGCGATATATCGTAGAGGTCAACGGTGAGCGTTACCCTGTTGTGATTCTTTATACATGACCAGGCGTCTTCCATTTCCGGCGACCAGTGGATATCATCAAAAATAAATACTGTATTGTTATTTGCGTATGACAGGCAGGTCTCGAAGTACTGCAATACAGGTTTTTTGCGGTGGTTCCCGTCAATGTAAACCAAATCCGGCGATACCAGCTCTTCCAGTGCGGGTATGAGTGTTTTCTCGAAAGGGCCATCCACAAGTTTTGTTCGTTTGTTCAGGGCGAGCTTGTCCAGATTGTTTTTTGCTACACGCTGGGTCTGCGGGCATCCTTCCAGGCTGACCATGCTGGCCAGCAGGTTTCCTGCGCGCAGGTACATAGTGCCTATTCCTGCGGAAGTTCCTAGTTCAAGGATGGTTTTCGGAGCCAGCCAGTCGGCCAGCCGGAACAGCAACCGGCCCTGCGAGGGAGCGCTTGCGGCGTTGCGCGTGATTTCGGATATCCGGCGTCTGCGATTTTGGCCTGTCCCGAAGTCTGTGACGTCCACTTCCAGATTACTTCCGGTCATCTCCCTGCGTATCCACTCTATTTCACCATAAGCGTAGAAGTAGCGCCGGTCTTCCAGTATTGCTTCGGTGAGTTGAAATACGAACGGGGAGTGTATCTGGTAACGGGTGACGGCCCTCCGGTAGAAACTGATCCATTGCCTGACGCGGAACCAGGCTGCTGAGTAAAAACCTGACATTTGAAGCCCGAAGAGTTTCACAACTACGGTCTGGGTAGTTGTTTTATGGTTAAAATACATTTAAATCGGCAGTTTCCGGAAAATCTGCGGAATATTGGGCCGTTAAAATGCAAACAAAACGAGACAAAACCGAACATACCATGAAATTTTGCATTTCTGTTGCCACAATTGCTGCTTTTGCAGCTGTTTTTATGCCCGGTACTTCCATTGCACAGTCTTACAATACTGCTGCAGGTATCCGTGTTGACAAGGGTTTCAACTTCACAGCCCAGCAGTACATCGCCGACGGCTGGACTATTGAGGGAATGCTTCATACACCGATCGTTACCAAAAACGTGGGTGTGACTTTTCTTGCGGAAAAGCACTTCAAGGTGATTTCCCGTGGACTTAATTTTTACGCCGGCGGTGGCCCACACTATTACTGGCAAAAAGGCGCGAACGGTGAGGCTGCTGAACCTTATCGCAATGTCTTTGGTTTGTCAGGCATTGCGGGCCTGGAGCTTTCTCTGGGTCGCCTCAACCTGTCGGCAGATGTGAAGCCGGAATTTCATCTGAGTGGCGACATTTCGCGTGTTTTTTCCTGGAATGGGGTAGGGGTGTCTGGCCGTTATATAATTAACAAGCGTGAGCGCAAGAAAGACTGGGATGTCAAGGTTAAAATCAGGAAACGGAAGGCCTGATTCCCTGCAGGATATTTTTCACCATAGCAGGGCCCTGATAAACGAGCCCGCTGTAAACCTGAACCAGATTGGCACCTGCCTCGAGTTTTTCGCGGGCCGATTCAGCGTCATCAATGCCTCCAACACCGATTATCACAGAGTGATGCCCCATACTTGCGCGGAGCCTGCTGATAACCTGCGTTGAGCGTTCTTTCAGTGGAGCTCCGCTCAATCCGCCAGCACCGATCATATCTGTTACTCCCGGCGGAGTTTTCAGGTTGCTTCTTGATATGGTGGTATTGGTGGCAATCACGCCTGCTATTCCGGTTGACCTGACGATATCGGCAATATCATCGAGTTGCGAATCGGTCAGGTCTGGCGCGATTTTAAGCAGGATAGGCTTTGGATTGCCTTTTGAGCGGTTCTCCTCCTGCAGGAGCAGCAGAAGCCTGGTCAGTGGTTCTTTTTCCTGCAGTTCGCGCAGGCCCGGTGTATTGGGAGAACTGACATTGACCACAAAATAATCAACCCAGGGGAAGAGAGCCCCGAAGCAGGTCAGATAGTCCTTTTCAGCGTGTTCATTGGGTGTGATTTTGTTTTTACCGATGTTTCCTCCGATGATGAGCTTTGTATGCCTGTTCTGTTCGCGCCATTTTTTCAGGCGTGCAACCAGTGCATCGAGGCCTTCATTGTTGAATCCCATTCTGTTGATCAGCGCCCTGTCGGCAGGGAGCCTGAAAAGGCGGGGCAGCGGGTTGCCGTCCTGGGCAACCGGGGTGACTGTTCCAACCTCTATGAAGCCGAAACCGAGACAGGCGAGGGAAGAAATATGCTTTCCGTCTTTATCAAAACCGGCCGCCAGGCCAACCGGATTGGGAAACCTCAGCCCCATGACATTCGTCGCCAGCGATTCATCGCCGGAGCAGAACATCTGCTGCAGTATGAATTGTACCGGAGGTATGGCACAGGCTGCGTCGAGCAGTTTCACAGTGACTTTGTGAGCCTTTTCGGGGTCGAGGAGAAACAGGAGCGGTTTGAGTAAATGATACATGGATGGAAAAGTTAGAGAGAACCCTGAACAGGCGCTTATTCGTAGCCTTTGGCCTGCAGGCGGAACAGTTCGGCGTATTTGCCGCCCTTGTTGAGAAGTTCTTCATGAGAACCGATTTCGATCAACTGCCCGTTTTCGAGAAAAAGAATCCGGTCGGCCATTCTCACAGTTGAAAATCTGTGCGAGATGAGAACAGCCATACGTCCGTGCATCAGTTCGGAAAATCTGATAAAAACCTCGTGTTCTGCGCGGGCATCGAGTGCTGCGGTGGGTTCATCGAGAATAACCAGCTGAGCCTCGCGCATGTATGCGCGGGCGAGTGCGATTTTCTGCCATTGTCCGCCGCTCAGGTCAATACCGCCTGCGAATCGTTTGCCGAGAATCTGCCTGTATTTTTCGGGCAGTTTTTCGATCACATCATTCGCCAGACTTTTATGTGCGGAGTCTTCGATACGCGGATGGTTGAACAGTTCCTCAATATTTCCGATGGCGATATTTTCGCCGGCAGTGAACATGAACCGAACGAAATCCTGAAAAATGATGCCTGTTTCCCTTCTCAGATCGTCGGGGTCATATTCGCACAATTTAACGCCGTCGAGTAGAATCTGTCCTTCAGATGGTTCGTACAGATGGGCGAGCAGTTTGACAAGCGTGGTTTTTCCTGCGCCGTTTTCGCCCACAAGGGCGAGTTTTTCACCGGGTTTCAGTGTGAACGACAGATTTCTGAGGGCCCACTGATTGGTTTCCGGGTATTTGAAGCCCACATTTTCGAAGCGGAATCCCTCCCGTATTGGTTTGGGAGTTTTTCTTTTGCCCCGGTGAGTAGCCGACATGGGCTTCAGGGCCAGAAAGTCGAAAAAGTCTTGCAGGTAGAGGGCCATCTCTGCGATTTTCGCGAATCGGCCCACAATTTGTTGAAGCAGCGACTGAAGTTTGCTGAAGGAACCTGCGAGGAAAGTCAGAGTACCGAGCGTAATCATGCCCGCCACCGCCTGACCGGCTACAAACAGATAGGCGGCGTAGTAAGACAGCGCGCTGATGACAGAGAGAGCAGCGCCCCAGGAGGCACGTTTGATAGCGAGTTTCTGGTTGACAAGGTAATAGCGTGCTGAGATACTTTTGAACCTGTCGGCGATGAAATTTTCGAGGCCGAATATTTTGATTTCCTTGGCGGTTTCATTGCTGGCGCCTATGTATCGAAGGTAGTCAATTTCACGGCGTTCGGGTGTCCATGATCTGGAGAGCGAGTATGATTCCTGATTGAATCGTGTTTCACTGATAAACGAGGGAATCACAGCAATAACCAGCATAAGCAGAAGCCACGGGTTGACGGAGACCAGGCCTGCAGACAGCACGACGACGGCGATCAGGTCCTGTGCCTGAGAGAGTACCATACTCATCAGAGCGGTACGTCCGGCAGTTTGTGTCCGGGCTCTTTCGAGTTTGTCGTAGAAGGCTGCATCCTCGAACTGGAAGAGATCGAGCGTTGCGGAGTGCTGAATAATCCTGACAGAAGAGTCATTGTTCACGAGATCACCGAGCAGACTGTCGGTAAGCGTGATTGCCCTGCCAACGAGGCTGGAGAGAATAGCCAGGACACATTCGGTACCAATCCAGAAAAGAAGAGATGCCGGCACACCGGGGAATGGCACTTCTTGCGGCTTGTCCCTGATGATATTCAATATTTCATCAATAATTTCCTTGCCCGCGTACAGCATGGCGAGTGGCAGAACAGCCTGAATCAGGCGGAAGAAAATATTCCAGAGCGTGAGAGCCGGGCTTACATTCCAGATCATTCTGAAGAACCGCGGCAGGTTGGACAGTGACTGGAATTGCTGTTTTACGGCAGAGGGGTCTTCTTTGCTCATTTCACAGCATTTTTCGCTTTTGCATTAACCAGTAAAGTATTCCGGTGAACACACCCGTGAAGAGGATCGTAGCGTAAAATGCGCCGGGGCGTTCGGGGATTCCGTTTGGGATATTCATGCCAAAGAAGGAAGAAATAAGCGTTGGAACCATGAGGACCACCGTTATGACCGTGAGCCGGTGAATAACAATATTCAGGTTATTGGAAATAATACTTGAATAGGCATCCATGGTGCCATTCAGGATGTTGGTATAGACATTGGACATGGAAAGCGCCTGTGAGTTATCAATAATAATGTCTTCAAACAGGTCAGTGAGGTCCTCGTCTCCATTGATATGCAGGAAGTCGGTTCGTTTCATTTTCATTTTCAGCAGCTCGTTTGCGTTGAGCGAGTTAACGAAATAAACCAGACTTTTTTCGATGGACAGGAGTTGTTTCAGCTCATTGTTGCGGCTGCTGTTGAGCAGTTCCTTTTCCATTCTGTTACGGCGCAGGTTGAGCGTTTTCAGGCAGGAGAGGAAATGATACACGTTCTGCTCCAGCAATTGCAGCACAAAGCGTTTTTCGTCGGCCGGATTGAAGTCGCGTATATTGTTGTTCAGGAACTGTTCGAGCACTGGAGATTCGAATGCCGATACCGTGATGACGTGCTCTATTGTGAGGATAATGCCAATTGGCACCGTGATGAAATAGGCTTCGTTTTCTGCGGAGGCATTTTTGTTTTTGACTGGCGTGTTGATGAGGATGAAGCGGATATCTTCATCTCTTTCATAGCGTGCGCGTTCGTCCAGATCGAGCGAGTCGGTCAGGAATACCAGATCAAAACCGAATCGTCGTGAGAACTCTTCCAGTTCATCGGGGTTGAATGGTGGCGACAGATGCACCCAGCAACCCGGATCCGGTTCTGTTAACTGGATCAACTTTCTTTTTTCTCGTGTGAAGTATCGAACCACTGTCCATCAAAAAATAGGTTACTGAAGGGATATTTTTTCGGTGCAAATTTACGCCTTTCTACCGTGGAAAACTGCCGTTCCCTAAATTAGGCAGTATTTTCGTAAAATCAACCGGAAAAGGGTGACCAAAATCATCATTACTAGTGGTCAATACCAGTAATATTGCACCGTCTTTTTGATGTATCGTGAAAAAATGGCATACTGAAGTTGTTGCGTATTCGTTTCTTTTTTTGAAACAATTCTCAGGCATTGGAACTTTTTCTGATCTTTTTCACGTTAATCTGGCTTTAATCCATTCAGTTATGCGGTGCTTTCGATGAAAAATCGTTTGCATATTTAATCCTGAGGTAATTGTTTTTTAATCCAACGGTTTTCCGGTGTACTCGATGTAATATCGCCTGCATGCTTTAATCCATGAGGTAATTGTTTCAAACCGCACGCTTCATGCGCCCAGCCATGAAAACGGTTTTTTTCAGCAACTATCATTACCTTAAATTCTCCCGCCTATGTTTACCCGAGTGAAGCATTCAGTGTTTTTCACCCTGGCCTTGTTCCCAGCCGTTCTTTCATCCCAAAAGCCGGCAGACGCAAGCGTCACAGTACTTGAAAATGGCCAGAAACGTTATGTTATTACGGCCCAGAAAAAAGAACAGATAGTTGAAATCACTCAACTACAGGTCGGCGAGGCTTACGCACTCGTTGTTCCGCCCGACTACGCAGCAGGCTCATGTCTCCCCGACATGTCGGTTATCGAACCAACTGCCATACATCTCTCTTATTCAGCAGATTCACATTCCCTGCGTTTCAAGGCTACATCTTCGACAGCAAGAATCAGGTTTATCTATCCCTGTGAATGGCCAGGTAACAGTCCGCCGCGGCACTATGTTTCACTTGGCTGCCTCACTTGCCCATTGAAGGCAAGTGCAACAAATCTGGTCGAATTTACTACACTCGATGTGGAGAATGCCGGTCTGGAAGAATTGATCAAGGATATATTCATTGGCGGAGATTGCTTCGATGTGACGAATATTACCATGGCTGGCGGAGGCAATCAGGTCGGAAAGTTCTTCAACGGAGCCACCAATATTGGTTTCAACAGCGGAATTATGCTCGCAACGGGCGATATCGGCGTTGCAATTGGCCCCAATGATCAGGATGGCGCCGGTGGCGGTGGCAATGGCAGTTCAGATATAAATCTTGTTAATATTGCTACCGGACCAATGTTCGATGTAAGTACCATTGAGTTTGACTTTACGCCCACACAATCGTTGCTTTCATTCGATTATGTATTCGCTTCTGAAGAGTACTGCGAATATGTAAATACACAGTTTAACGATGTGTTCGGGTTCTTTATATCCGGACCGGGTATCAACGGGGTTAAAAATCTGGCTACCATTGGCAACTCGGCTCCGATTACCATCAATACCATCAACCATATCACCAACTCGGCGCTGTATGTCCACAACACCCCTCCGGGTGAAGACAGGAATAATTGTCAGGATGGAGGTATAATGGGTGGACTGCCTCCGGCAACACCCTCGCTGAGTCAGGCTACGCAGGAGTGTGAGTTTGATGGGTTCACGCGCCGAATGACTGCAACAGTACAGGTAGTGCCGTGCGCTACTTATCATATCAAGCTGGCGATTGCCGATGTTGGTGATGGCCTGTTCGACTCTGCGGTATTTTTGAGGGCTGGTTCATTTGCCGGCGGCGGAAACGCTTCCATCAAGTGGCTGGTTAACGACGACCCCAACGTAAGTGAGGTGACCGAGGGGTGCGGGGATGTTAAAATTCTGGTTGACAGGCTTGGCGCAAACTTCGCCAGTCCGCTTACTGTATCATACACCATCACAGGAACAGCCACTTCCGGTGCTGATTTCTCGCCTATTCCTGGCAGCATTACCATTCCCGCCGGAGAGGAGCAGGTATTATTTCCTGTCAATATTATGAGCGATCTGCTACAGGATGGAGCAGAAACAATCATTCTGACTCTGAACAATCGCTGCTCGTGCCTGCACCCGCAGGAAGTACTCACCATACTTGATCACAAACCAATGAAACTGGAGCCTGATACGATCTACGTATGTGGTCCGGGCGCGCAGGGAACGGTAGCTGTACAGGTGGAGGGTGGTCAACTCCCATATTCCTACAAATGGAGTACGGGTGGTACAGAAGAAACCTTGTCTGTGACTACCAACGCAAGCAATACCTATACAGTTACGGTTACAGATGCCTGTGGCAAGACGGCTGTGGCGTATTCCAGGATTAATGTGACAGCTGCACCAGTTGCAAAGTTCCTGCCCTCGGCACCGCAGTTGTGTCCCGGGAAAACAGCAGAACTTCAGGTTGCATTCAGTGGTAACGGCCCGTTTCAACTCCAGTATACACTGAATGACGATCATCAGACTCCGATAGCGGGTGCGAATGGCAATCCATATCTTTTTCTGGTGAATCTGCCGGGAGTTTATACACTTACGGGTGTGGTTGACTCATTTGGATGTGTGGGTACCGCCACAGGATCTGTCAATGTCGTGCCCTCTGATCTTGTAATCAATGCCGTTTCATCGAATCCTGCCTGCCCACTTTCAACAGACGGAACAATTAGCGTAACCGCAACAGGTGGCTCCATTCCGTACAGGTATGACTGGACTGGTAACACGCCGATAGGAAATATGCCGAATCCCATGAACCTGCTTCCCGGGCAGTACAGTGTTACGGTTACAGATTTCTGGGGTTGTACCCAAACTCAAAATCTGGCATTGGTGGCCCCCAACGCAATTACGCCCTCCGCTGTAGTACAGGGTGTAACCTGTTCTGAACCGTTGGCCGGCAGTATTGATGTGAGTGTAACCGGAGGAGTTCCCGCTTTCAAATACAACTGGTCTAATGGAAGTACTGCACAGGATATTAACAATCTGGCAGCTGGCAGCTATCTGGTTACAATTTCCGATGATGGCGGCTGTTCTACTGTCTATACGGTTGTTGTTCCGAGTAATACCACGCTTCCTGTAGCCAATGCTGTACCCGTCGGAACACTTACCTGTGATTTGAATGCCATTTCACTGGATGCAACCGGTTCATCCACAGGCCCTGAATATACCTACACCTGGACGGCCACACCGGGTCACATTGTAAGTGG
The DNA here is from genome assembly GCA_039804245.1 of Bacteroidota bacterium. GTDB lineage: Bacteria > Bacteroidota > Bacteroidia > Chitinophagales > Saprospiraceae > M3007. The sequence goes on from JBDLWO010000315.1 coordinate 12,084, forward strand.
AGGAAATACACTTGCGCCAGTGATTGATGAGGGTGGAAATTATACGCTTCAGATTACCAACACGGTCAACGGCTGTAAAGCGTCAGTAACGGTTCCTGTGGTGCCCGATGTGACTCCTCCGGTAATCAATGCGGTAACGGATGCTACCATAACCTGTTCTGTGGACACGGTTATACTTCGTGGCAGCGTACTGCCACAGGGAATGGATTTTGACTGGAAATGGACTGCGACCGGAGGTGGTCTGATTGCAGGGTCTGATACAATGGACTCGCTGGCAACTGCAACTCCGGGGGTCTATATATTGGAGATTACAAACAGGTCCAATGGATGTACGGCAACAGATTCTGCTCTTGTTACATTGAATACGACTCCTCC
>JBDLWO010000316.1:0-2756 GCA_039804245.1 Bacteroidota bacterium
GGGCATACGGGCAACCACACGCGGAGTGAGGCCCAGGCGGGCGATTTTACGGCTGTAAAGTTCATAGTCATCACCACCGGCCAGATCAGGCAGTTTGATGATATCAGGGTTGCTTTTGTTCACTGTGAAGTAAATAGTGCGTCCCTCCTTGACATCGCTGCCGGGTTTGGGGTCCTGTGAGACAATTTCACCCGCAGATTTGCCCTGTACATAAACCGAATCACTGATAGCTACCCCGAAGTTGCGGGCACGAGCCTTGCGGGAAGCATCCCTGATATTCATGCCGATGTACTCGGGGACTTTTACGCTATCGCCGTGCTGGGTGTAGCATTTAAGCCACCAGAACGTGAGTGACAACACAAACATGACCGTACCCAGCATGGCCAGACAGTTCTTGAAAACGAACGGAGTCGTTATGAATGAGTACAACTCGACGCCCGTACGCCGGAGCACGTCCAGAATGGAATTATTTTTCCAGGAGCCTCTTGCCATTGGGTAAATGGGTATAATTTGGTGATGTTACCGGTTTTTCGGTAGCAAAATTAGAATAGTCAGACGAATTATCGGCTGATTTGTAATCTTTGCTGCGATATTCGCTGTTATTAAGCCGAAACTTTCTTCTGAAGTCCATTTGTCATGTTCAACAATCCTCATCTTATTCTCGACTCCTCCGAAGCCCCCGAACCCGGAAGTATCACCTGGCGTTCTCCAAGCAATATAGCCATCATCAAGTATTGGGGTAAATATGGCGTACAATTGCCCAAAAACCCCTCGCTGAGCCTGACGCTGTCATCATCCTGTACCGATACCAATCTGGAGTACTCCTTCAAAGATAACATACCCGACGGTCAGATTGATCTGGAGTTCTACTTCCATCAGGAGGAGAACGAAGCATTCCGTAAAAAAGTGCTGGAATATCTGAAAAGTCTGTTACCAGTATTCCCTTTCCTGACTCAGTTAAACCTGACTGTCAGAACAGGAAATTCATTCCCCCACTCTGCCGGCATTGCCTCTTCGGCCTCAGCCATGTCGGCGCTGGCGCTGTGCCTGTGTTCGCTGGAAGACAAACTGTTCGGCACCCTGAAAGACCAGGAGGTTTTTGACCGGAAGGCGTCCTGGCTGGCACGTCTTGGCAGTGGTTCTGCCTGTCGTTCTATTTTTCCGCATGCAGCAGTATGGGGAGAGACTACCCATGTAAAGGGAAGCAGCAATGAATATGCTGTTCCCGTTGGCGACCAGATCCACGATGTATTCAGGAACTATCACGATGACATACTCATCGTCAGCAGGGCAGAAAAGGCCGTCAGCAGCCGCGCAGGCCACGCACTGATGGAGGGTAACCCTTATGCTGAACCTCGCTATGCACAGGCGCGCGCGAGACTGGAAACGCTGCTACACGCCATGAAAACAGGAGATCTTGAAACTTTTGGCAAAATAGCAGAGGATGAAGCAATGACGCTGCACGCATTGATGATGTGCAGCAACCCGTCATACACCCTGATTCGCCCCGACACACTTGCCATTATTGAAAAAATAAGACAATACAGGGCAGATACGGGTCATCCTGTCTATTTTACTCTTGATGCAGGACCCAACGTTCACCTGCTCTACCCCGGCGAGATCGTCCACGATGTGCGCGCCTTCATTGATGATCATCTGCTGGGGCACTGCGAAGATCATTATGTACAACAGGACTGGGCAGGCGAAGGCCCTGAGGAATTATAAAAAATGCACCCCTATTCCAGTGCGCGAAATCCTACCTTTGCGGGCTGAAAAAACCGTCACAAAAGATATGTCCAGAGAATCTGTCACCCCCTATGGCTCAACAGCCGGAAAGAAAGCAGAGGTAGAACAAATGTTCGACCGTATTGCGCACAAGTACGACCTGCTCAACAGGGTACTCTCTTTGGGTATTGATGTGGGCTGGCGCAAAAAAGCCATCAGATATCTCAGGGAAAAGCCTCAGCATATTCTTGACGTGGCAACCGGAACAGCTGATGTGGCTATTCTGATGGCCCGAATGCTGAAACCAGCTTCGATTATCGGTATAGATATCTCCAGCCAGATGCTTGATTTTGGCCGAATCAAAATCAGGGAGGATGCTTTGTCAGATGTCATCAGTCTGGAAACAGGCGATTCCGAGCAGCTGCGTTTTGAGAGTGACGCGTTCGATGCTGTTACGGTGGCATTTGGCGTTCGAAATTTTGAAAATCTGGAAAAAGGGCTGGCTGAGATGTACCGGGTTTTGCGCCCGGATGGCAGAATCGTCATCCTCGAATTCTCAAAACCGCATATTTTTCCGTTCAAACAGATATACAATGCGTATTTCAGATACGTTTTACCCCTGATTGGACGTTTAACCAGCAGAGACATGCGCGCCTACACCTATCTGTTCGAAAGTGTACAGGCTTTTCCTGAAGGAAACGACTTTCTTCAGGTACTAACCAAAACAGGATACAGGAATCCAACATGCGAACGACTAACGCTCGGAATATGTTCTATCTACTCGGCAACGAAATAAAACCAGTCTGCTGCTGCCTGCTGCTGGCACTGCTATTTTTCGCCCCGTTCAATGCGAACGCACAGTACAGCTCAGGCAATAACCTGAACTATATGGATTTTCAGCAGAAACCATACTATTTTGGTATCACGCTGGGCTATAATTCAAGCAACTACAAAATTTTCCACTCGCAGAACTTCATCCGGAACGATTCTTTCGCCCGCGCCGAATCGGTTACCGGCCCCGGGTTCAATCT
>JBDLWO010000317.1:0-2690 GCA_039804245.1 Bacteroidota bacterium
ATATTAAAGAATTTCTGAATGCTCTGCCCGCAAAAGTCCGCCCGGAAACAGTAGAAGGACTCAGCTCTGTATTCCACTTTGATATTGCGGGCGCCGGTCAATTCACAGTATCTCTGAATGACGGCAAACTGGAGGTAAACGAAGGTCTCAACGGCGAAGCCAACTGCAAGGTAACCGCTTCTGCCGAGACACTCCAGAAGCTCCTCTCCAAAGACCTCAACCCCATGATGGCCATGATGACCGGAAAACTCAAAATAAGCAACCCCGGCGAAATGATGAAGTATGCCAAGATTTTCGGACTGATGTAACGCGTTGCCCTTCCTTTCCTGTTTTCCCCATCTGTTTAACTGCTTGTCATGCGGTACGACCTCTATTACCTGTTGCTTTGTTTTTTTTCATACGGGCAATCCGCGTATTCCCAAAAAAACTACAACCAGATACTCAGAGAAACCTGGCAATCGCTGCCAGAAAATGCGAAAGTTGCTGACTCCATCGGTAACGCCTTTCTGCTGGAATTTGCAGAGAACCCTTCCACACCTGATTCGCTCTTTGCCAAAACCTGGTTCCTGCTCGGCCAGTCCAGTATGTATCAAAGCAAGCGAAATCTGGCATTGAGTTACTACCAGAAAGTACTGCAATCGCCATTCGTCAGTGAATCGCCGGCAATAGCAGATGCCTGCTGGAATAATATGGCTATAATATATGAAAGACAGACAAAGTACGCAGAAGCGGTTGAGGCATATAAAAAATCGCTGGCCATATCAGAGCAGCAGGGCGACTCATCCATGATAGTAACGACATGGTTAAACATCGGCCTGTTGAACCAGCTTATGGGGGCTAAAAACCAGTCCGTCGAGATATTGGGCAAAACACTCGATTATTTTCTCCGTCATAAGGATACAGTAGAAGTTGCCGATTCTTACCTCAACATGGCAAACACCTTTTACCCGGACAATATCTCTCAGGCAGAACAATACTACAATAAATCGCTTCAATTATACAAATCGGTCAATCATGTATGGGGTCAGACAGCCGTACTTGTCAATTTGGCCAAACTTGAATCAGACAGAGCAAACTATTCCAAATCCAGTACTTTATTGAGAGAGGTAGTCTCGATGTCAGGATCGAGTAACATGGACGGGATACTGGCCACAGCATACCGCATTCTGGCCAAAAACGAAATTGATGCAGACGGGAATCTGATACTCGCCAGAGAGTATCTCAACAAAGCAAGACAACTTTCTGTCGAAGCAGAGAGAAAAGATCAGATGAAGGGTATCTTTGAGGTGGAACTGCTGCTTGAGATGAAACGGGGTGATTATACATCATATAAAAAGGTGCTGGAAAACTACATAAAATACCAGGAAGAGCAATCTGTTGAAAATGCCCACCTGATCAATGCGGAATTTCAGGCTATTCATGAAGTTAAAAATATTACCGAACAAAACTCCCGGCTGGAAGAAGGTATTCTGAGAAAAAACAGACAACTGCTGCTCACGCTTCTTGCCCTGATCGGGGCCACCCTGGCTGTTGCGATTATAGCAATACAGTATAGAAAGCTTAAACAGGCTTCCGCTGCCATGTTCAGAATGAACGTGGAAATCGCCAACAGTTTTCCCGGAATAAATCCTGCCCTTCAGGCCATGGAGCCCGATACCACCCGGTCAGGCAGCGACAGTGAACCAGAAGAGGAAAGGGCACTCATCAATCTGTACAATGCGATTTTGAACCGCCTGGAAACAGAGAAACTGTACCTCGATCCTTCCCTCGGCTTGCAGGATTTTTGCCAGAAAATGAACCGAAACCAGCGCTATGTCTCCCGCGCAATCAGCGACGTGGGGAAGACCAATTTTCCCAATCTGATCAACAGATTCAGAGTCAATGAGGCGCGACGGCTTCTGACATCCGGAGCCAATCTTTCAACCAGTGAAATTGTTGAAAAAACTGGGTTCGGCAGCCGCGCCGCTTTCCACCGCAATTTCAAGGCCGCAACCGGCTTCTCACCCATGGAGTACCAGTCAATGGCCAAAAATACCCCTGAAAAACTTCCTGAATTTTGAGTGAATTACACTTTTTTCCGATTTTGAGACATTTTGCAGAAATTGGTACAAAAATAATTATCGTTTCAGTGCTGGCGAGTTGCATCTTTGTACCACAGTTGCACAGTTAATGCTTGCGGTTTTATACGCCCGGAAGTAGATATGCAAAGCACGCTCATTTTTTCTTTTTAATCGGATTCAACTATCTGTTCCTTTAATCCCCTTTAATCTGAAAGTACGCTTCATACATTTTGTCGGCAACTCCGGCCTCGTCTGTTATCTTCTTTCATGAGTCCCGCCACAGCTCGGCGGGACTCATTTTTTTTAGGGAAAAGATCAATTCCCGAACAACTCCTGAATAACCTCCCCTGTTGTGCCATTCGGCTCCATAATACGAAGCATGGAGGCCAGCGTGGGAGCAATATCGGTGATTTGTACCGACCGGTGAGTATTCCCCCTCGGTGTTTTCCAGCCGTACCAGAGCAGCGGAACATGGGTATCGTAAGGGTATGATGAACCGTGTGTACAGCCCCCGTCTCCAAAATAGGAATCATCGGCATGCCAGGCCGGATCGAGCTGGAACAGGATATCGCCCGAACGGCGGGGATGTACGCCATTGCGCAGTTTGGATGCAAACGGATAGTCCGAAGA
>JBDLWO010000318.1:0-4100 GCA_039804245.1 Bacteroidota bacterium
CAATGCCAAGACCGCAGGTCAGGTCGAGCAGACGACCTGCGGGCACGAGGCCGGCTTTGAAACGGGCAGCAGCTTCCGATGAAGCCTGTTCCATAGACAGGCGCGGGGGGAAGTACATGCCTTCCCTGTACCAGGAGGGTATTTTCAGTCTTGTCTTTTGCAGGGCCTCAATCTGTGCAGCTGCTTCAGCGACAGCCACCCCGGGGTATTGCTTCCGGGCCAGCGCCAGTTGAAACGGGTCGTCGTTCCGGTGCTCCCAGACAAATCGGGAGAGTTCCGGAATCATGCATTTTCTTTTTTCCCGAATCGGGCGCGGAAAAATTCGACGGCAATTGGCAGCAGGGACACACCGATAATGCCAAATACTACTATCTCAAAGTTGTTTTTGATGATTTCAATCTGTCCGAAGAAATAACCGGCCAGTGTCAGGGAGGTTACCCACAATACGCCACCCAGTATGCAGTTGTAAATGAATCTTCCATACTCCATTTTGCCTACTCCGGCTACAAAGGGGGCAAATGTGCGCACAATGGGAACAAATCGGGCCATGATCAGCGTTTTGCCTCCGTGTTTGGCATAAAACTCCTGTGTCTGATCAATGTACCGGCGCTTCAGAAACCAGTAATCTCTGGTAAAAACATTACTTCCGAGGTATTTTCCGAAGAAGTAATTGGTGTTGTCGCCCAGAATGGCCGACAGGAAGAGCAGGGGTATGAGCACCCACACATTCAGGATACCTGTTTTGGCCGTGATGGCACCTGCAGCGAACAGCAGCGAATCTCCGGGAAGAAAGGGCGTTACAACCAGACCGGTCTCGCAGAATATAATCAGGGCAAGAATCAGGTAGGTGGCGAGCTGGTACTCGCGCATGATATTTTCGAGGTGTACGTCCAGGTGGCGGATGACGTCAAGCGCCTGGGTGAGAAATTCTATCATTACTTGCTGGGCTTTGTTCGGGGGTAAAGGTAAGTATTATTTCGGAATGGGCAGGGCGGCACGCTTCAGACCATGATTGCCTCGTGTGCGAGCGCGAGCATCTCGCGGTCGCCCGCTGAATTGCCTATGGCTATGATATGATCAAATTCTTCCAGCAGCAAGGATGCTTTTATCCGGTTGACCTTTTCCTGTCCCTTGCAGTTGGGGGTGGCCAGTAATCCGGTGAACCTGCCATCATGAAATTGGAGTCGGGTGCTGATCAGGGCGAATCCTTCTGATTGGGCATAGGGCAGCACCCAGGTATCAGGGGATGCGGTGACGATCACAATGGTCGCACCACGCTCATGCAGTGCTTTCAGCTTGTCGCACACGGCAGCGCGAAGCATTCCGGGTAGTCTGTTTTTGCAGAATTGCTCACCTCGCAGATGCAGCAAATTGCCGGACTCTCCCTTGAGAAAGGACGCCAGCACGGCTTCCTTGGCTTTTTCTGTCGAATACTGTCTGCGTAACAGCAAGTTGACTATGCGCAATACAGACGCGACAGTTCCTGTTATCAGTCTGTGTACAGGTACAGCGAATAACAGATAGGCAGAAAGCGTATCCCTCCGCGTGATGGTTCCATCGAAGTCTGTCAGAACCAGTATTTTACCCTCCGGTTTGCTGTCTGTCATCAGTCACGTTTTTTAAGAATGATGAAGTGCTGTGTCCTTCCCACACTGTCTCTTTCCGTGAATATTTTCCGGCAAACTTCCAGTTCAGGATCGGTCAGGAGTTGAGGGTAATAGCTGGCCTCCAGCAATACATACCGGCAATCATCGAGTTTTTTGTATATTTTTTCGTTTTCTCCGTTTGTTTCTCTGTTCACCACCCAGTCGAGCGGCAGGGGTGGGGTACTGCCGGTGAGATAAGATGCCGGGGTAAACGAGGGCAGCACGGCATACTGACCGTGGTATTTTGTATCGAGGTCGCGCAGGTCACGGTACAGCAATGCGGTAGATGTATCGGATCGTATGCCTGTCAGTTGTGGAAAAATTGCACCCATATCTGCTGTCATGTTACTTCGCAACCCGTCCCGGTAAACAAATTCATAACCCACGCGAAAAACAGCAAGCAGTAAGGCAAAAATAACGACGTTGTACCTGAAAGAGTATTTTTCCAATCCTGTTTTTCCGGAAAACAGGTCTGTAATATCCATAACGCCCCACACCAGTGGTATAGAAAACAGTACAGGCAGGTTATATCCCCAGCTGATGGAGGCGCACCAGCTGACAGCCAGCAGGAAGAAGGGTGCAGTCCTGAAACGGCGCTCCCTCACTGAAGTAATGACAATGGCCAGAGCAGCCACCCAGAACAGCCACCTCGACTGGGCAAACGGTGCGATATGCTCCTGCCTGATCAGGCTGACGGCAGCAAAACTTACGGCCACTGCAGGCAACCACAATGCCCAAAGAATCAGCGCCTGTCTGTTGCGCGATTTCCGGTGCAGGAAAAGCAGCAGGCCGGCCACAACAAGCGCCGGGACAGCCAGCCCCGGCGTGATCAGGAAGTAGTCGGTTATACCATGCTGCATGGCGCTGCCCGGGGAAGCGGAGCCACTTGTCATGGAAAAGAACTGCCCGGTAATTCCGAAATACTGTAACACCCCGTAAAACAGACCGGCAGCGAACCCGAAACCGGCAGAAAATGCCAGTTTGATCTGACCCGGAAGTGTTTTATCGGCTGACAGCACAACAATGGCTGCACCTGCCAGCGGGTAGAAAGACTGTTTGCACAACATGGCGGCAAATACTGCCATACCACCGCCCAATGCCTGCCACAGCGTGCGTTTTTCTCCCAGTAGCAGGAATGCACTCAGGGTAGCGAAAAAAATGCCATCTGTCGTATGCCACGACTTGGGTGAGTAGTTGTGTACCGAAATGATGAACCCGAAAACGGCAATCAGCCACATCCGGTTGCCCTTCGCGAGCAGGCGCGCACCCATGTACGCGAAGAGCCATACTTCCAGATAAAAAATCCAGCGCATACCGAGCTCGGAAAAGGTTTCCGGCAACAGCTTCAACTCGAGTGCGCGCAGCAAAACCGGCAGTGGAGGACGTACGTAAATGATGTCCTGATAGAGCAACTTGCCGTTTAACACCTGCCAGGCAAGTCCGGTGAGGAATCCTCCATCCGTTTCGTTCACGCCATACGGCGCGTAGATCACGCAATATGCAGGTAAAAGCGCAAAAAAAAGCGCCCTCCAAAACAAAATTCCGGTTTTTTCATATTCCATTCAGACAAAGGTAGAAAATTTTGAGGCCGATACTCAGATCAAAAGTACCTTTGCACTGTTTTTTACATCACCCTGTTTCAACCAGTCAAATTGTAGCTGACCGGATTACGTATTGGCCCGACAGTTACTCCTAACAAATTAACATTTTGACCAATGAATTTTGATCTGATCGTAATAGGCAGCGGCCCCGGCGGGTACGTTGCGGCTATTCGTGCCTCCCAGCTGGGAATGAATGTGGCTGTTATCGAACGCGAAAGCCTCGGCGGTATTTGCCTCAACTGGGGTTGTATTCCTACCAAGGCACTGCTGAAGAGCGCGCAGGTGTTCGATTACCTGAATCACGCGGAAGACTTCGGAATCAAGGTCGGAAAGGCCTCGGCTGATTTCGACGCTGTGGTGAAGCGCAGTCGCGGGGTAGCCGACGGGATGAGCAAGGGGGTGCAGTTCCTGATGAAGAAGAACAAAATCACTGTCATCATGGGTAATGCCCGTCTTGTTGCCGGCCCGAAGGTATCTGTGACGGATGCGGAGGGTAAAACTGCCGAGTATTCCGCGAAGAATATCATCATCGCTACCGGTGGTCGCGCCAAACAGCTTCCCAATCTGCCTGTTGACGGACAAAAGATCATCGAATACCGCAAGGCCATGACGCTCGAAAAGCAACCCAAACGTATGGTTGTGGTAGGCGCAGGCGCTATCGGTGTTGAATTCGGTTACTTCTACCACACTATGGGTACAGAAGTGAGTATCGTCGAATTCATGGAGCAGGGGCTCGTTCCGCGCGAAGACGCCGATATTTCAAAAGAACTCGGCAAGATATTCACCAAAAAAGGTATCAAAGTCTATGGCGGCTGGGCTGTTGAGTCGGTTGATACCTCCGGAAAGGAAATCA
>JBDLWO010000319.1:0-22555 GCA_039804245.1 Bacteroidota bacterium
AGACTCAAAACAGATCCACTATACACTGGGAGATGAATATTTCACTATCAACCTCCACGAAAGGTTCTCATTCCTGCCCGGTGCTCCTGATTCGTTGCCCGCACTCGACACAACCGGCATAAAAATCGGACTGCAACTGAAAGCAGACAAACCATCCGGATCCATCCTGTTCGATAACGCCCGCATCATTACCTGCGAGGGTGATCAGGTATTCGAGAAGGGTGTACTGCTCGTTCAGGACAACAAAATCGCTTTCGCAGGCACGAAAGCAGATTATCAGCGGGCTGGAATGGCACGCCCGGACAAGGTGATTGATTGCACAGGCAAAACCATCATGCCCGGAATGGTCGACGCACACGCGCACAGTGGAAATTTCCGATACGGTTTGAGTCCGCAGAAACAGTGGGAATACTATGCCAATCTGGCGTATGGGGTCACCACCATGCACGATCCATCCTCCAATTCGGAAATGGTTTTCAGCCAGTCGGAAATGATCAGGTCGGGCAGAATGGTGGCACCGCGCCTGTTCAGTACCGGAACAATATTATATGGGGCCGACGGCGATTTCAAGGCGCCGGTCAACTCTTTGGATGATGCACGCGCTGCGCTGCGCAGAACCAAAGCCTGGGGCGCCTTTTCAGTGAAAAGCTACAATCAGCCGCGTCGTGAACAACGCCAGCAGGTAATGGCAGCAGCACACGAACTCGGTATGCAGGTTGTACCCGAAGGCGGCTCCTTCTTCGCTCACAACATGACGCAGATCATTGACGGCCACACCACCGTTGAGCACAATCTGCCAGTAGCACCCATGTATCAGGATGTGGTGAACCTGTGGAGTAAAACCAGCACGCACAATACCCCTACCCTGATCGTATGTTACGGAGGACTCAATGGCGAATATTACTGGTATCAGAACACCGACGTATGGGCAAAAAAACGACTGCTCAGCTTCACTCCGCGGCATATCATTATGGAACGCAGCCGGCATATCACCAAAGCGCCCGATGAAGAATACCAGAACGGTCATATTCTGGTATCCAAAACCTGTAAAAAACTGCAGGATGCAGGCGTGAACATCAATATGGGCGCTCACGGTCAGTTGCAGGGACTTGGCGCACACTGGGAGCTCTGGATGCTTCAACAAGGCGGCATGAGCAATCTGCAGGCTATACGCTGTGCCACCATCAATGGTGCCAAAAGTCTCGGAATAGATGCTGAAACAGGCTCTCTCAAGACGGGGAAATTAGCCGATTTGATTGTGCTTGATGCCAATCCACTGGATAATATCAGAAACTCTGAACAAATTCGTTATGTCATGGTAAACGGCCGTTTGTACAACCCCGATACCATGAACGAAACAGGCAACCACGACAGAAAACGCAACAAATTCTGGTTTGAAATGCCCGGCGGTGAAACAGGCGCAGCGGGTGTCGGGCATACCTGCTCGGAAACCAAATGTGTTTGCGGACATTGATCAAGTACCATGGCTCCCAAAGATTTCATTGATCTCAGATCCGAGGAAGTACAGGAAATACTCGGTTCCCCACCCGGCTCATTAGTCAGGTGGGGAACCACTATTGTACTGTTCGGTATTGTTCTGCTCCTCCTGGCAGCCTGGTTCGTAAAATATCCTGACATTGTTCAGGCCGATGTGGAAATTACTACCACTACCCCACCCACCGATGTAGCCGCAAGAACGGATGGTCGCATGCAGGCCATCTTTGTAAAAGACACTTCCATTGTACGCGAAAATCAGCCACTCGCCGTGCTTCAAAGTACTGCCGATTACAAGGATATGCTTGTTCTCGATTCCTGCATCGCCGTCTGGAAAACCTATGCCTCCCTCGACTTCAGAGCGCTGGAAGCACCCGACTCACTTCATCTGGGCGACCTGCTGGCCGATTATTCCAGTTTTACCCGGCTGCTCTCCGATTTTCAATCTACCGACGATGCCACAGCTGAGGCAGGCGCCACACGGACCCTCCTTCAGAACAGCCTGAATCTGCTCAGTACGGCCCTCGACCGCTGGAAACAATCTTATCTGATCATGGCTCCCTCCGGCGGAAAAGTATCGCTGAACGACCTGAAAACAGGCAGTTTCGTGCGTATGGGAATGCCCCTGATGACAATCGTGCCTACAGGCAGCCCCGATGCCATCATAGGAAGATTGGTTATTCCTGTGGCAAAAGGAGAACGCATACAAGCCAGTCAGCGGGTTGTAATAAAAGTAGCCGGCTACCCATCCCATATTTTCGGAACGGTGGAGGGAATAGTGGTCTCAAAAGCACTGATGCCCAGAGAAAAAACCTATTCCGTCAGTATTAATATGCCGGATGCCAGAAACAACAAAATTCCAACCAGCCTCGGCAAGGAAATCAGATTCGAACAGCGGCTGGAGGGAAGTGCCAGTATTCTGGTTGATAACAGGGGTATTCTTCCCCGAATACTGGAAGAAATGAGCACTCAACGCTGAACAGGAGCTTACTCAGGATTTTAAAAACATGCCATTTTTGACTCGGCGAGAGAATCCTGAACAAGCTCTGACCATGACCAAAAATAATTCTGTGCGTAAACTGCACATCAGGCAAAAATTTAAACACGCTTACACCATGAGGTTTCTGTTACCCGTACTGCTCACGCTGACATGCGTTTCATTCGCCACCGCCCAGTTTCCGGAAACCTGGCAGGGCGACTGGTCCGGTACGCTCGACATATATAACGGAGCCGGCAAGGTTCAATCGGTAGAAATGACCATTGAAATCCACAAAATTGATACTTCTACCCAGGGAAGATATACGTTCGGGCTTGTTTACGGATCCAGGGACAAAGACTGGCGCCCCTACGAACTGGTGCCGGTTTCACCGGAAACAGGAATCTGGAAAGTGGATGAGAAGAACTCAATCATGATGGAAAGCTTTATGATGGGCCCCAAATTCCTTTGCTGGTTTGTTGTCCAGAAGAGCAGGGTGCTGTGTACCTATGAAAAGGTGGACGACAGCACCATGATCTTCGAAGTAATATCGGGAATTGAAGCCAATGTGAGTTCAACGGGCAATACTACTTTTAACGGGGAAACTATCCCTGAAGTAAAAACCTATCCGTTCAGCGTTTTTCAGCGGGCGGTGCTGAAAAAGCATTGAGATGACTACACATGCAACGCGCGATTCGCTGTTGCGGCCAGACAAGCCTCTTTGAAGGCTTCTGTGTAGGTCGGGTGCGCGTGGCTCATTCGGGCGGCATCTTCAGCCGATGCCCTGAACTCCATGAGTGCCACAGCCTCGGCAATCATATCTGCCGCACGGGCGCCAACGATATGCACACCGAGTATCTCGTCTGTTTCCTTGTGGGCCAGCACCTTCACCATCCCGTCGAGATCCATGCTCGCGCGGGCGCGACCAAGCGCACGGAAAGGAAATTTGCCGGGCTTGTAGGGCACACCCGCTTCCTTGAGTTGTTCCTCAGTATAGCCTGCTGAAGCCACCTCTGGCCAGGTATAAACCACACCGGGTATGAGGTTATAGTTGATATGCGGCTTCTGACCGCCTATCACTTCAGCCACAAACACACCTTCTTCCTCTGCTTTGTGAGCAAGCATGGCGCCTTTGACTACATCGCCGATGGCATAGATACCCGGGATAACGGTTTCCAGGTGATCGTTCACCGGAATCCGTCCCTTCTCATCGGTAGAAATACCGATATTTTCCAGACCGAGACTATCTGTATAAGGTTTTCTTCCCATGGAAAGCAGGCAGTAGTCGGCCTCCAGCGTGAGTTTCTTTGACTCATCGTCGCGATGCTGTGCCACTACTTTAACGCTGTTTTTACCGGAAGTAACCTCCGTAACAGCATGGCGCAGGTGAAACTGTACGCCGAGGGCTTTCATGCTTTTCATCAGTTCACGGCTGCAGTCGGCATCCATTCCGGCAATGATACGGTCAAGATACTCCACCACGTGGACCTGTGTGCCGAGGCGTGCGTAAACGCTGCCGAGTTCGAGTCCGATTACGCCGCCGCCTATTACCACCATTGTGGCTGGGAGTTTATCAATATTCAGCGCCTCCGTGCTGGTAATGATTCTCTTTTTGTCGTAATTGAAGTTCGCCGGCGTTACAGGTTTGGAACCTGTGGCGATAATAACGCGCGCCGCCTCGATTTCCTGGGCAGTACCATCCTGGGCAGTTATTTTCAATTTGTTCCTGCTGATAAAAGAACCGTGTCCGTTAAAAACATCCACTTTATTCTTTTTCATCAGAAACTCCACTCCCTTGTTGTTTTCCAGTACCACCTCATTTTTCCGGCGAATCATCTGCGGGAGATTGACTTTCAGATCTTTCAGGTCAATTCCGTGGGTTTTGAAGGTATGTGCTGCGTTGTGGTAGTGTTCGGAAGAGTCGAGCAGCGCCTTTGACGGGATACAGCCCACGTTCAGGCAGGTACCTCCGAGCACAGAGTAACGTTCGATGATGGCTGTTCTGAAGCCCAGTTGGGCGCAACGTATAGCGGCTACATACCCTCCCGGGCCTGAGCCAATGACTGCGACGTCGTAAGACATTTTGTGTTAATCTTGTTTGGGTCCTTTATTGTTCCTGTTATTCCTGTTTTTCCAGCGGGGGTTATTGTTACCTGCACCACCCTGTCCAGGAGTTGGCGGTTCCTGATTTCCGGAGTTCGGCGGTGTCACGGGCTTGTTGTGCTCCTGAGGGGGCCTGGAGTCGGGACGTGGCGGACGGTTCTCGCCCTGCCGGGGCTGATTGGGTCTTGCCTGTTGCTGATTTCTGTTTTCGGGGCGTCCCTGCTGAGTACCCCTGTTTTCGGGGCGTGGGCCGCGGTTATCGGGGCGGCCTTGCTGAGGGCGCTGCGGGCGGCCCTGTCCGGCCTCACTGAGAGCTGCTTTTTCAACAGCAGCAGCGGCCGATTGAGAGCGATCCCGATTTTGCTTTTTCTTCTTCTTCCGTTTTTTGCGCTGTTCGAGGGGGAGCTGAATCACATCATTCACGCTCTCGAAATCCGGCTCGGCTTCATCTCCTTCATCCGTTTCGGGTGGTGGTGCCATAGCGAGAATTTCCTCCAGGCTTACGGGCATTATTCCGGATTTGACCATGGCAAGCGCTTCCCATATCTGGTCCACGTGAATCGCCAGAAACTTGCTGCGATCTTCAGCATACGTGTAATACATCAGCCTTCTGAAAACATCAGTTTTAATCAGGATAGCCAGACCGGCTTTGGTCCTGATTTTTTCAGCGCGATCAGGGAAGTCTTCCAGTGCATCAATATAGGTATCGAGCTCGTAATTGAGACAGCATTTGAGGCGACCACACATACCCGACAGTTTGGTCTGATTGATAGCAAGGTTCTGGTAACGGGCAGCGGCTGTATTCACGCTCTTGAATTCTGCCAGCCAGGTTGAGCAGCAGAGTTCGCGGCCACAGTTGCCAAGACCACCGATTCGGGCCGACTCCTGTCGGGCGCCGATCTGTCGCATCTCGATTCTGATTTTGAAATCGCGGGCATAATGGCGGATAAGCTCTCGGAAGTCAACACGGCCATCTGCGGTGTAGAAGAAAGTGGCCTTTCTGCCATCACCCTGAAACTCTACGTCACCGATTTTCATATTGAGACCGAGACTCCGGGCAATGACCCTGGCTTTCACCAGCACATCTTTTTCCTCTTTGCGCACCTCATCGAGCCTTTCCAGGTCGCGCTCGTGCGCTTTACGCACAACGGAAACGAGCTTGGCGTCATTACGCACGCGCTTGCGCTTCATCTGCAGTCGCACCAGCTCCCCGCTGAGAGAAATCTTTCCCACGTCGAAGCCACCTGATGGAGCTTCAACCACTACCCAGTCGCCGGTTGTGACCCTGGTAAAAGGCGGATTTTTGAAGAATTCCTTGCGGGAACCGTTTTTAAAGCTCACTTCGACCACGTCGAAGGGCTTGCTGTCCTGAATACCGAGCGCGGTTATCCAGTCATACGTATTGTGGCGGTTACAGCCGCCCGATGCACAGCCGCCGTTGCTTTTGCAGCCTGGTGCATCGTTATCTTTGCCTGTAGAACAGGAACATCCTATACATCCCATGGTTATTGTTCGTTGAAGTCGTTTCCAGGTTTTAGCGCAAAGAAACAGCAAAAAAGCGGAGTAAGGATATTTTTTTGTCGGAAGGTTAACTCTTCATAATAATATTGACGCTGATAGATGTGTCGAGCATCAGAATTTTAGGATTTGCATTTCGTTCAATATGAAAAATATTATCATTAAAAACATCAACGAGCTGCATTATTTTATCAAAATCAAGTACTTTTGCCATGTTTTGAGCAGTAGAGAGCTCTTCAGGCTTCAGGCGGAGTGTGCTGTTGCCTGTTGCCGACAAAGCCATCAGTTCGCGCATAAAGTGCAGTCCGTAGAGAAGAAACTGCTTCTGGGTTTCCCGGCCGGTACGCGCAAATACCTCTGTCCACTGTACCAGTTCAACGGCATTACCCTTCCAGCACTTGCGGAGCCAGTCAACGAACATGGCAGTATGGCTGTTTTCCTGTGATGAGGCGATGCGCATGGCTTCTCCGAAATCGCCGCCTGCAAGAAATGCAATTTCGCCCGCACGCGAAGGGTCGAGTTTCAGTCGGTCAGTCAGGGCAGCAGATATTTCCTCATCACTGAGAGGATCGAGCCTCACCAGCTGACATCGTGAAAGTACTGTGGAGAGAATCTGTTCGGTATTTTCGGCAACAAGCAGAAAAACGGTATCATCCGGCGGCTCTTCAATGAGTTTGAGCAGCCTGTTTCCTTCTTTGCCCAGATACTCGGGGAGCCACATCAACAGTATCTTGTAGCGTCCCTCAAATTTTTTCAGACTGAGTTTTTTGATGATGGCATTGCACTCGTCCTTTGTGATATTCCCCTGTTTGTTCTCTGCGCCGAGTTGCTGAAGCCAGTCATTAACCCCGGCATAAGGATTGTTTGAAAGAAAAAGCCGCCATTCCTTCAGGAAATCGGTACTCACAACATTCGAACCAACAGCAGGAAAAGAAAAGTGAATGTCAGGATGCGAAAAAACAGATGCTTTTTTGCACGCAGGGCACTCACCACATGGCTCGGAAGCATCAGGCTGCCTGTGCTCGCACTGAAGGAACTGGGCAAAAGTGAGAGCCATAGCCAGACTGCCACCCCCTGAAGAACCCAGCAGCATCATGGCATGAGGCATCCTCCCGCCTGAAGCAAGTCCAGTGAGTACAGGTTTGGCTTTTGACTGACCAATGATATCTCGGAAATACACAAAAAGAATTTAATGGTAAGCGGAAGCTGAATGACAGACATACTGCTACTCGTACAACACACTCCTGCCCTTGCGCAAACTTTTGCGAAGATTGAACCAGAACGCAAAAACAAGGTAAATAATCAGCGGTGAACCCATACCGATGAAAGAAGTATAGATGAAGTATTTCCTCACCTCGGCGGGAGCAATCTTCATTTTTTCACCCAGTTGCTGACACACACCAAAGGCGTGCCTTTCAACCATATCTTTTAACCAGTGACTTGTCATCTTGCCGGAAGGGAGTTTGAGAGCAAAAATAGGTATTTTTTGTAATACTGTTTACAAACATACCGACTTTTGATTGTGTTTAAACTTTTAACAGTTTTTATCCTGATTATTTGCAAAAAAAACATCATTTTTGCCGCCCACATTTCAAAAACGATTGTTATAATGGATGGTTACTACACCATCACCCCACAAAATTGTGCTGCAGCGTATGACAGAATCAAGGCTTTTCAGTTTAATCATATTGTTATCACTGTTTCAGACGGCCCCCTCATTCGGCCAGTCTGAAGAAACCGTTATCGGTGATCTCGAAATCATCGAGGA
Organism: Bacteroidota bacterium; assembly: GCA_039804245.1. Classification (GTDB taxonomy): domain Bacteria; phylum Bacteroidota; class Bacteroidia; order Chitinophagales; family Saprospiraceae; genus M3007. The sequence continues at coordinate 7,860 of JBDLWO010000319.1, forward strand.
TTCAACCACCACCGTTGCCGAAAAAGGAGACGGATTCCTGTCCGGCGATGAACTGCTCTCACGCCTCGAATCGGTGGGCAGCTGTGTTGATCTCCGCGTAACCGACGTGGTAAGGAGCTACATCCGGAACTACGTAAACCGGAACTCGGAAAAAGCATCCATGATGCTCGGCCGCCGACTGACCTACTTCCCTCTCTATGAAGAAAAAATGAGGCAATATGGTGTGCCGGAAGACCTGAAATACCTCTCTGTAGTAGAGTCGGCTCTTAACGCAAAAGCAGTCTCCCGGGTGGGAGCAACCGGCCTATGGCAGTTCATGCCCTCCACCGGCGGTGAGTACGGCCTCCATACCAACAGCACTGTCGAAGACCGCAGCAACCCGGTCAAAAGTACCGACGCTGCAGCCCGACACCTGCGCGATCTGTACAAGATGTTCGACGACTGGGCCCTGGCCCTGGCCGCATACAACAGTGGCGCCGGACGTGTCAACTCCGCTATAAAACGCGCAGGAAGCCGCGACTTCTGGCAAATTCAGAAATTCCTCCCGCAGGAAACCCGAAATTATGTACCCGCCTTCATCGCAGCTACCTACCTCTGCAATTTCTTCTACCTGCACGGCGTAAGCTCCTTCGACCCCGATCTCGACCTGCAACTGACCGATCATGTCAACGTCTATGAAGGTATTTCTTTCCAGGATATCGCAGACGCGACAGGCATCACAGCCGAAGTTGTTAAAGAACTGAACCCCGGATTCAAGCGTGACTATGTTCCGCCCACTACCGATGGCAATTTTGTGATCGTACCCAAAAGGGTGATGCCCGCATTCATCAGGTATCTCAACTCGGTCAGCAGCGCACGAAGTTATAAACTGGACAAACCGGAAGAATATACCAGCAGAGACGCCGGTAACGGACGCTACTGGGAAAGCAGGGTCACCATGCGGGAATCACTGCCCCTCAAAGAATATGCCCGACGCGCCGGACTGTGCGCCGAACACGTGAAGGCATGGAATAATCTGACTGGTGATTATCTGAACCTGGGCCAGAAAATTGTCCTGCACAGACCAGTATATGTACAAAAACACAGCTCGGTCAGAATCGAAATGCCCGGTATCCAGGAAAAAAAACCGGCGCAGCCCTCCGCAAAATTGCCATCTTCAGGCAATACTTCCGGCGAAAGTCAACCCGTGCCCCAACCGGCAGAAAATCCGGGGTGGCTTTATCACATCGTGAGACGAAATGAATCTCTGGAAGATATTGCCCGTCTGTATTCTACTTCCACAGAAGGAATCAGAAGACTCAACGATTGCAGTAAAGTGAAATTCGGCGACCGCCTGAAAATAAGATCTCTTTAACTCATCCAATCCCCCCCCCTCCCATGATCACCCGCGCAATAATTATCGAAGACGAACCCGAAGGACTCGAAAACCTCAAAAATCTGCTCAGAATGTACTGCCCCGATGTGGAAGTCGTGGCCGAAGGAGGATCGAATGCCGATTTTATCCGGCTGGCCGACGACAAAAACACCCGCTTTGATGTAGCATTCCTCGATATCAGTCTGCCAGACGGACTCATTTTTCAAAGCCTGCAGCAACTGGATGAAGTACCCTTCGACATTATCTTTGTCACAGCCTATGACAAGTATGCGCTCCGCGCCTTCGAGTTTGCCGCCATTGACTATGTTACCAAACCAATCGAGCGGGAAGAACTCATCAGGGCCGTAGGCAGAATCAACCGAAAGAATCTGGGATCCAGAGAACGACTCGAAATCCTCAGCCAGACTTACACCGGAAATACGCCCAATGCCTTCGAAAAGATCGGTATTTCAGCCATAGACGGCGTACATTTTGTGAAACTTGGCGACATCATCAGACTGGAAGCCGACGATAACTACACCCACTTCATCCTGAAAGCAGGAAACCGCCTCACAGCAAGCCGAACCATCAAGGCGTATGAAGACGCGCTCAATGCGTTCAACTTCATCCGGATACACAAAAAACATATAGTAAACATGAACTATATGAAAACCTATCACAAAGGCGAAGGCGGAGAACTGGTGCTGGAAAATGGCGAAACTGTTGAGGTATCGCGACGTAAAAAGCCCCACCTGATGGAAGCCATCAGAAGGGTACACGGTGAGGTCTGATCTCATTGTAACTGTCTGCTGATCGCGCCCGGGACAAAAAGTCTGTCTTCAGCCATGCAGGAGGCGAGCTACATTTTAACAAAGCTACAACCAACACCCAAAAATGGGATTTTTTGACAAATTTTTCAGCAAAGACAAGAAAGAGGATCTGGACAAGGGCCTCGAAAAAACCAAGGAGGGCTTCCTCGGCAAGATAAGCCGGGCCGTGGCTGGTAAAAGCACGGTTGATGAAGATGTACTCGATGAACTGGAGAGCATACTCATATCAGGCGATGTTGGTCTCGATACAACAGTAAAAATCATTGAACGCATCGAAGCCCGTGTCTCCAGAGACAAATACGTGAGTACCACCGAACTGAACGAAATACTCAGAAACGAAATCGTACAGCTGCTGTCCGAAAATAATACGGCCGATGCAGAAGACTACTCCGTACCGCAAGGTGTAAAACCGTATGTTATGCTGGTCATAGGCGTTAATGGCGTGGGAAAGACCACTACAATCGGGAAACTGGCCTGGCAACTGAAACAAAAGGGATACAGGATTGTACTCGGCGCAGCCGACACATACAGAGCAGCAGCCGTTGATCAGCTGAAAATCTGGGCCGACAGAGTGGGTTGCGATTTCTATTCCAAGGGAATGAACGCAGACCCCGCCGCCGTTGCATTCGAAACAACCCGCTTCGCTCTCGAAAATAATTGCGATATTGCTATTATTGATACTGCAGGACGACTGCACAACAAGAGCCACCTGATGCAGGAACTGGGCAAGATACATCGTTCAATTGAAAAGAACCTGCCCGGGGCGCCACACGACGTACTGCTGGTCCTCGACGCCAGTACCGGTCAGAATGCCCAGGAACAGGCCCGCCACTTCACTGAAGTAGCTCCCATTACCTGCCTGGCACTCACAAAACTCGACGGAACGGCCAAAGGAGGGGTGGCAATCAGTATCAGCGACCAGTTTAAAATCCCGATCCGATACATCGGTGTAGGTGAAAGCATGGACAAGTTGCAGATTTTCAACAAAAGAGCCTTTGTTGAGTCGCTTTTTGGCGATAAAAAACTGAATTGATCAGTATTCAGGCCACTTGTTCTGCAGTTTCATCACCTTTTCGATGATGTCACGGACGCAGCCGCGTCCGCCCGCAAACGGAGAAATATAGTCGGCAACAGCTTTTACTTCGGGGACTCCATCGGCAGGACTGCAGGAGAGCCCCACACTGCGCAACACCGGCAGATCGGGGAGGTCATCGCCCATATAGCATATCTGCAACTGCTTCAGCTCCTGACGCTCCAGAAAAGAACGAAAGGCGATCATTTTGTCCCTGACGTTGGAGTAATACTCTTCAATGCCGAGGTCGGTGAGGCGTTTTTTGGCGCCTTCTGATCTTCCCCCCGTGATAATGCAAACCGGATAGCCGGCCTGTATAGCCCACTTGATGGCCTGCCCGTCGCGGATGTGCATGGTACGCAGGAGTTCACCCTGCTCGGTAACGAGTACATCATTATTGGTAAGCACACCGTCAATATCAAAAATGAAAGCCTTCACAGACTTCATTTTATCGAATACATGTACCAGCTCGATATTGATCTGTTCATCGGGCCGGAGCTCGGCAACCTTGTTCTGGGGCAACCCGAAGTGTGTTACTTGTTGTTGGCTCTCCATTCATAAACCCATTTGGCCTGAATTTGCTCCAGGTGACCTTCACTGGATTCCTCTTTTGTACCCTCGAAATTGGGTATTTCGAGTATCCACTGCAGCAGGTCGGTAAATCGGATCCTGTATATGCGGCTCTCGTCAAAATCTTCGCCAAAGCGCTCGTAGAGTGCCATGGCAATATCTTCATGGTCGGCCCAGTGGATGGGCATATTATCAAAATCACTGAATGACATGGGAGTGGGAGATTTAGTGTTCGTGTCCGATGATCCGGCGCTGATCAGGTATGGTTACGGTGATGCTTGCATCCTCATCCAGGATGATACACTGACAGGCGAGACGACTTTCGAGGCGCGGATTAATGGCGCGGTCAATGAAATCCTCCTCCTTGTCGGAAATTTCCTCCAGAAAATTGTCCCCTTTCTCAACATAAATGTGACAGGTGGAACAGGCACATACACCACCACAGTTGTGGTTCAGATGCACATCATAATCCTCCGTGATTTCCAGAACTGACATGTCCTGAAAGTTGCCGGTAACCGTTTTCGGCGTAATAGTGGTATCTTCAAATTCAAATCGTACAGTGGCCATAAGCAGGGCAAAGATAGGCTTCAGAAAGCCAATTTTCTCACCACATGAACACAGAGATGCATGATTTGTTCAGTTAGGCGCCCAAAACACGTCATTTTGCAAAAAAAGGATAACTTTAACACCCCTGTTGATTGTAATAAGGAGAAAAGTCCACATATTTGCCTTAACGTATATTGTATGGAATTCGGAAACAACCCAATACCACCACAGGAAAATTCAGAGAACAGGAACTGGAAGTTCAAGGAGCTGAAAGTTTATTCGTCCACCGAATGGCTGGCCGACAACAAGAAGAAGTACCGTCAGGTATTCGACAGGCTCGAAACGAGTTATGTTTATGCAGAACTCTCTTTTCAGAACAAGTTGTTCGACCGCGAAGACTGGGAAATCAACGTGGAACTGAAGTGCTTCGTTGTCAAGAAGCAGAAAAAAGAGGTTTGTTCGCTGCCATTCAGGAGGAAGGTAAGCAAATATGACCCTGTGGGCTACATCCGCGAGGGATGGGGAAACAAACAGGAAGGTGTTTTCTGGAAAAAGGGAGCTTATTACTGGGAAGCATGGATAGAAGGCGAAAAAGTGGCTACCCGGTATTTTTATGTGGAAGATGCAGGAAGGCCCATGCTCCGCTCTGATAATCCGTACTGCCAGATTTCATCCCTCCGTCTCTACGAGGGCCCCTATGACGATATGCCCGAGTTCGAACGCAACTACCTCAAAACGTTTCAGGGCGAGGAAACCCGTTATGTCTATGCCGAGGTAACGCTGAAAAATCTGATCGCCAGCAAGCCCTGGCAGTGCGAGCTCTATGTAAAATATTACAACAATGCCCGGGAACTGAAGGGACAGGTGGTCAGGCTTCACAAAGTGGAAAAAGGCGATGAATGGATCAAAATAACTGCCGGCTGGGGCAGTAACGTAAAGGCATCCTGGAGAAATGATATTTACACGGCAGAAGTGATCTTCATGGATCAGTTGCTCGCTGTGGCCACCTTTGAAGTCGGCGACTTCATGGAGGAAGGCTCCAATCCGGTCTGGTTGCCCGAAAAAGGCCATCAGATTCTGCTCGAACCCGAACCGGAAGATGATCATACTTTTGAGGAAGTACTCACCAGACTCGACGCTCTCATAGGCCTGCAGGAAATCAAGTCCAAAGTCAGAGAACACGCACAATACATTCAGTTCCTTCAGATCCGAAAAGAAAAGGGATTTTCCGAAAAAGACGGAATCAATGTGCACTCCGTATTTATCGGCAACCCGGGCACCGGCAAAACTACGGTAGCCAAAATGATGGGACGGCTCTATAAAAAAATGGGGCTGCTCTCCAAAGGCCATGTTCATGAAGTGGATCGAACCGATCTGGTAGGCGAATATATCGGCCAGACCGCCCCCAAAGTGAAGGAAGCCATCGAAATGGCACGCGGCGGCGTGCTGTTCATTGATGAAGCCTACGCGCTGGCCCGCTCCGCAGAAGACAGCAAGGACTTCGGCCGGGAAGTAATCGAAATTCTTGTCAAGGAACTGTCCAACGGCCCGGGCGATCTCGCCGTCATCGTGGCCGGATACCCAAAGGAAATGAAAACTTTCCTCGACTCCAATCCCGGACTGCGCAGCCGTTTCAAACTGACCTTCGAGTTTGCCGATTATCTGCCCCAGGAACTGTCGCACATCGCCGAGTTCGCTGCCCAGGAAAAAGAAGTTTCACTCACTCCTGAGGCGAAAGTACTTGTAAATGAACTGATTACAGAAGCGTTCCGCGCACGCGACCGCGCGTTCGGAAACGCCCGCTTCGTGTACGACCTGATCGAAAAAGCCAAGGTACAAATGGCTCTGCGCGTCATGGCTCAGCCAAATGTCCGAAGCCTCGCACCCGAAATATTCACTTCCATCCACAGGGATGATGTGGAAAAAGTGGAGGTTTCACGCAAAAAACCGCTCCCGCTCATACCGGTAGATGAAAAACTGCTGGCCTCGGCTCTGTACGAACTCGACGGACTGATCGGTATGCACAATATCAAACGCGATATACGCGAGCTGGTAGACCTCGTCAGGTTCTACCGCGAAAGCGGACGGGATGTTCTCGGTCGCTTCTTCCTCCATACCGTGTTCGTCGGGAACCCGGGCACCGGTAAAACAACCGTCGCACGAATTCTCACCAAAATATACAAATCTCTCGGCGTACTCGAACGCGGTCACATGGTAGAAACCGACAGGCAGGGACTGGTTGCCGGATTCGTGGGCCAAACTGCCATCAAAACAGCCGAAAGAGTAGATGAAGCTGTCGGAGGCGTACTGTTTATTGACGAGGCATACTCCCTCACCTCACCGGTATCCCGCGGAAGTCACGGCGATTTCGGCGATGAAGCCATACAGACACTGCTCAAACGAATGGAAGACCGCCGGGGAGAGTTCTTTGTATTCGTGGCAGGATATCCAGAGAATATGGATAATTTCCTGAAAGCAAACCCGGGCCTCGCCAGCCGATTCGACAAGGTGCTCCGATTCGAAGACTACTCACCCGAAGAATTGCTGGAAATTGTACTCCAGATGTTCAGTCACGAAAAATACCGGGTGGAAGAGGATGCCCGCGAACACCTCGGTAAATATGTGGCTTTTCTGTACCAGTTCCGCGATAAATACTTCGGAAACGCCCGGACGGTGCGTCAGGTTGTCGTGGAGGCTATCAAAAACCAGAACCTCCGCCTGTCGGCCGCCAAAATTACAGATGAGCAAATCGCCCAGACGATCACGCTCGACGATGTGGCCACCTTCACCTTCGACAAGGATAAACTCAATCTGTTCGCCAGAAGGGGAATCGGATTTTAATTTTCCGTTTTTGTAATAACTTTTTGAAAACAGTGTATTTTTCCGGCAAAAAAACGGAATGACCCTGTTTTCAAAACGTTGGCTTTGGATTTTGATGCTTTCAGGCAGTGCAATTGTCTGGTTGGCCACCATTGGTATCAGAACTGATCACGGACAGAAAAAACTGCCGGATGTAGTGGATTTCAACTGGCATATCCGCCCCATTCTGAGCGATCGCTGTTTCGCCTGTCACGGCCCCGATGTGAAAAAAAGGGAAGGGAATTTGCGCCTCGATACCCGCGAGGGAGCGCTCGCTCCGGTTGATACTGTCAACGGAACACCCCGTTACGCTATAGTCCCCGGCAAACCCGACCAAAGTCTGCTGCTCGGACGTATCTTCTCGATGCACCCAGACTCCATGATGCCCCCCAGGGCATCTCACCTGACACTGTCTGATTACGAAAAAGCGCTGCTCAGACGCTGGATCGAACAGGGCGCCCAATGGAAAGAACACTGGGCATTCATAGCCCCCCAAAGACCGGAAGTGCCCGCCGTCAGAAAAAAAGACTGGGACGAAAATCCGGTTGATGCCTTTGTCCTGCAGAAAATGGAGGAAAACGGACTCGAACCCTCCGCAATGGCCGACAGGGAACGTATTGCACGCAAGGTCAGCCTTGCTGTTACCGGACTGCCTCCATCGCCCGAAACAACCCGGCGCTTCGTGGAAAACCAGTCGCCCGACGCCCTCAATACACTGGTTGACTCTCTCCTTGAATCCTCCGCATACGGCGAAAGATGGGCCGGAAACTGGCTCGATCTTGCCCGGTACTCCGATACCCATGGCTACCAGGATGATCTGCCGCGTACCATGTGGCCCTGGCGCGACTGGGTCATAAAGGCGCTCAACGAAAATATGCCTTATGACAAATTCACTACATGGCAACTCGCCGGCGATCTGCTGCCCGAACGAAACAAGGAAACACTGCTGGCAAGTGCCTTCAACAGAAATCATAAAATAACACAGGAAGGCGGCGTAATTGACGAAGAATACCGCGTGGAATATGTTGCCGACCGCACAAATACGCTCGGAAAGGCATTCCTTGGCCTCACACTCGACTGCGCCAAGTGCCACGATCACAAGTACGACCCGATCTCCAACCGCGACTACTACGGTGTTTTTGCCTTCTTCAATAGTGTGAACGAAGACGGGTTCGTACCCAATCTGGCCACTCCCAAACCATATATGATTATCTCCCCGGCCGACCTCGAAAAGGAACTGCCTTTTCTCAATGGAAAAATGGGCTTCAAATCGCCTGACGATACCATTCTTCAGATGATCATGCATGACAGCTCGGGTATCCGCAAAACATACCGGCTCGTACGAGGCCAGTACGATCAGCACGCAGAGGAAATTATCCCCTCTTTGCCGCCGGCAGTACTGCCTTTCGACACAGTAAAATATGCCAGAAACAGACTGGGCATGTCACAGTGGCTGTTCGACCCGGCAAACCCGCTCACTGCAAGGGTATTTGTAAACAGAATGTGGCAGGAGGTTTTCGGAAAAGGAATCGTACCCACTACCGAAAACTTTGGAGTGCAGGGCGCACTGCCCTCTCACCCCGAACTGCTCGACTGGCTGGCCGTCGAGTTCCGGGAAAGTGGCTGGAATATGAAGCACCTGCTTAAACTGATGGTCACATCTGCCACATTCCGGCAATCAGCAGTTATTTCTGAGGAAAAGCTGGCCGCAGACCCGGAAAACACCTGGCTCAGCCGCGGTCCAAGATACCGCCTGCCTTACGAGTTTATCAGGGATAATATGCTGGCATCCAGCGGTTTGTTGGTCAACATGGTTGGCGGCCCATCTGTAAAACCCTGGCAACCTGCTGGTATCTGGGAGGGCATCTCAACAGAAAAAACAGCCAACGCATTCCGGGGTGAATACAGCTATATCCCCGATACACTGCCGGAAAAACAGTACCGCAGGAGCCTCTACACTTACCAGCGCCGGACAATCCCCCCTCCAACTCACCTCACTTTTGATGCGCCCATGCGCGATAACTGCGAGGTCCGGCGTACCCGCTCCAATACTCCACTTCAGGCCCTGGTAATGCTCAACGACAAACAGGTGCTGACAGCCGCACGCGCACTGGCCGCACGCCTCGCAGCACAGCCAGCCGATGCCGGAACCCGCCTGCGCGACGGATTTGCCCGGATTCTTACAAGAACACCATCTGGATCCGAGCTAAAACCACTCATCCAGTACTATAACTCGGAACGGGAAAGACTGGCCAATGACCAGAAGGCAGTAAAATCACTGCTCGGTCAAGATGGAAATGCTGAACAGGCTGCACTCGTGCTGGCTATTACGCTGATCTACAACCTGGACGAAGCCGTCAATATGTAATATGGAAGAACTGAATCATTACCTGAACCTGAACCGCCGGGCATTCCTTCACCGTTCGGCCCTGGGTATTGGCGGTATGGCCCTCGGATCACTGCTCGGCAATGCCTGCAACTCCTCTGATTCCAGCACAGATGCTATCCTCGCCAATCTGCCACACTTCGCACCAAAAGCCAAGAGGGTAATTTACCTGTTCCAGAGCGGTGCACCTTCCCAGCTCGAATTGTTCGACTGGAAACCCAAACTGCGCGAAATGCAGGGCCAGGAACTCCCTGCAAGCATCCGGATGGGGCAAAGACTGACCGGAATGACAGCCAATCAGGCGCGATTCCCGCTCGCCGGAGCGCGGGTTGACTTCAATCAGCACGGGCAAAGCGGCAGCTGGTTCAGCGAACTGCTGCCCTATACAGCAGCCATTGCCGATGACCTGTGTGTAATCAAAACCATGCACACCGAAGCCATTAACCACGATCCGGCAGTAACCTTCTTCCAGACGGGACACCAGCAACCGGGCCGGCCAGCCATAGGTTCCTGGCTGAGCTATGGCCTGGGTAGCGAAAATGCCAACCTGCCCGCTTTTGTGGTACTCCTGTCCCGCGGAAAAGGAAATATTCAGCCACTCGCATCCCGTGTGTGGGGAAGTGCGTTCCTGCCCAGTCAGCATCAGGGTGTGCAATTCAGAGGCGGAGAAGATCCCGTTCTCTACCTGAGCGACCCGGAAGGACTCGACAGCCTCAGCCGAAGAAAAATGCTCGATGCGCTGGCCAAAATGAACCACCAGCAACTCGAAGAATTCGGCGACCCGGAAATCAGCGCACGTATCAGCCAGTACGAAATGGCATACCGCATGCAAACTTCTGTGCCCGACCTTACCGACCTGAGCGACGAACCCGACAGCACCTTCAAACTTTATGGCTCTGATGCCATGGTACCGGGTACGTATGCCTCCAATTGCCTGCTCGCGCGACGCATGTGCGAGCGAGGCGTGCGGTTCGTACAACTCTACCACATGGGCTGGGACGCCCACTTCGACGTAACTGGTATGACAGGCAGACTCGCCAAAGATGTGGATCAGGCCTCGGCAGCCCTCGTTACCGACCTCAAACAAAGAGGTTTGCTTGAAGACACCCTCGTTATATGGGGCGGCGAATTCGGAAGAACCAACTACAGCCAGGGCCTCATGGACGAAAATTACGGCCGCGATCACCACCCGCGCTGCTTCACCATCTGGATGGCCGGCGCAGGAGTAAAGGCAGGTATCACTTACGGAGAAACTGACGAATTTGGCTATAATATTGCCAAAGATCCCGTTCACGTCCACGATTTCCAGGCAACTCTCATGCACCTGTTCGGTATAGATCACGAACGTTTTGTTTTCCCTTACCAGGGCCGGCGCTTCAGGCTGACAGATATCAGCGGGAAGGTGGTACCAGGCCTTTTAAGCTGATTTTTATGGACAGAAGAACTTTTCTGGCGAGCAGCCTTATCACTACTGCCGGTATGGCAGCCGGTTTACCCGGCGACCCCATCATCGGCCACGGCAACTTCAGGTATCGCATCAATACCAACTGGTGCAGCGGTAACCCTCAGCAGTTTCCCGTCAAAAATTGCCACGAAATGGTCATTGATCACGCCGGCAAGATCTACATGACCACCGATGACACCCGCAACAACATCGTCATTTTCAATAAAGACGGTAAAATCCTCGGAGCATGGGGACATGAATATCCGGGCGCACACGGGCTTACTCTCCACGACGAAAATGGAGAAGAATTCCTGTATATCGCCGACTATGAGCGACATCAGGTAATCAAAACCAGGCTCGACGGAACGGTGGTCAGGACATTTGAATGGCCCGGAGATGCTGGGGTATATGGCTCCCAGACCGAATTCAAGCCTACCGAAACTGCCATCGCACCCAATGGCGACGTGGTGGTGGCAGATGGATACGGCAAAAACTATATCGTACAGTACGGACAGGATGGCAGTGTCAAAAAGGTATTCGGAGGCCCCGAACACCTGAAAAATGCACACGGTATCGCACTGGACAGGAGAAACAAGTCGAATCCGCAATGGCTTGTAACCTCCCGGGCAGATAACAAACTCAAAATATTTGATTTGAACGGCAACGTGACAGGCACTGTGGATCTTCCCGGCGCCTATATATGCCGGCCCGTAATACACGGGAATGAGGTGTATTTCGCCGTACTTATCAGCAAACTCCCCTGGGACAGTCAGTCGGGTTTTGTTCTGATTCTGAATGAAAATAACCGTCCGGTTTCTGCTCCGGGAGGCAGCTCTCCAATTTTCAGGGCCGATGGAACACTGGAACCAATGTACCAGACTGTTCAGGTCTTCAAACACCCACACGATGTGCTGGTTGACAGAGATGGCAACATATATGTAACACAGTGGAACAGTGGCAGCGTTTACCCCTACAGACTGGAGCGCGTTTGAGTATGAATAGTCTTCTGAAACTGTTACTGGTGCTGTTACCCGGCACCGCTGTGTCACAGGCGTTACGTTTATCGCCCCCGCAGATTTATGTGGAAAGCAGATTCTTTACCGACTCAACAAAAGTCAGTTTCGGCTTTGAGATGGAAGGGGCCAGCGTTTTTTACAAAACAGACGGGAAAAACGGCACAAACGGGTTTCAGCATTACACCGGTCCGGTAACGATAAAACATACCGCCGATCTGAAAGCTTACGCTATCCACCCGGATTTCTGGTCGAGTGAAATGGCCGCGGTGCATCTGACCAAAGCCGGATATACACTGAAAACCGGCACCCTGACACCGGAACCGGATAAACAGTACCCCGGAAATGGCGCTCAGACACTCTTCGACCTGAAATCGGGCAGTAGCGACCTGCGCGACGGGAAATGGATCGGCTTTCAGGGCGATACTGTCATACTGGACGCCCAACTGAGCGGAAAACCGGGACTCCGGCGCGTGATAGTCAGTGCCATGGCAAACTACGGCTCCTGGGTTTTGCCACCACGGGAAATATCCGTTCAGACAAAAAACAACCGGGGCCAATGGCGCAACCGGGCGAAATGGACCGCCTCTTCAGCTGAGCTGGCGAACATGCAGCTTCAGTCAGACTTCTGGCAGAAAACGCTGAAATTGACAGCTTCCCGTTCAGACGCCATCAGAATACAGATTATTCCATTCGGCAAGTTACCCGAGGGACATCCGGGAGCGGGGAATCCTGCCTGGCTCTTCCTCGATGAAATTCTGTTTCAGTAGTATTTTCAACCAACTAATCTCGACACTGTGAATCCGGGCTCAATAACTGCACACCTCCATCCACTGCTTGTACACCTGCCCATTGGCATCCTGTTGGTTTCTTTCGCTCTGGAATGTATGGTCTGGTGGAAAGGCCGCGACGAATTCAGGCCCGCCATACACCTTTCTGTTATACTGGGAGCCATAGCAGCCGCGCTGAGCGCGCTGAGTGGCTGGCTGCTGGCAGGAGAAGGCGGTTATGATGAGGCCGCAGTAACCCCACACCAATATTGGGGCTTTTTTACCACCGGTATCTTCATCGTCCTGTCGCTGTTAAAAGAAGACAAATGGCGACGCCCGGCGTTTATTGCCGGCGTGGCAGGACTGGTGGTCACAGGTCATTACGGAGGTACGCTCACACACGGTGCAGGCTACCTGTTCGGAAACAAAGAAACAACCGGACAGGCAACAGAAACAAGTTTGGCGCCCGTTCAAAGTGAACTGAGTCCGGATACAAAGGTTTTTGAGAGCTTCGTGATGCCTGTGCTGCGCTCAAGATGCGTTTCCTGCCACAAACCGGAAAAAAAGAAGGGAGGGCTGGTGCTTTCTACTCCGGAAGGACTGATGGCCGGCGGTGAAAGCGGACCGGCGGTTGTACCGGGCGACCCGGAGAAAAGCGAACTGCTCAAACGAATTCATCTGCCCGGCGATCACGATGATCACATGCCTCCCAAAGGCAGACCTCAGCTCACGCAGGTTGAGACCCGGCTGATTGAATGGTGGATCACAGGCGGAGCTGATACGAATGCTACCCTTGCCACCAAACCACTACCCGATGACCTGAAGTCTGCATTTGGCCCGCGCACACAACAGGAGATACGCGCCAATCCCGTGTTCAATAAAAACGTGAGTCCGGCCAGCGAGAGTGCCATCAGCAAATTGCGCTCACTCAGACTGAGCGTGAACAGGTTCGGAGAGGGGCAACCCTGGCTTGCAGTTTCATTCGCCGGTATCAGGGAGATAAGCCAGGAATGCCTGAGCGCGCTCGGGGGCGTGGAGGAGCAATTGGTGGATCTGGATCTTTCTCATACAGGCCTGAAAGATCAGGTATTGCAGAGGCTGGAATTTCCGAACCTCGTCCGGCTGAACCTGTCGCATACAGATGCTTCGGCAGGAATAGCAACCATGATCAGCCACTCACCCTTTCTGGAAATACTGAACCTGACCAATACAAATGCGGATCAGTCGGTGGAACGTGTGTTTGGCAGCCTCCCCCGGTTGAGAAAAGTATATATCTGGGAAACAGATATCCCTGCAGAAACCGTGGGTCAGTGGAAGCAAAAATATCCGGGTATCTCCTTTGAGACCGGCATTGCCATGAACAACGCCGAACAAATGGAACTCAAGACCCCCGAAATGAAATTCGGAAGATCGTTCTTTGATGATACAGCCCATATAGACCTGGAATTCCCGTTCAGGGGGGTGGATATACATTACACCGTGGAAGAGGCCGACACGCCCTCTCTGCAGTCGCCAAAATACAACGGAACAATTGTTATTGACAAAACCTCGCACATACGCGCATTCGCAGCGCGCGAGGGCTGGAAAAACTCGCCGGTTGTGGATGTAGTGCTGGTAAAAAAGAAATATACGCTGGCCGGATCGTCTATTCAATCGCCGCCATCGCCCAAATATCAGGCCAGGGGAGGTATTTCTCTCATTGACGGAAAAATCTCCGATGCACAGGGAGCCGACACCTGGTTAGGATATGAAGGGGAACACCTGACAGCCACGCTCGATCTCGGCACAGTAAAAAGCGTGGATAAAGTGTTCGTGCACTGCCTGGAAAATAACCCTTCATGGATTTTCAAGC
>JBDLWO010000320.1:0-3772 GCA_039804245.1 Bacteroidota bacterium
CAAACTCCACCACCTGCTCAATACCTTCGGCGAGGCTGAAGGCTACGGGACAGGAGCGGCCGGCTGCTTCCAGTACTTTGCGTTGCCGCTCATCGAGGCCGGCGCCGGGTATTTCGAGCCGGATCTCCACGCGTGCAATCCGGCGCGGATCGGAGGCCATGATTTTATTGATTTCCGCGCTGGCACCGTCAATATTCAGCCCGTGATTGCGTGCACTGATACCCATGATAGTCAGCATGCAGCTCGCCAGTGATGCTGCGCACAGATCGGTTGGCGAAAAAGCCTCGCCCTTGCCCTGGTTGTCGGGTGGTGCATCAGTCGTGATTCGCGCGCCGGAGCGCACGTGCACCGCTTCCGTACGCAGATCGCCGAGATAGGTTGTTTTGATCATGAATCCGGTGTAAAATGCAGGTATTTGCGTGTATGTGTTTTGAAGCTACGCATTATCAGGACGAAAAATGCTTCGAAGCAGACACAAATGTAATACACATTTATGATTCATCAGGGGAACGTATCTCACGTCTGATTTTTGATTTGATGTTTGTCAGCATGACAGATGTAACTGGTGGTTGATTCCGGCCCCCCGATGAATCGGGAGGTTACAGGATGCCAGATGGTATCGCGTGTTCCCCCATAAATACACAGTGTGTACTGCATCTGTAACAATTGCGGGCTGTAGCCGTGTGTCCAAACGCCCGGTTCTGCCACCATTTTCACGTCGAGCCTGCAACATTCAATCCTGTATCTTGTTTCATAAAATGCCTGTACCCAATACCCTGCAATCAATACCCTTTTTTCCTTTTCTTTGCGTCTCAAGCGCTGCATCCATGAAAACTTCTTATTTGCTTCAACGCGCCCTGCGTCTCGAATGGCTGACCCCGGAAGAGGGTGTCTTTCTTTTTGAAAATGCCGCTACGACCGAATTGATGTATGTGGGTAATGCCCTGCGGCAATACCACGTGCCGGGAAATGAGGTCACCTGGATTATTGACCGCAACTCGAATACGACGAACGTCTGCATTGCCAACTGCAAGTTCTGCAATTTCTACCGGCGGCCCGGCCATGAGGAGTCCTATATCACTACCATGGAGGAGTACCGGGTAAAAATTGAGGAGACCTTCAGGCTTGGCGGCGAACAGTTGCTGCTGCAGGGAGGGCATCATCCTGATCTCGGACTGGCCTATTACACCGATTTGTTCAGGCAGTTGAAGTCGGAATTTCCGAATCTGAAGCTGCATGCGCTGGGGCCACCCGAGATAGCGCACGTGGCCAAGCTGGAGGACATGAGCCACTACGATGTACTGCTGGCGCTGAAGGAATCGGGGCTCGATTCGCTGCCCGGAGCGGGTGCAGAAATACTGAGCGACCGGGTGCGCAGGCTCATTTCCAAGGGCAAGTGCGGCGGAGAGGAGTGGCTCAATGTCATGCGGGCAGCACACCAGCTCCACCTGACCACCTCGGCCACTATGATGTTTGGCCATATTGAGACCAATCTGGAGCGGATGGAGCACTTTGCGGCTATCCGGCAGGTACAGAGTGAAAAGCCGGCCGATGCGAAAGGATTCCTTGCGTTTATCCCGTGGCCATTTCAGGATGAAGATACGATACTTCGGAAGATCAAGCGCGCACGCAACGCGGTCACGGGCGATGAGTATGTGCGCATGATTGCCATGAGCCGCATCATGCTTCCCAATGTAGTCAACATACAGGCATCCTGGCTGACAGTAGGCAAGCAGGTAGCACAGGTATGCCTGCACTCCGGAGCCAATGATTTCGGCAGTATTATGATTGAAGAAAATGTAGTTTCTGCTGCGGGCGCGCGGTTCCGGTTCACTGCCGACGGTATTCAGAACGCTATCAGAGAAGCCGGTTTTGTGCCCCGCCTGCGCAACCAGCAGTACGAATTCAGGGAACTGCCTGTACAGATGGCACAGCAGGAACTGAACAAAGCGGAGATGATTGTGGACTGACCGTATAAAGGATTTTATACTAAAAGGGCCGCTCCGGATAACCGGGGCGGCCCTTTTGATATGATTGCGAAACGACAATTAATCGTAGCGGCGCTTTGGCGCCTTGGCGCCTTTCACCTTGAACTGGTTGCCATCGCGGTCACCGTTGCCGGTTACAGCGCCCTTGCGTACCATGGCACAACGGAAGCCTACCGTCTTGTGAGCTTTGGTTTCCAGCAGCTGACGGCGGGCGCCAGGAGAGAGCCAGAATGCGCGATCCGCCCATGAGCCACCCTTGATAACGCGGGAGCTGTCGCTGATCAGCGTACTCTTTCCATAGAAGTACTCAACCTGTGACTCTTTGTCACCGTCAAGGAAGTCATATACTTCAGGGCGCTTGTAGTTGTCGCGCAGAGCCGTAGCTGTTGTATCCATCAGCTCATAAATCAGGTGACCGAGGCTGTCTTTCATAACAGGCGCGCCCGTTTCAGGGTCAAGTTTCTTGGTAGTGAACTTGTTACCGCGATAAGGGTTCAGGTCGTGCTGCTGGTTGTCCACGAGGTCCATAGAGGTCATCGGGCGGTACAGATCAGCAGTCCATTCGCTCACGTTACCGGCCATATTGTACAGGCCGTAATCGTTGGGCAGACCGGAGTGTACATCGGCAGTGTAGAACGCCTTGTCGTTCAGGGCGCCGGCCATACCACCGTAGTCACCACCGCTGCGCTTGAAGTTGGCGAGGATTTTACCCTGGTATTTGTTGCGCTTCTGGAAACGCACTGTATTGCCATCCCATGGATAGACACGGCGGTCTGTAATCAGCTCATCTTTTGATGCGGACTGATTACCGAGCAGGCCGAGTGCTGCGAATTCCCATTCAGCTTCTGTCGGGAGGCGGTAGGAGGGCAGCAGGATACCATCTTCGAGACGTACACCGCGTTCTCCACCTGTTTTGACATCGGTGAGTTTTTTGCGGTAAGTAGGCTCATACTGACCCACGAGGTAAGCCTCTGTATCGAAGCTGTTCTCGTTTTTCTGGTCGGTAGTGGGATCAATGATGCCGCGCTTGACGAGAATCATCTCGTTCACGCGATCGGTACGCCACTTGGCGTAGTCATTGGCCTGGTACCAGTTGACACCTACAACCGGGTACTCGTAGTAGTCGGGTGTACGGAAGTAGAGCTCCACCATCGGGTCGTTGTAGGAGAGCTCTTCACGCCATACGAGTGTATCGGGGAAAGCGCGCTTCCATACTTCCGGATAAGTTTCGCGGTAGACGCGATCCAGCCAGTAGAGATATTCCTGGTAATCAATGTTACGCACCTCGGTTTCATCCATATAGAATGATGCGACAGTGGTGCGGCGTGGCATGTTGTTCCACTCGTAAGTGACATCCTGATCGGTGAGACCCATGGTAAAGGTGCCACCTTCAATCAGAACGAGGTTCGGGCCGGTTGCCTGACCTTCGTAATCAGTTTTCTCGAAACCGCCCCACTTGGCGTCGTTGTATTGCCAACCAGTCGTGGAGGAGCTTTCGGATTTCTTCCCGCAACTTGCAAGCGTGAAAGCGAGCAAGGCAAAGCACAACCCTGGAATGAGTGTTCTCTTCATCTTGTATGAAACTACAGGTTTTAGAAATTGAGCGGCAAAAGTAGAAAAAGAAACCTTAATCAAACCCGGCCGCTTTAATTTTAACGCAATTATTGAAACATTCTCGTGCAGTCGTTGATGTCAGGGCGCTTTTCTTTTTCAAAAATCATGCCCAGCGATAGTTCGTACGTGCCTCCGGCGTATCCTGCCAGCCCTGAAACGGTCATATCGTA
>JBDLWO010000321.1:0-11081 GCA_039804245.1 Bacteroidota bacterium
GGGTAATAAACTCCGCCAAATGGATATTCTGCAATTTTGCCCATGCCTGGGAGCCAAATATAATCATGCTTTTGACCCAAGGCAAAAAAATGGAAAAAACATGTCAGGTATAGTAAGACTAACCTCTTTTTCATTTTTATTTTTTTGTATAGGGTTGTGTCAAAAGTCTTGGCAAAAAAAAATCGAACTGAATTTTGGACTTCCTCAGCATAGTGGACACTAAGATAAGGTTAAACAGCCAATTTTAGTGGTTTTTCATAGAAGGCTTCCCATGGCGTTAATCCATTCAGGGCAGAATGAATTCTTCATGTGTTATACCAACCTTCTATATGCTTGAAAACCAAATAGTTGAGATTGTTTTCCTTAATGGCACCCAATTTGTTCAACTCTTCGGTTTTCATGGATTTAAAAAATGATTCCGCGACGGCATTATCCCAGCAATTACCTTTCCTTGACATACTTTGCGTGATGTGATATTCTCCCAAAACTGCGCGAAACTCATCACACACATATTGAACACCCTGGTCAGAGTGAAACATCAGGCTGTTTGGAGGTGGTACTCCGCGTCTGTAGATGGCCTGTCTGAGAGCCTCTACAACTGTAGGTTGAGCCTGCAAGGTTCGGCTGATCGTCCACCCAACTACTGCTCTGTCTGCCAGATCCAGTATTACTGTCAGATAGCGCCATCCTTTGTCAGTGGGAATGTATGTGATATCGCTTACCCACACCGTATTCACTTTTTTGACATCAAATTTACGGTTCAACAGGTTGGGAGATACCTTCAGTCCATGCTCGGAATCTGTTGTGTGAACAAACTTGGCCCTGGGTCTGGCTACCAATTTCAAAGTTTGCATTCTTCGGGCAATAGTAGCTACTGAAACTCTGGTTTGAATTCGTCTTTTATTGAGTTCGCCGCACACACGGGGACTTCCATACCTGCGTTTACTCTCCTCGAAAACCGCCTTGATTTCCTCATCCAACTTCAATGAACGTTGCCTGGATTGGCTGATATTCAGCCACTTGTAAAACCCACTCCGACTAACCCCAAGTATTCTGGACATCAACTCAACAGGAAAACGAGTAGCGTAACGCTTCATGAAAGCGGATTTTTCCTGTCGGGTGACGAGAAGATGCCCAAGGCCTTTTTTAAGATCTCTTTTTCCAGTTCAACCTCTCTCAACTGTTTCTTCAAACGGGCAATTTCATGCTCCTCAGGGCTCATCATCTTGTTCCCGTTCCCGGGAAATGATGCGTCTTCATACTTCAGGTATTGACGACGCCACTTGTAAATACTGTTGGAGTGAATCTTGTACTGCTCGGCTAAAGACTCAATAGAAATATCTTCTGCCATGGATTGGTTGACAATCTCAAGTTTCTGCTCTTTGGTGAATCTTCTTCTGATGATTGACATGTTGAATCGTTTTGAAAAGTAATAATACAGCTTTTTTAATCTTAACTGTATATCTATTTTTCTGAGAAGGTCCAGATGAAAATGAGGTGGCGTTCCGTTTTATCGCGATATTCCGTTACCTTTGGCCGATAAACATTCAATCAGGAAATACATTTCTCAGGATTCAATACCCGGTAAATGGATAAAGAACTTGAAAATAAACTGCTGAGTTGCCTCCTGCCTTATCATCCATCCAGAGTGGGCGTATTCGGCTCTTATGCCAGAGGGGAGAATCAAAAAGGGAGTGATCTGGATGTGCTCATTGCATTCGAGTACCAGATCAGCTTGCTTAAGTTAGTACAAATAGAGCAGGAATTATCAGACAAACTCGGTATTCGTATTGACCTGGTTACGGAAAACAGTCTGAAAAATTCCAGACTGAAGGCACACATTGAAAAAGACCTGATTACGATCTATCAATGAAGAAAGATGATCGAATATACATCGAGCATATACTAGAGAGCTTCGACCGGGTCTGCGAATACCTGGATGATGTCAGTTATGAAGCCTTTCTTGCTGATTACCAGAAGCAGGACGCGGTCATCAGAAAGATTGAGGTAGCGGGTGAAGCGACAAAAAGGATCAGTCCTGAATTCCGTGAAAAGTATAGCCAAATACCCTGGCGAGCAATGGCCGGGATGCGGGATAAACTTATTCATGATTATTTTTCGGAGGAAGCGGATCACGAACCTCCCCACAAAAGCCTGACAATCAATTAGTTACAAGGTACTTTTTTTCCGGGAAACCAGCCGGGAAACCTGAAAATTGCAGATTGGAGAGCAAAAATCAGCACCGAGGGTTCACAGCGCAACAAAGGTAAAAACCCGCCGGAGATTTCACAAAAATGAACCCAAAAAAACTTTTTTTCATCTACCCGAAATTTCTTCTGAACGGGTTTTTCAGCCCCGGCAGAAGGCTTGTTCATCCAGCCGCCCGACTCCGGCTCTGGCACCGACCAAGGATCCAGGTTTTCAGAGTTGATTCCAGCCGCCCGACTCAGGTTCCGGCCCCGACCTGGGATCCAGATTTTCAGAGCTGATTCCAGCCGCCCGACTCCGGCTCTGGCACCGACCAGGGATCCAGATTTTCAGAGCTGACTCCAGTCGCCCGACTCCGGCTCTGGCACCGAACCGGGAGCCAGTTTTTCAAGGCTGATTCCGGCCGCCGATTTCGGCACGAAAGAGGCTTCATTTTTTCACTTCAAAAGCCCCGGCAAAAATGGCGAAAAACTGCCACCATATCTGTTGGCAAATTGGCAAGGGTATATATATATACCTTGCCAATTTGCCAATTTATGGATGTGGCTGTTTATTTGCCGAAAACACTACATTTCAGGGCATTTTGGCCGTTTTTTTGCTACAATTGCTCTGATCTGATTTTTAGTCCGAAAAAGGCAGTTTTTAAGCCCGAAAATCACCGCATTTCGATCTTCAAGTACGATCATTTTTTCTTCTAATCCCTGTTGCACATCAGGAGCCGATAGACCAAAAATGATCACGTTTTACAACAGACGAAATGCAAAACCAGCTCTCAACACTTCTTGAAACATTCACCCGGGTACAGGTAATCGTAAGACCAAAAAACTCCGAACACTTTATCACACTTTTCGACCATGAGGAAAATTTTGAAGTCGAAATAAACGGCCACTGGTCTGTCAATGCGTATGCAAATTCTCTGCATCAATCGTACAAAGCCCTGCTGGCAGAAACCAGAAGCCTTGCCGAAGGACTCCCGGAAACGTATTCGATTTCAAGCAGCAGCCTCCTGTCACTGAGTACAGAAACCAGGGCTTTCAAAAGACAATATTTCCCGGGGGAAAACCCTAAAGTTGCCTTTAGCCGCATCAACATCCAGTATGAATCCATCGCGGTCTCCGATGTGGACAAAGAACTGCTCAAACAAAAGGTTGAACAGTTCATCGCTCATCAGGCCAGACTGCTCCGAAATCTGATTGAACTGTTTGACCGCTATTCCAAAATGCTTGCCAAACTGAGCAGGTTAAAGGATCAACACATCACGGCGATGCATTCAGGAACCACGGCTCCTGACAAGCATAATCCACAGACTTTGTTTGTTGACCTGAAATGGGACGGCACGGTGACTGAGTTTATAGAACTCTATGATACGCTTCACGAAGTTCGTCTGGTATCGAGACGCGATGGTATGCCCCTGATGAAGAAGGATATGTTCAGTTCACTGGGGAATACATTCAATGTTAAAACGAGAAATTTCAACACCCTGAAAAATGCAACACAGAACAGGAAGATAGAGAAAGGGCTGTTTGCCCGACTTTCCGAGGCAATTCAGGAGCGTTAGAACAAAATCTTATTGAAGTTCAATTGAAGTTCAATAGTCTTCCGGAAGCATCGCCATACCCTTGCGGTCTGAAACAAAATCAAGTCCACAATGGAAGATGTAAAAATCGAGACGATGCAGGAGGTGCTCCGAAGACTGACTGCCCTTGAAACAAAGTTCGAGAAGGTGATTATCCATGAACGGGAAGCAAAGTTCGAGATCCGGTATCTTGATCTGAAGGAAGCCTGTACCTATCTGGGTATCAAGAAATCATCCATGTACCGGATGATGCAGGCAGGCAGGATACCGTATGCCCGTATAGGGGCTCAACGACGGTTTCTGGTGGAAGACCTGGATAAACTCATTCAGAAGTCGTACAAGAAGGTCCGACCTTCGGTGCTTCACCCTTAAACCGTTCCCGTTATGTCACTCACCAAAGAAAAGGTGCTTGAGAAAACCCGGAACGGTTATGATGTTTTCTGCCACTACCTGGGCAGCAGCCTCACAGCCCCGAACAAAGCCTTCAAGAACCCATTTTACAGCGACACGAAAGCATCCTGCTACGTGTATGCCGACAAACACACAAAGATTTTCAAGATCAAGGACTTCGGCGACCCGGAGTTCAGTGGCGACTGTTTTTTCCTGGTGGGAAAGATCAAGAAGCTTTCCTGCGACGACAAGCATGACTTCATTGCCATACTGAAGCTGATTAACACTGATCTGCGGCTTGATCTGGACGACAGTTACGAGAAGACGGAGCGTATTATCAGCCAGTCGGAAGGCAAAGTGGTGCGGGCATCCCGGTTGCCCTCGGTACACGACGCTTTCGAGACGGCCCAAAGCAGTGTACCAATACAGGCACGTGATTTTTCACCCACGGAACTCTCCTTCTGGGCTCAGTACGGTATCCGCAGGGAGGTGCTGTCCAGGTACCACGTCATTGCCGTTCAGCGATACAAGGGCATCGGCAAAACCGGTAAGGGATATGAGTTGAACAGCACCGACGAGGAACCGATTTTTGGTTATCAGGGACGGCGGTTTACCAAGCTCTACATGCCTAATTCCAAACTTCGGTTCCTGTACACCGGAGAAGTGACCGAACATTACACGTTCGGTTTCGATCAGCTTCCGCTGCGTGGTGATATTCTTTTCATCACCGGCGGCGAGAAGGACGTGCTGAGTCTGGCGGCGCACGGGTTTCATGCGATCTGTTTCAACAGCGAGACCGCCAACATTCCCAAAAACATCCTGCGGGGGCTGGGTTACAGGTTCAGACACGTGGTACTGCTCTATGACGTGGACGATACAGGCATTGCCGCCATGAGCAAGCTGGTGAAAGATCACAAGGAGTATCAACTGCGGATGCTGAAACTGCCCCTGAACGGGAGCAAGACCAGCAAGGACATTTCAGACTTCTTCAGGATGGGCAACACAGCCGACGACCTGATGATGGTATTCCGGGAGATGCTGGATCAGATTTACGAGGACACAATCGCCACCATGCGCGTCTGTGAAATTGACTTCGACAATCCGCCGCAAGCGCCCGACCCGCTGCTGATGATAAACAGCGTGACGATAGGAAGTCCCGGAAATATCGTCTGCGTGGCTGGAAGTGAGGGGAGCGGCAAAACGAATTACCTCGGAGGGATTATTTCAGGAGCTATCCGGCCATACGGTATCGAGATTGACACACTGGGTACCACTGTGCGCGAAAACATCAGCGACCATGCCGTCCTGTTGTTTGATACAGAGCAGTCGGAATACCAGTTGTACAAGAACCTGACCTACATCACCACACGCAGCTCGCTGGAGAAGCCGCCACGCTGGTTCAGGGCGTACTGTCTGGTAGGTATTGCGCGCAATGAACGAATCAATATGATACTGGAATCAATGGACCGCTACTATTACGAGTACGGCGGTATTCACCTGGTGTTCATTGACGGGATTGCCGACTTGCTCAATGGCGTCAACGACGAGGAATCATCCGTTCACCTGATCGAGGAACTGTTCAGGATGGCAGCTATTTACAATACCCTGATCGTGTGTGTGGTACACCTTGCCCCCTCGGGCATGAAGCTGCGCGGACACCTGGGCTCTGAAGTCCAGCGGAAGGCAGCGGGTATCCTGCTGATTGAGCGCGAGGAAGAGCAGAACTCGAGTGTGGTGAAAGCCCTCAAAGTACGCGACGGCTCACCGCTTGACGTGCCAATGACCCAGTTTGGCTGGAGCAAGTCGGAAGGTCGCCACGTGTACATGGGCGAGATGAGCAAGGAGGACTCCCAACAGCGAAAAATGAGCGAGTTGAAGAAAGCCGTTGAGGAAATCTTCCGTGACCGGAAAAGTATCCACACCAAAGAGCTGCAAACGGCGCTCATGGATGCTTTTACTGTGCGCGACCGGACTGCCAGATCATACATCACGACCCTGCTGGAAAGCAAGATCATAGAGAAATCGAAGCAGTTTCCAGGTAATTTCAGGCTGGCTGAGTAGGAAATCTGCCAGAAAAACGCGTATTGTCCTCCATTTTGTGGCGTTTTTTTGGTGATTTTCGGCTCAATTAACCGATTGCGATTTTCATACTGCTGTTATTTGGGAATCAAGCCGTCGCAAGATAGCGGATTCAGCCTCTTTCACGGGTGACTGTGGGGGAGGTTTTTTGGTTTTCACGGTAATTTCCCATTTTTCCCTTACTTTAGCCGCGCATATTTCATACCGCTATGCCAAAACCGTACAACGTATTTATCGTATATGCCCGAAAGGACGCAGATTACCTGGAAGAACTCCGGGGCCACCTGCGACCAATGGAGCGCGCCGGAATGTTGAAAATCTGGTGCGACCGCGAAATTGACCCGGGCGTGAAATGGGAAGATGCTATTCTTCGCAATATGGACACAGCAGACATGATCCTGCTGATGGTGAGCGCTGCTTACTATGACTCTTCTTACATACATGAAAAGGAACTGAAGTATGCGCTGATGCGTCATAACCGGGGTGAGGCAACGGTAATACCTGTTATAGTGCGTCCCTGCGATTTTGATGCCGACCCGATCGCCAGTTCTATTCAGTCGCTGCCGAAAGATGCCAAGCCGGTTACTGAATGGCCCAACCGTGATAATGCGTGGCTAAATGTGGTAAAAGGTATAAGGAAGGAAGTAGAAAAACTTGATAATAAACGTAGAAGTATAGATATCAATGAAACTTCAAATCAAGACTTTGATCCAAATGTACTTGAGAAAGGTAATATAGTTTCAGATTCCTCAAACATAAAAATTGCAATTATTCAGGACTTTGACATTTCTCTTGATATTTCAAATTGTAAAAGCTTAGCCACAGAACCAGGAAGTCAGTAATTTTGTTTTAGAGATTGGATTTTTCGCATGGCACTATCGAACGACATATCGGCATTAAAGCATTTAGTCACGGCTCTGCTATCCAGAGTCGAGGCTTTGGAATCCGATAATGCTGCCCTGCGGGCGGAGAATGCGGAGTTTCGCAGGGAAAACGCCGAATTGCGCAGAGAAAATGCGGAATTGCGCAGTGAGAATGCCGAGTTACGTTCACGGCTGAATCTGAACAGCAAGAATAGTCATAAACCGCCCTCATCAGATGGTTTGACGAAAAAGCCGGGTCTTCCAAAAGGGCCTGCGAAGAAAAGTGGTGGCCAGTTTGGTCACAAAGGCAGGACGCTCAAGATGGTTGAGACACCGGATAATATTATACGCCACCATATACCATGTTGTCCGTGTTGTTTAAAGGTTTTTTCCCCTTCGGATGTGGTTGAAGTACTCCAAAAGCGTCAGGTATTCGACATGCCCGAACCCAGGTTGGAAGTGACGGAACATCAATTGTGCTCGGTTATATGTTGCGGTCGGCAGCACGTGGGATGTTTTCCACCGGAAGTAGGACAGCCCGTACAGTACGGCTCCCGGATCAAGGCACTGAGTGTACTTCTGAATAATGATTACAAGTTGCCGCTGGAAAAAATTCAGCAACTGATGAGTGATTTGTGGGACTGTTCGTTCAATGAAAGTACTGTTTTGATGGCCAATGCCGGTATATATCAATGTCTCGAGCCCGTTGCGGAGCAGATCAAAACGGCTGTTTTGGCGACTGACGTTGTTCACTTTGACGAAACGGGTATGCGGGTTGAGAAAAGTCTGCACTGCTTTCACGTTGCGTCCACTTCGCTCTACACTCACCTGTTCGTCCACAAGAAACGGGGCAGGCAGGCGCTGGAATCGGAAGACTCGGTGTTGAAAGATTATCGAAGAAGGGCTGTTCACGACTGCTGGGAGTCTTACTTTAGTTTCGAGCAATGCCGACATGCGCTGTGTGGTGCTCATCTACTGCGTGAACTCACCAATCTGATCGAAAAAGGTTCCAGGTGGGCGAAGCAGATGCACCAGTTCATACTTGAGCTTTATCAAAACAGCCGAAAGGCGACTGTTGTGGTGGCAGACAAACAAACCTGGGAGCGAGCGTTCAGGCATATCTGCCAGTTGGCTGACATCGAAGAGCCACCGCCCAAACAAGGCAAGAGAGGCAAGCCCCAAAATTCAAAAGGTAGAAATCTGCTCAATCGCCTGACAAAACGTCAAGACGGCTGGCTAGCCTTTGCCTTTTTTGAGGGTATCCCCTTTTCCAACAATCAGGCAGAGCGCGATATTCGCTGTCTGAAAACCAAACAGAAGGTCGCCACCAATTTTCAGACTTTCAGAGGGGCGAAGCACTATGCACGCATCCGGTCATTTACCTCAACTCTCCGCAAACATTCAATGAACGTGTTTCAGAACCTGATTGATGTGTTCGATAGAAAATCTATCGTGTTTCAGGCTGGCTAAGTTTTTACAAAATAAAATATGAATATGAAATGAACCAAAGATGAAACCCAACCCACGGGCAAGCACTGCGGCTTACGGAAACAACTAACTTTGGCTCGTGGATTTGAGCACAAAACTTGGTTCTTGTTTTATATTGGTGGGACGTTCTGGACACCTACAAAACCGGATGATATCAAAACTGGCCACAAATGGCCCTAACAATTGTTTTTATGAAAAATCTTGTAGTTTTTTTAATCACTGGAGCAATCTTGTGCTTCTTGGGATGTGAAAAAAATGAAATTGCATCAGATACTTCAATAGGCACGGTGCAATCTATAGAACCCGTTTACGCACTTGCCCAACTCCTCGTTGAGGATCTCAAAAAAGGTGGAGACCTTGTTCAGAAGCAAATTGAACTGTACCACAAGACTGGAGTGGAGGAGTTTATGCTGGTGGATTTCACAGATGGTAGTGTCGTGCTAAGGACACCGTCTGCTGTACAGAACTTACTGGCTCAAAACCCATTGCTGGAGATTGCATACCCTTCATTTGCCTTCTTTGAATATGCCGAAACTTTTGAGCAGCACATTGGCAGAATACAGTACTACATTGTCTTGGACAATTCTACTGACCCAGAAGATGCTGCTACCACCACACTTCCTGCTTATGATGCGAGCGGAAACGCTGTACAAATTGCCAATACCTTCGATGAAAGCGTAAGATACGCTGTTATTACGATGGACGAGGCCCATGATGCGGTTGTTAATGATGCAAATACGACAGTAAAAGGTATTGCAAAGCCAAATTCGCTATCAAATTTTACTCCATCGAGTGTTGTAGGAAACGTCAAGTATTATGAAGAAGCAACCATCAGAAATGCTCAATATTTGGATGGCGGAAATTTTGGTACAGGAACTGCAAATCCAGTTAGCTTCTCTCCCCCAAGCAACTGCGACCGTCCTGCCAACAAGAAAGATCAGCTTTACAAGATTCGCTTCTCAAATAAAGATGCGGTAAAAGTAATCGAGTCTGGATTTCGGCTTCCAAGAGTAGAACTTAATATCACTTATGGTGTCGCAGCCGTAACTTCAAATGGTAACATAACTGGTGGCCAATTTTTTACTCAAGTTGATAAAAAGTGGGATGACATGGATGGAAGCAGTTGGAGTGGTGTGGCTAATCTCAGCCAACAAATAAAAACTTGGCTACCATCCGACGCTGATACCTGGGGTGTCCTGTTCGTGGAAAGTGACGGAGGACAATCTGCATCATTTACGTTTGGAGTGTCCCCTAAATTCACTGTAAACAAGCAGTTTGAATTTACAACACCAGTTGGCTTTGTTATTCCAACTAAAAGTAAGGATGACATAGCTGGTTCAGTGATAATTGAATACTGTGACCCTGCCGAAGAAGAAGGAACCTCATATAAGGTTTATTCTGGCGGAAATGACGGAATGTTCTTCAGGGAAAATTTTCAACAAAATTAATTTATTAAAAGTAGGGCTGGTGTATTGCAAAGCACCAGCCCTACATTCTTTAAATTGGGAAATATGAAAACCATTTTATCACTGCCGATACTAGCCATAACAGGTCTGCTTCTTTTTTTAACTGATTTTTGTGCAGCTCAAGAAAAACATATTTCAAAGTATGAATTCTCAAGTGAAATAATCCCACTTTTATATTTAACTGAGGATGGTGCTGGTGACGGCTATCAAGTGGGACTTGCCCGTGACATCAGGAAGGGCAGGTACAAAGTAAAGCTCACATATGGCTCAAACAAATACACCTACCAGCTTTCGGGAGTGTACGGAATTACCATTGGTGGGATGCCAGTATTTATCAAAAAAGCCGATGAAAATATTTTTACACCAAGAGATGAAAGAGTAGAAGGCGTTCCTGATGAATCGCTTTTCGAATTGTTAGAAAATGCGGGTATCAAACACTTTAAACCAGATGATGGTGCAATCACCACAAACTATGGAACTGTTGAAATAATCAGAAACACACAACTCGGGAAAAAATGGAATCTTGACTGGGGATTTGGTGGACAACTTGGAATGATGAACCGCAACGAACTAGCTGGGGCTGTTGTCTCTGAGCTTTATTATCCCCTTTCTGGCAATTATATTACAACGGCTGTAACGTTTCGAATTTCTGCAAAGTATCTGTATTATGGTTTTACTGGCCGAATAGATTTGACGAGGAAAATCACAGATCGTTTTTCAATTGGAGGGGCTGGAGGTATTCACATGATTATGGGCAAGAGAAGCGTGGACATTTTCAAGCCTTATTTAAGTGTTTTGGCTAGTTTTACCATAAATTGAAGTCCGTGGCCGTTATTGTGTGCAGATTAAAGACCTATCATGGGCATCTGCTCACACCAGTCGTTCGTACCCCCCCGACCAACACCACCTTGTTTTTCCAGCTCCTGTTAGGGAGCATTCCCCGAAGCCCCTTTCTGCGGGGTTTTCAGGTCTCGGCTTCGCTTCGGGGCGGGTCTGCTTTCAGACCCGGCT
>JBDLWO010000322.1:0-9594 GCA_039804245.1 Bacteroidota bacterium
AAAAAAAGAAACGGGCACTCGGTTTGATCATTGTTTATGCAAAAGTATGCACAAAGTTGGTAATTGGGGTTTATTTGGGATATAGGGTTTGGGGTTTGAGTTTATTTTTTCAGAGTCGCCAGCAGGTGATGTCTTCATCCAGATTCTGATAGATCCCTTTCAGGTCCATGAGGATCGGGTTGCCGGAGGATATGGAGCGGAAGAACTGGCTGTCATATTTCCGGAATTCGTCGTGGGCCACGGCGACTACCACGGCATCGTAGCCGTCGGAAATTTTATCCACGAGGGTGAGCTTGTACTCGTGGGCAATTTCGTTGGGAGAAGCGTGCGGATCCACGACGTGAACGTTGATGGAATAATCCTGGAGTTCGTGTACGAGGGCTGCGACCTTGGAGTTGCGGATATCGGACACGTTTTCCTTGAAAGTAATACCGAGGACGAGCACCTTGCACTGTCCGGGGTTCTTGTCCTGTTGTATGAGCAGCTGAACGAGCCTTTTGGCGATCCAGGAGGGCATCCCGTCGTTGACGCGGCGGCCGCTGAGGATTACCTGTGGTTCGTAGCCGAGCTGCACGGATTTATGGAGCAGGTAGTACGGGTCCACGCCGATGCAGTGTCCGCCTACGAGGCCGGGATAAAATTTGAGGAAGTTCCATTTGGTGCCGGCGGCTTCAATGACCTGCTGGGTATCGATACCCATGCGGTCGAAGATGATGGCCAGTTCGTTCATCAGCGAGATATTGAGGTCGCGCTGGGTATTTTCGATGACCTTGGCGGCCTCGGCCACCTTGATACTGGGCGCCTCGTAAATACCGGCCTGAATGACCTGTCCGTAAACGCCTGCGATATTTTCGAGTGATTCGGCGTCGCAGCCGGAGACAATCTTGAGAATCTGGGTGATGGGGCGCGATTTGTCGCCGGGATTGATACGCTCCGGAGAGTATCCTATTTTGAAATCGCCGAGTCGGAGGCCGGATTGTTCTTCGAGGATGGGGAGACAATCTTCCTCTGTGCAGCCGGGATAAACGGTGGATTCGTAGACCACATAATCGCCTTTCTTGAGGGCACGGCCCACGCTGGCGGATGCCTTTCTGAGCGGATTCAGGTCAGGGACCTTGGAGTCGTCTATGTCTGTGGGAACCGAAACAATGAAAAAGTGGGCCTTTTTGAGGTCGTCGGGATTGGCCGTAAATTCAATATCCGTGTTATCGAATGCCGACGAGTCGAGTTCGCTGCTGGGGTCAATGTTGCGTTTCATCAGGCTGACACGCGTCTCATTGATATCAAAACCGACTACGGAGAAATGGCGGGCAAGCTCGAGGGCGAGGGGCAAACCGACGTAGCCGAGCCCCACTACCGCTATTTTTTTCTCCTTTTTCAGTAAATGACTGTGCATTATGACGAAGGTTGTTTGACTTTGGGTGAAAACAATCGCCCGGGATTATAAAGGCATTCCACGTTGGTGCCGCAAAGATATAAGACGCCTTTCAATTGGCCAAACACTTTAAAATAAATACTCTACCCATTTTAAGTTAAATTTAATAATTCAACAGAACTGGCGA
Organism: Bacteroidota bacterium; assembly: GCA_039804245.1. Lineage (GTDB taxonomy): Bacteria > Bacteroidota > Bacteroidia > Chitinophagales > Saprospiraceae > M3007. Next base: position 1,563 of record JBDLWO010000322.1, read on the forward strand.
TCAGAGTTGACCTGCGGCCCATTTGGCGCCGGCTTCGGCTTTTTTCCATTCTGCGATGAGTTTCAGGTATTTGAGTCGGGCGTCGAGCCATCGTTGCTCGCGGGTATTGATCAGGAACACGGAGCTTTCGCCCTGCAGGAATTTTTCATTTTCGGCGTCGAGCAGCGTCCGGTAATTTTCAGTGATCTGACGGAACGTATTTACCTGTGTCAGCAGCGTATTGGCTTCTGTGATATACTGGTTGGTTTTGGTCGTAATTTCCCTCGTTTTTTGCTGGATCAGCAGGTCGTTCTGGTTAATTTTTATTTTGGTGAGATCATAATCGCCCCGGGCCTTCCGGTTGAGGAGCGGATAATAAATATTCACGCCCCATTTCATATCATTGGCTACCACGCCCGGGCCTTCCGGTCCGGCTGTAGGGAAAAACGACCACTGATTGCCGAGGATGGCATAGCTGGCGTTCAGGACGGGTTTTCTTTTTTCGTTTTTGAGTTTTCGTTCGATTTCGAGTGCCTTTCTCTTGGCGGCGTACTGCATCAGATCGGGGTGTGAGGCGACCTGGAAGCCGTTCAGGTCGGGCAGCCGGGGGGACAGTACGTTCTCGCGCGGGGGTGCGGGCAGGAGGGCCGTATCGAGCGGCTGCGAGGGAGATGACCAGAGGAAGTTGACCAGTTCGAGCGCGGAGTTACGCACTTCCATGTTGGCGAACTGGAGTTCGAGTTGTCTGTTCTGTAGTTGAATAAAAGTTTCGAGTGTATCAATGGCGGGTTTATCGCCCTGGATAAAACTTTCGACGAGGCTGACGTGTCTGATTCTGACCTGATTGAGCGCGTTCTGCGTGATTTCGAGGGCATTTGCGGCATAGAACCAGCTCCAGTATGCCTTTGCGGCGTCGAAGAGGAGGTCGTTCAGGGAAGAGGCCCGGAGCGCTTTGTTGAATTCAGCGGTTACGCGGGCGTCGTCGAGTGCGGCGCGTCGTTCGTCGTAGAGGAGACCTTGTCCGAGCGCCCATTCGATACCGAACGCTGCCTGTCCGTTGGCGGGGAGACTGTTTTCGGGGTTCAGGAAATTTCCCCGGGCGTAATTGTAGCTGCCCTTGAGTTCCATTCCTTCGCGGACGGGCCATTTGATGCCGGTTTCGGAGAACTGGAAGTATTGTTTGCCGTTGAAGCGTTTTTCGGCGTAATCGCCGAACAGGCGCGGATCGAAGCCGCCTTTGGCGCGGAGGAGAATGGAGGCTGCCTGTTGCGGCAGCAAATCGGCCTGACGGGCGGCGGGGTGCATTGCGAGTACCTGCGTGCGCACGGCGTCCCAGTCGAGCACCTGCGCGGGCAGGCGCGGGGAAATCAGGATAAGGAGAAAAAAGAGTATTGCAGGTGTCAATTTCATGCAAATCGGCGTTTTTGGGTTATTCGGGGTCATACGGGGTTCAACCTGGCGCCATGTACCCGGGCGCCCCACCCTACTTTTTCTTTTCAGGAATTTCGTTGTTTTTGTACAGATCTGGCGGGAATCCGTTGAGCAGACGCCAGAGTTCGTACCAGAGGGGCACATTATTGAGCAATGCGATACCGCTGGCTCCGCCGCCGGGCAGCAGGGCAGATGGCCAGGGTTCCTCCTCCCCGGGGTCGGGTGCCACGAGCACCCTGAACTTGCCGTTGGCGCTTATATTGCGGTCAATTGCCACAATTTTGCCACCGAAGGTACCTGTTGACACGCCGGGCCAGCCGCTGAAAAAGAAAGCGGGCCAGCCATCGAAAAGAAACCTGACTTTGGTACCTGTACTCAGGAGGGGCACATCGAGTGGTTTCACATACATTTCCACGGCCAGTTCGTAACCGGCGGGCTGAATACTCACGATAGCCTCACCTTCCTTGATGATCTCCCCCACCCCGGGTTTGGAAGCCTTCACGATGAATCCGTCCTGCGGGGCAGTGATGTAGTAGAATCCGGAACGCCTTTCATAATTGGTGCGTTCGATCTGCAGTTTGCTGACAGTAGCTTCGGCGTCGAATCGTTCGCTCAGCGTGCTGAAGCGCTCACTTTTCGCCTTGGCGACCTTGTTGGCCGTTTCATTGCTGACGAGGTTCAGTTCGGTCTGGTAGATGGACAGTTCCCGTTTGCTTGCTTCGAGCTGATTTTCGGCAGCGACCAGTTTGGCCCGGGTTTCCTGCACCTTCAGTCGTTTTTCTTCGAGGTCAGAAAGTGATTTGATACCCTTGTTGAACAGATTCTGGGCGCCATCGAGCTGACGGTTGGCTACCTGCAGGTCAATACTGGCCTGAATGATCTTCACGCTGTCGCTGGTAATCTTGAATCGCGCCTGTGCGATTTTGTTCCTGATCTGGCCGGTTTTATTTACCAGTTCCATTTCCATGGCGGCGATCTGATTTACCAGGGCATCTGCCTTCTGGTTATAGGAGGCGATAGCGCCCTCCTTTGCTTCTACCTGGCTGCCCATCCTTTCTATGAGTTTGGGGTCGAAGTAATCCGTTTTGACCTCGGAGAGCCTGACGATTGTATCACCTTTCTGAACAGCCTGGCCTTCCCGGATGTACCATTGTTCGATACGGCCCGAGATAGTGGAGTGGATAAACTGTGGCCGGTGGCCCGGATCGAGCGTAGTGAGACTGCCATTGGCGCGCACGTTTTGCGTCCAGGGCAGGAACATAAAGAGCAGGAAAACGCAGAGCGTGACGAGCAGGAGCATCCTGAATGCGCGCAGCCAGTCGGGGAGCCTGCTTTTATTATAGGCCCTGATCTGGTCAATTTCAGGAAAATCGGGTGGTTTATTTTCGGAGAGTCTCAGCATATACTGTGATTCTGTTAGGTAATGATCATTCTTCTGAGAAAAGGCCTGAGGAGCGGAAAACATGTTCGCAGTGCGGCGTTTTGCGCGCGTCCAGGAGTGTTCCGTCGAACACAATACTGCCTGCTTTCAGGATAACAAGGCGGTCACACATGGCTGCGAGATCGGGGTCTTCGGTGGTACAGATAAGCGTCCAGGGTTTCGATTTGTCGGTCAGGTAAGTGCCTATAATGGCCCTGTCGCGTCTGGATGTTTGTCCGAGCGGATTTTCCACGACGAGCAGGCGCGGGTTGCCGATGATCGCTCTGGCCACCAGGATCTTGGATTGAATGCTGCCCGGGATATTTTTTCCGCCCGGGAGCACCTCTGCATTGATACCATCGGGTTGTTTCTGTACAAATTCGCTCAGACCGACGGCATCCACGACCTCGAGCAGGCGCTGCAGGCTGATCTTTTGATTCCCCAGCGTAATATTTTCAAGCAGGGTACTGCGGAAAAGGTCTTCTTCATTGGTGAGATCACCGATCTGATTTCTGAGTGCGCGGAGTTGCAGGTTTCGTTTGGGCAATCCGTCGAAGAGCAGCGTACCGGTGAAATCGCGTTTCAGCACCGAAAGTATCTGCATGAGCGTACTTTTTCCGGAGCCGCCATAACCTGCGATCGCCACCCGTTCGCCCGGGTTGATTTTGAGGTTGATATGGCTGAGTACGGGTCTGTCGCCATCTTCATACTGGTAGCAGAGGTCGCGGAGTTCAACAGTCATGCCCTTTTCCTGTCCCGGAAGCTGATCGGCATGAATACCGTCTTCTCTTTCGATTTCGAGATCGGTAAACTGACCGATTTTTTCAGCGGCGGTGAGGACATCGTAGCCTGTTTCGTGCAGAAGGATCAGTTTTTCTACCGATTCGATGACGAACAGGATCAGGATTTCGGAGGCAACGAACTGGCCGATATTGAGTTCGTTTTCCATCACGAGGAGGCTGCCGAGCACCAGAAAACAGCCGAGTACAAGCACACGGAAGGCGATGCCGGTGATGAACTTGGACATGAGCACTTTCCAGTGCGATGCGCGGGCGTCTATGTATTGTTCTGTGAGATAATCGGCTCTCTGAACGGGGAAGATATTATCGCCAGCCAGCTTGAAAGTGGAGGCCACCCTGCCTACTTCTTCCAGCCAGAATGCCAGTTTGTACTTGTATTTTGATTCGGTCAGGCTGCTGGAAACACCTTTTCCGGCAGCCCAGGAGAACAGGACGGCCGTCAGGCCGAGCAGCAGCAGAGAGAATGTGACGAACGACGTATGGTAGAAAGAGAGCAGCAGCAGGCTGAAAATAATCTGCAGTACTGCGCTGCTGCCTTCGATCAGCAATTTGGGCAGCCCTTTTTGCAGGGTGAGGGTATCGAAGAAGCGGTTGATTAGTTCGGGCAAGTGTTCCTTTCTGAGCGATTCCAGGTTGAGGCGCGGGATACGCAGGGCGAACTCGACGGATGCGTCGGTGAAAATACGTCGCTGCATATACTCCATGACAGACAGTTGCATCAGACGCAGGATTCCGGCAAAAAGGGCACCTACCAGTACAAAGAAGACCAGGACACCCCAGGAGGCATTCAGGGCCCCGCCGGCAATTTGTCCGATAATGGCCTGAATACCAAGCGGGAGCGACAGATTGATGAGTCCGGCCACACCGGCGTACAGCAGGATATATCTGATTTCGGTGCGATACTGCCCGAGCAATCGCAACAAACGCTTGAGCGGAGTTAATTCAGGTGCGTATTTTTCAGCCATAATGGAATTAATCTATCCGCTCTCAAACGCGCAGCCCCCCTTATTGTTCAGTAAATAATACCTTTGTGTCAAAAAAAGACATGTCACTGAATTTACAGGATCGTCTCGGATTGCTCTCCGAGTTGGGCAAATACCTGAGCAGCGGAGGAGATGAAGAGCTGGAGATGGCTGTTCGTCAGTCATATATTGAAAATCAGTGGTTTACAGAGGAAAACAGCCTGGAATCGCTGCGCGCTATAGCCACTTCATTCCTTGATGCGGATAAGTTGCGCGCGTGGGTATCTGCGTACAATATTCCGGAAGAGAATCACCAGGGCAAGGTGGTGGGGCTCATAATGGCGGGCAACATCCCGCTGGTGGGTTTTCACGACTGGCTGTGTGTATTTGTAACCGGCAACCGGGCCAAAGTGAAGCTGAGCGACAAGGACAGGAGACTTTTGCCCGTGTTGGTGAACAAACTCGGTGAATGGTCGCATGCGTCGCGGGAGCAGACCATATTTGTTGGAGATACCGACAGGCTGACCGGGTTTGATGCGGTTATTGCGACGGGCAGCAACAATACTGCCCGCTATTTTGAGCAGTATTTCGGCCAGTATCCGCATATTATCAGGAAAAACCGGAATGCGGTGGCGGTACTGACCGGCATGGAGACTCGGGAGGAGCTGCATACACTGGGCAGGGACATATTTATGTACTTTGGTCTGGGTTGCCGCAATGTGAGCAAGCTTTACGTACCGCACGGTTATCAGTTCGACACCTTGCTGGAGGAATTGCACGACTACAACCGGTTGATACATCACAACAAGTACAAGAACAATTTTGACTACAACATGACCCTGTTCGTGTTGAACAACATGCCTTATCTCAATAACGGGTGTCTGATGCTTCGCGAGGATCCTTCACTTCAGTCGCGTATTGCGGCTGTCCATTACGAGTATTACGACGATATCAGCGATCTGGACGACCTGCTGGATGCCCGGCGCGATGAAATCCAGTGTGTAGTGGGTCGGGCATCCGTCAGCGGTTTCAAAGTAATACCCTTTGGCCACAGCCAGGAGCCGGGGCTTTTTGATTACCCGGACGGAGTGGATGTAGTTGAGTGGCTGTGTGGGCGGGTGGCCGGGCTCAGCGGGCCTGCCTGACAAGCCGGAAGCCCAGGCTGTTGAAACGGGTGTCGGGTTTCAGACTGCTGCGGTTGGTTACGCGACAATTCAGTGGTTTGTCGTCCCAGCTGCCTCCCCTGTACACGCGTGTGATGCCATTGTCTGCAGCCAGCAGATTCGAGTAGGGATTTCCCGGATACTCGCGGTATTCGTCGCTGCACCATTCGGATACGTTGCCCGACATGTCATATAGTCCCAGTTCATTGGGCTGCAGTTTGCCAACCGGGTGCGTTGATTTTTTGGCATTTTTGGAAGACCAGGCCACCTTGTCGGGGTCAAAACCTCCGGCGTAGTTATATTTTTTGTTGGTCAGGTGTCCTCCTTTGGCCGCATACTCCCACTCAGCCTCAGTCGGAAGCCGGTATTTGACTGCAGAAACGGTGTTGAGTTTTTGAATAAACAGAACAGCATCGTCCCAACTGACGCGTTCAACCGGACATTCATCGCAGGGGAAACCGATATTGGGGACATCGGCACCCATTACTGCCCGCCATTGTTTCTGGGTTACTTCGGTTTCTCCCATATAGTAATTGTCGAGCGTGACGGAGTGCTCCGGTTTCTCGTTCGTATAGCATTGGTCTTTAAAATTGGTACAACCCATCATGAAGGTACCACCGCGTACCAGCATGAATTTACCAGCCATCGGATCTGTAAATGACTCAGCGAGGGGCACATCCGGCAGCGCCGGATTATCTTCTTTTCCGAATGAGCTTTCAGAGATATCCGCACCGGCAGCAGACAGATTGGCAAACAGCTCACGCGCCACACGCTCATATCTGGCATCCCCTGTCAAAGCTGCCAGTCTGAACTGTTCTTCAGCCAATTTGGCAAAAGCAAGGCGATTCTGCCGGGAATAAGTTTTCAGGTCGCCGAAAAATTCCGGTTCACCTGACACAGGAATATTATCCAGACCATCGAGAGTACGCAGCGATCGTTCGAGCAACTGCCGGTGCCTTTTGAGCGCCTTTTCCACATTTTTCTCCCGAAGAGCGTACTGAAGAAATACATCCTCTGCCAATTGCGGATTATCGGAAAACAACTCCGGGATCCGGCTGGCGTCCGGAGTTTTTCCACTTGCCACCCATGCATCGAGGGCTTCCAGCGTGTCGAAGGGCGCCACACTCGTGCGGTAATCATCGCGGAGCAACAACAAATAGGTGCTCAAATCGCCGCTGTAAAGCCGCGGAAGCCTCCATTCGGGCGCTGTTTCAACAATTCTTTGCAGGAGCGTATCACTGCGACGGAACTCGAGCCCGTTTTCAATCAGATTTTTCTGAAAGAGCGCCACAACAGGCTGGGTACCGATGATGGACACCTGATTGATCAGTGTATCAGCCACGCTCAGTCTGTCGGAGCGATCGGAGCGTTTATCCGCAAACTTGGCATATTCATACCAGGCCATTGCCTGATAGAAAAGATACCTCGAGGTAACTTCCGTATATTTGAAATCGAGCGTATCGAGCGTTTCCTGCAGCGCCAGGCAAATCCGGAGTCCCTGCTCCATATCATCATATTTGGTTTTCCACGGATTAATATCCTGATTCAGGTAGCGGAACATGATGGTATTATCCTCGTTCAGTGCCGTTCTGACAAATGCAGCGCGCATTTTTTCGTAGTACAGTGCGCTGTCGCGACTGCCTCTCACCTTTTTCAGGATATCGAACGCGGCACTGTCGGAACCGAACAAGCGCAGCGCTTTCAGATTTCTGTAATAAAGTGAAATCAGTGCAGTGTCGGCAGGCAGATTTTCAGTTACTCCGAACAGTTTTTTTTCAAAAATGGTACGCGATGCAGCTGTTGCAGCCACAGGCTGAAATGCGAGGGGCGCAGCCGCAGTGTCGAAACTGAGGAAATTGCCGTTCAGGTTACTGATTTCCGGTATCTGGTTGTAGGTGCGGAGCTTGTCCACCACATATCCGTTTATTTCAAGGTTGGTGGTAACTCCATCGCGGGGAAACACATCGGCGTTACCGAGTGCTGCCTCTATCAGGTACCATGTGAATGCGCCGTGTTGCATGGATGGATCTTCAAAAGAACGACCGGCACCCGAGGAAGACGTCATCACCGTCAGTCTGTCGTCGCCGGATGCTGCCAGGCTGGAGAGGTCGGGCAACTGAACCAGTTCGGCCTCTTTTTTGCCGAGCATCCGGCCGGCGTGACAGGCATCGGCGATGAAAAACACCCTGCAGCCTTTGTTAAGCAGGATTTTCATCGGTATGCTGAAACTGCTGTGGTAACAATCGCAAATACCCTGGTTGACATCATTGTCGTACA
>JBDLWO010000323.1:0-21253 GCA_039804245.1 Bacteroidota bacterium
TGAAAGACAGCGAAGGCCCGCTCATCGGAGCAAGCGTCAAAGTGTTGAAAGGCTCCGACGTCGCGCGCGGCGCTATCACCGACTTTGACGGTAACTTCCGGATTTCCATGGATCCGGGAACCTACGATGTGGAAATTTCCTACACGGGTTACCAGACTCAGAAAATCACCGGAGTTCAGGTTCTGGTGAACAAACTCAACAACATCCCTGATGTAACAATGTCTTCCACCGTTCTGTCGGAGGTTGTCATCAGTGCGTACAAGGTGCCGCTGATCGAACAGGACAAAACTTCCGGTGGCCAGACGCTCACCTCCGAACAGATCAGGAACCTGCCAACCCGTAGCGTAAACGCTATCGTTGCCACCACGGCAGGTACCACTTCGGTTGATGGCGGTGAAGTAAACATCAAAGGTTCGCGTTCCAACGCAACCAACTACTACATTGACGGTATCCGCGTATCCGGTTCCACTCCTCCGGTTCAGGATATCGAGCAGCTCCAGGTTATTACTGGTGGTCTTGGCGCAGAGTACGGCGACGTGACAGGCGGTGTAATCTCGATTATAACCAAAGGTGCAGCCAGCGAGTACCACGGTACTATCGAAGGTGAAACCTCCGAGGGCCTCGATCCGTATGGCTGGCGACTGCTTACCGCCAACGTGAGTGGCCCGCTCCTGAAAAAGACGCTTGCCGACGGATCAAAAAGATCTATCGTCGGATTCCGCCTTTCCGGCCAGTATAACTACCAGAAAGACGACGATCCGCCTGCATTGCCCGTATATCGCGCCAAGGAAGACGTACTCCAGCGCGCTATCGCCAATCCACTGCGTTTCTCCAACGGCCGTATTATCTCTGCTGCAGAGACGTTCACACAGGATAGTGTGGATGTGTATAATTACAACCCGTTTCAGGATCAAACCAGCATTGATGTAACCAGCAAGATTGACTTCCGTGTTACTGACAATATTGATTTCAGTGTCACCGGTACTTACAGGAATACTGAAAATCTGATTGACCCGGGCGGCTGGCGCCTGCTGAATGCCCAGAATAACCCTACATCTTACGGACAGCGTATCCGCGGTATCGCGCGCCTGCGCCACCGCCTCGGAAGCTCCAACGGGTCAAAGGATGGAGCAGATGCCAACAAGGTGTCCATCTCCAACGCCAGCTATCAGCTCCAGTTCGGATTTGAGCGCGGTAACAGCCGTATTTCCGACAAGCTCCACGGCGAAAATATCATGGACTACGGTTATGTCGGAAAATTCGACTACGACTACCTGCCGGTTGCCGGTGTGGATGAAACGGGTACTGTACGCCACCTCGACAACTTCGAGCGCTTCGAAGGCTACACTGCCTCCAGCGTGAACCCGGGCATGGCCGCATACAACAAGTTTGCCAATCCCGAATTCATTGATTCTTACCTCGCCCAGAATGGTCGTTTTTCTTCTACTTACGACAATATCTGGTCGGGTATGTATCCAAACGTCAACATGATTTATAACCAGTTCAGCAAAGGCGAGTCTGATCTCATGACTATCATGGCATCTGCCGGCTTCGACCTGAAACTCGGAAAATCAGGCGTGCACAATATCCAGTTCGGTCTGCTCAACGAGCAGCGCACTGAACGCAGCTGGGTGGTTGCTCCGCGCGGTCTCTGGAACCTGGCGGCACAAACTGAAAATATCCACTTCAACGGTCTGGATACCAATGTTGTCATCGGTCGCTTCTGGGACGAGCAGTGGAGCCCGGTTATCGGTGATTCCATCACGCAGTTTGCCAACGCGGTGATCGACATTCAGGACAAGAAGTTCTACAAAAAACTCCGTGAATCGCTCGGCGTCAACATTGACGATTGGGTAAACGTGAACGAACTCACACCCGAGCAACTCAGCCTGGGTATGTTCAGCGCACGTGAACTCAACGACCAGGGACTGATCGGTTACTACGGCTACGACTATCTGGGTAACAAACTGGCCGATGGTATCACATTCAAGGACTTCTTTACCAGCCGCGACGCTGATGGTGTGCGCGACTTCCCGGTTGCACCGCTCCAGCCGCTGTATCAGGCCGCTTACCTGAAAGACAAGTTCACTTTCAACAAGATGATCTTCAGTCTCGGTATGCGTATCGAACGCTTCGACCTCAACACCAAGGTGATGCGCGATATCTACTCGCTGTACCAGGTGATGGACGCGGGTACTGCCGCTCGTACTGTTTCCGGTATTGTAAAACCATCCAACGTACCGGACGAAGCAAAAGTTTATGTAACCGGCCCCAACTCAACTGAAGTACAGGCATGGCGCAATGGCGAAACATGGTACTTCGCCGACGGTACACAGGCTAACGACGGTAACGTTATCTTTGGTGGCGGTGTTGTAACGCCTCTCCTGCTTGATACGGTAAAGGGTGACGATATCCTCGATACCCGCTTCGATCCGGATCTGTCTTTCCGCGACTATACGCCGCAGGTGAACTGGCTTCCGCGCCTGGCCTTCTCTTTCCCGATCTCGGAAGAGGCCAACTTCTTCGCACACTATGATGTACTCGTTCAGCGCCCGCCAAGCAACTGGCAGATCACGCCGCTGAACTATGTTTACTTCTATACACCCGGACGTACACCCGGCAATAACGCCAACCTGCTCCCGGAGCGCGTTGTTGACTATGAAGTGGGCTTCCAGCAGCGACTGAACCAGAACTCCGCTATCAAGTTCTCGGCATACTACCGCGAACAGCGCGATATGATCCAGAGCCGTCTGGTGCTTTACGTGCCAGTTATCGGTCGTTACGAAACGTATGGCAACCGTGACTTCGGTACAGTCAAGGGCTTCACATGGCAGTATGATCTCCGTCGTACCATGAACACCGAGATCCGCCTGGCCTACACCCTGCAGTTCGCCGATGGTACCGGTTCCGGTGCTGACTCACAGCGCGGTCTGACCCGTCTGGGTAACCTGCGTAACCTGTTCCCGCTTGACTTCGACGAGCGCCACAATATCGCCGCCGTTATTGACTACCGTTTCGACGACGGAAAGCGCTACAACGGTCCGCGTATCGCCGGAAAAGATATCCTCGCCAACTTTGGTGTGAATATCCAGACAACAGCCGCCTCAGGTCGCCCTTACACCGCAACACTGCGCCCCGAGCGCTTCGGGGGTAGCGGTACACTCGGCTCTATCAATGGCAACCGCCTCCCATGGCGTTTCAATGTTGACCTCCGCGTTGACAAATCTTTCGCACTTTCCAAGGAAGGCAAGAAGCCTCTTAACCTGAACGTTTACCTCCGCGTTTCCAACCTGCTCAACCGCAAAAATATCCTCGGTGTGTATTCTTCAACAGGTTCACCAACCGATGATGGTTACCTGGCAACAGCGGAAGGCCGTTCGGTTACGCAAGGTATCGCCAATCAGGGCTTCAACCTGGACGCTTATCTGGCAGCTTACTCCTGGAATGTGCGCAATTTCAACAATTTTGCCCTCCCGCGTCGTATCTACGTGGGCGCAGCATTCGAATTCTGATTTGTTCACATCCGACCAATACACAACAAAAACTTTCATCAACTAAAAATAAACGATCATGCGTATATACAGACTTTGGATGGCGCTTTTGCTGGCCTTTGTCGCCGTGGCGGGTTTTGCCCGAAACAACCCGTATGACAAAAACCTGCCCAAGTCGCCCAAAGCTCAATACCGCGATGTCTGCGCCAACTCTGAGTCGCAGATTGACCAGAGTATCAACAACGTGCGCGCCCGTCTGTTAGGTGGTGGCGATTGCTGGTGGGACTTTAACGACGGACGTTACGTCGTTCCCAAGGTGGACGTATCTACAGGGCAGGCCGAGGTTTCTTCTATCTTTGCCGGTTCTGTATGGCTCGGTGGTGTTGACCCCGCAGGCAACCTGAAGCTGGCTTGCCAGGATTACCGCAGTGGCGCCAATAATGAATTCTGGCCGGGCCCACTCACCGAATTCGGTATCACAGAGCAGTTCACCTGCGATAACTGGGACCGCCACTTCCGTGTAACCGGGGAGGAAATTCGCAAGCACCTCTCCAATCTTTCCAAAGGCGCCGTCAGCCCCGCCGATATTCCGCGTGGTGTAAAGGGATGGCCCGCAAAAGGTAACCCTTACTTCGTGGATGTATGGGGCTTCGACCTGCCTTTCACCCAGCAGGCACTCGCCGGTTTCTTCGACAAGGATGAAGATGGCCTGTATGACCCGCTCAAGGGCGATTACCCTTCTATCGAAATACGCGGTTGTGCACTCGACAAGTATCCGGATGAAATGATTTTCTGGATATACAACGACCACGGTGGTGGCCAGCCGCACGGCAACACCAACGGAAGTGCTATCCAGATGGAAGTACAGGTGCAGGCCTTCGGTTACCAGACTACCGACGAACTGAATGATATGACGTTCCAGCGCTACAAACTGATCAACCGCGCTACCGAACGTATTGACTCCACGTTCTTCGCCATGTGGGTTGACCCTGATCTGGGCTGCTACCTCGATGACTATATCGGTTGCGATACGGCAAAAGACCTGATGTATGTTTACAACCAGGATGCAACTGACGGACAGCCCGGAGCCACCTGCGCAGGCGTACCCACGTACGGAGATAAAGTACCGATTCTCGGTGTTGACTATTTCCGCGGTCCGCTCGATTCAGCAGGCAACGAACTCCCGATGTCTTCCTTCGTTTACTACAACAACGGCGGAGTAGGTAGCTGGCCAGCGGCCACTACCGACCCGAGCCAGCCCGGTGAGTTCTACAACTACCTTACCGGCCGCTGGAGAGATGGCTCCATATTCGGCGACCAGGGCTCCGGCTATGGCACGGGTAATGAAACAAAATTCGTTTTTCCGGATCCGCCAAATGACCCTACCGGCTGGAGTATGTGTACCGCCAACCTGGCTTTCGGCGACCGCCGTACGCTCCAGGCATCTGGTCCGTTCACCCTCCTGCCAGGCGCTGTTAACGAGCTGATCATCGGTGTTCCATGGGTACCGGATATTGACTATCCATGTCCCGATGTGGAAGGTCTTTTCCGTGCAGACAAACTGGCTCAGGGTCTGTTTGACAACTGCTTCGATCTGCTCGAAGGACCGAATGCTCCTGATGCAGACTGGATTGAGGTTGACAAGGAAATCATCGTGGTACTGACCAACAATCCGGACTCCACAGTCAATAATAACGCAGCTGAAAACTATACCGAGGAAGATCTCCTCGCTCCGGACGAACTGAAAAACAGTCCGGATCCAGCTGTGCGCGAAACGATCAAGTACCGCTTCGAAGGCTACAAGATCATTCAACTGAAAGACCCCAATGTGTCTGCAGCCGATTTTGACAATCCGGAGCGCGCTCGTATCGTATATCAGGTGGATGTGAAGAATGGTGTAAAGAAAATTTACAACTGGGATGAAATTCCGAATCCAAACGATGCGGATGACAGGCTTTATACACCCGAAATCAAGGCCGACGGTCAGGATTTGGGTATCCGTCACACTTTCTCAATCAAGGAAGACCGTTTTGCTACCGGAAATAACAAGGGAATGATCAACCACAAGAAGTATTACTACGCTGTGGTGGCTTATGCCTATAACAACTTCGGTACATTCGATCCGCTCTCACGTCCGGTATCCGGTCAGCAAAGACCGTATCTCGAGGGTCGTCTCAATGTGCAGATCAAAACGGTTATCCCGCGCCCTGTCGTTGACGTGGCACTCAACTCTGCCTATGGCGACGGTGTGGTAATCACCCGCGTTGAAGGTGCAGGTGTTGGTGGTAATTTCATTGATATTGACGATGAAACCCGCGAACGTATGTTCCAGAGCGGATACGACAGTACGCTGACCTACAAACCGGGTCGCGGTCCGCTGAATGTGACTATTTTCAATCCGTTTGAAGTGAAGGACGGAGAATACGAGCTGGCTATTGTGGACGAAAACATGACCGACAATATCGTGAGTGCCAATGCACGCTGGGAACTGCGCAAGCTGCCCGACGGTCAGGTGATCGCTTCTGAAAAGACAATCGCCAAGCTCAACGAACAGGTGATTCTCGAATATGGTTTCTCAATTGCACTCGCTCAAAGTAACGAACCGGGTTCCAATGCTGACGAAACCAATGGTGCACTCGGCGCTGAGATCGAATACAAGAACCCTGATCAGCCCTGGATGGATGGTATTCCTGATCAGGTTGATGGCGGTGTTTTCCAGATTTTTGACTATGTAAAAACCGCTCCGCTCCAACCCGACGAGCTTCTCGATCCAAAGCAGGGGCTCAGCACAATGGGTGACGGATTCTTTGTGCCCTACGTGCTCTGCGACTGGCGCAGTCAGTACCCCGAGTACTACTTCACTCCGGCCTGGACCGACAAGAACTCGTTCAATGGCAGTGCTATCGGTAATGCCGCCGCACGTACAAAGGCACTTAATGCCCTTCCAAACGTTGATATCGTTCTTACGAGCGATAAAAGCAAGTGGAGTCGCTGTGTAATCGTGGAAGCAGCAGGCTACCCTTACACCAGCTCATCACCATCCGAGTATCCGAAACTGCCCGAACTCGTAACTGAAAGCCCGGCTCCTCCGGGTAAAACACGTGTCATGTTCGACGTTCGTTATGCTCCTTCAGTAGGTAAAGATGACAACGACGGCGACGGACGCCCTGATCCGGACGGCGCAGTAGAACCTGACAAACTGCCCAACGGACAAAACAACCCGAAAGCAGGTCAGCCACTCTATGGTATGGGATGGTTCCCGGGATACGCCATTGACGTGGAAACCGGCCGCCGCCTCAATATCTTCTTTGCAGAAAACTCCTGCTACTCCGCCAATGTTGATGCTACCTACACAGGCCGCGACATGATGTGGAACCCTACAGGATCCTTCTTCCGCGAAGGTTTCACACCAGGCCCAACCAGCCCGCCACAGTACTACGACTGGCTGCTCGGTGGTCAGCACTGGGTATATGTTGCCAACACTTCCTACGATGAGTGTGCGTTCCTGCGCTGGGGCTTCTCTCCGGAGCTGCAAACCAGCCAGACAGCCAAACTCTCCCGTATCAAGCAGATCGCCTGGACCGGTATGATTTTCGGAAATGAACTCTTCCCGATGACTACGTACAAGGACGGACTCATTCCGCGGGGAAATGATGCTGTTGTCAAACTGCGTGTTGATAATCAGTACCAGACCTGGTTTAACGATAACGATTCCAACAAGAAGACAGGTCACCCGCTTTACCGCTTCAGGATTGATGGCCGTGGGCGTACCGATCTCAGCACGGTTCAGGTGGAAAGTGCCCTCGATTCTGTGAAGGCAGTTCCGAACCCTTACTATGGTTACTCTCAATATGAGACTTCGCAGTTCACTCAAACTGTGAAAATTACCAACCTGCCCGGTAAGGCGACCGTAACTATCTATTCTCTGGATGGCAAGTTTATCCGTCAGTACACCCGCGACGAGCAGTATGAGCCCTACAATCAGATAACACCTGCCATAGAGTGGGATCTGAAAAACAGCAAGGGTATCCCTGTTGCCAGTGGTGTCTATCTGATACATATCAATGCGCCGGGGATGGGCGAACGAACTATCAAATGGTTCGGTATAGCCCGACAATTTGACCCGTCGGGACTCTGACGATGTTACCGCTTTTGTCCGGAGTACGCTGGTCTCATCCTGCGGCTCCGGACAAGAGGTGACAACACTAAACCATTCAATCATTCAATTCCATCAAAATGAATAAAATATACCAAATCCTGTTTTTTCTGCTGGTATCCGCGGCGGCGTTCGCGGGTAACCCGGATCGTCAGGGTGAGGCGGGCGCCAACCAGCTGCTCATCAACCCCTGGGCGCGCAGTGCAGGTTTGCATGAGTCCAATACTTCGGGTACTTCCGGAGTGGAGGCCATGTACCTGAACGTGGCCGGTCTTTCGAGAATCAGCAATACACAGATTCAGGGCGCCCACACCCGCTACATCGCCGATATTAACATCAATGCTTTTGGTCTTGCCCGCAAGATAGGCAAGGGAGGGGCCTTCGGTGTCAACCTGGTAGCGCTCGATCTGGGCGATATCCCGATCACCACAGAAGATGTGCCGGAAGGATCCGGCGCTACTTTCAGCCCGTCTTACTTCAACATGGGCTTGTCTTACTCTCACCTGTTCACCAACAAAGTGTCGGTAGGCATTACCTTCAAGGTAGTAAACGAGTCAATATCCAACGCAGGCGCACGCGCATTCGCCCTCGACGGAGGTGTACAGTACGTCACAGGCCCGAATGATAATTTCAAATTCGGTATTTCGCTTCGTAACGTAGGCAGTAAAATGAGATTCACCGGCGAGGGCTTGTCAAAAGGCCGTCCGAACCCGGGATCAACATTTATTTACAACAATACCTACTACGAGCGCTCCGCTGCATTTGAATTGCCTTCTCAGCTCAATATCGGTGCTTCTTACGACTGGCTGCTGGGTAAAACGAACAGGCTCACGGCTATTGCCAACTTTACGTCCAATGCATTCTCCCGCGACCAGCTGGGCGCAGGTCTCGAGCTCTCCGTCCGCAAGATGTTTGCTCTCCGTGTTGGATACAAGCACGAACTCGATGCTGTTGATATTGAATCAACGCTCGATAACGGCCTGAGCGGTGGTTTCTCCCTCACGCTGCCATTCAAAAAAGATTCCGACTCCCGCCTGGGCCTCGACTACGCCTACAGGCAGACGCGTATCTTCAATGGCATCCATACACTGGGTATCAGAATAGATCTCTAAAGATTTATTCGAATATGTTTTTAAGGTTAAGTAAATAGCACTTACCTTTGCAGCAGAAAAAAACGCAGGAACGTTTCCGGAGAACCGGAAGCGTTCCTGCGTTTTTTTCCTGTCAGTATATCCGACATGCGTCAATACCCATGCCAGATATGCTCCCGTTACATCAACAAATTACCAATCATCATGGCAAATTACACCTATCTCACCCAGGAAGGCTACGACCGGATCAAAGCTGAACTGGATGAACTGAAAACCACTGGCCGCCAGGAAGCAGCCCGTGCTATCGCTGAAGCGCGCGCGCAGGGCGATCTTTCTGAAAACGCAGAATATGACGCAGCCAAAGATGCTCAGGGTCTGCTGGAACTCAAAATAAATGATCTGGAAACGGTTCTCTCCAATGCCAGAATTATAGATGAAAGCCAGCTTGATGACTCAAAAGTGGCTATCCTCTCCAATGTTACCATAAAAAATCTGAAGACCGGGAAAGAAATGACCTACAAGCTGGTGTCAGAAAGTGAAGCAGATCCAAAACTGATGAAAATATCAGTCAGTTCACCTATCGGTCAGGGTTTACTTGGCAAGGTGCGTGGCGATGTGGCTAAAGTCACTACCCCCGCCGGCCAGATGGAATTTGAAGTCATAGATATTTCTGTGGGATAATATCATCCCGCATACTATAATTCAAGCCGGACGCGTTGAACAAAACCGCCCGGCTTGTGTTTTTCAGGGCGTTTAACAATCAAGCAAAAACTCACTGGTATGCGCAAATTCAGTCTGATGCTGGCCGGTTTGGCCGCGATTGTATCAATTTCTACCGCCCAGAAGGCCCCTGAATGTTCGGTAAGTGTCTCAAAAACAGAACTCCGGATAGGGGAGTCTCTGAAGGTAACTTTCAAGGTTGAAAATAACCGTAACGGCCGGTTTACTCCCCCGGAGTGGAATGCCGCCGGCTGGGCTTCCGTAAGCAACAGCCAAAGTTCAAGTTATACGCTCTCCGGTGGTGAAATGATTTCCTCCGCCACCTATGAATACACGCTTATGCCCCAGGATACCGGCCTGCTCGAAATTCCTGCAGGAGTGCTTGAATCCGGCAATCACGAAATAAGTACCGATCCGGTTAATGTTTATGTGAAACCCGGCAAAGAAGGTGAAACAAAACTGTACGGAACGCAGGAACGCCGTACCTTGCCCTCCGATGATCCCAAAAAACGAATAAAAACTATCCGTCTGTAAAACAGCTCCTCAACACGGCCCCTTTTTATGGTCCGCAGGAACCTTCCTCGCTTGCTCCGGTCGCTCCGCGCTCAAAAAATGCGGATACTTACCCTCCTGTTTATTTGTGTCGCCACGCTCGCGTGGTCACAAACTCCCGTTTTCAAAACTGAACCTGAAGCGGAAGAGGTAGCCGCAGGAACTCCGTTCACGGTCACTTTTACACTGGAAGGCGCAGAGGGCAAAAGATTTACTCCACCACCTTTCGATAAACTCAAACCAGCTGGCGGAGTATCAGAGTCAAGGGGTTTTTCCATCATCAATGGCAAAACATCCGTAAAACAGTCGTGGACTTATACGCTCGAAGCTCGACAGGCCGGGGAATATTCTATAGGATCAGCACTTGTTACTGTCAACGGAAAGCAAATCAGTACCAATCCTGTCAGGATTAAAGTCACTGAACGCAAATCATTCCGTAGTCCGTCTACTCCCTCCGCAACCGGTGGCGATGTCTTCATTGCAGGTGAATTGAGCGCCTCCGGCGCATTCCCGGGTCAGCAGGTGATCTGGCGACTGACCCTCTATACCCGTGTTGCCGTTGAAGGCGCCGACCTGATCTCTCTGCCTTCTTTTGACGGACTTTTCTCTCAGGAGAGGAGAAGATTTGATCCGGGGGTAAATTACCAGACAATCAGGGGTGTGAAATACGCCGTTAAAGTTTTGCACGAGGAATCACTGTTTCCACAAACCTCCGGAGATGTGGTTATTGGAGAGGCCCAGGTAAGAGTGGGACTGCAAAACCCGAATGCTTTTTTCGGAGTGAAACCTGTTACGCTCACATCTGAGCCGGCTACTTTACGTGTAAACCAGCTTCCTGAACCAATGCCGGAAGGATTCAGTGGTGGCGTGGGTGCTTTTTCCTGGGAAGTTTCTGCCGATACCACTGCAATTACCACTGATGGCGCCCTCACACTCTCGGTTACGCTGAAAGGGAATGGAGATGCCCGTCGTTTCGGTAAACCCAAAATATATGCCGGCCCGAATTTTGAGGTTTTTGAACCATCGGTACAGGAGGAAGAAACCTATGAAAGCCTCGATGAAGTGATGTTTACTCGCAAAATGGAGTATGTTCTGCTGCCCAAATCAACGGGTGTTCATGAGTTCATCCCGCACCTCATATACTTCAATCCCGACAGTAACCGCTACTGCACCCTCACAGCCACTCCGGTCAGCGTTTCAGTAAGTCAGGGGCAGAATGTCCGGCAGGTGGATATGACCGAGCCCGTTACACAGGAGCCGGAAGGCAGTCAGGACAGTTTTCAGACATCTTCACTTTGGATCACAGGTATTCTTGCAGTTCTGCTTGCCACAGTGCTGGTTTTTTTCTACCGGAAGAGAAATAAAACCGCTCCTGCTGCCAAAGCCCCGATTGTTCGGACAAGCCAGAAGAACCCCGTTACGTCTGGCAGCGAAATCGCTGTTGCTGCCACTTACGGAGAACTTCTCAGCGCTTTACAGTCTTTCCTGGGCGCCCGTCTGAATCTGCCGACTGCCCGCCTGAATCGCGAAGATGTTTATCGCCAGCTGATATCAAGGGGGGTGTCTCCCGAAAGCGTCAGGGAGTTGATTACTGCCTGGGATGACTGCGAAATGGCCGTTTACGCAGGAGCAGCACCCGACAAGTTTATTCGTGACAAGGAAACAATTCTGTCAGTTTTGAGAGAGATTTAAGCTGGCCTCCTTTTTTTACCCTACCTTTGCAGCCATTTTTTCACTACAGACGGTTCGGATGCCGTTTGAAAACGTATTTTTAAATGGTTATCGAAACCAATAAGGTCGTTTCCGTTCACTACACCCTGACGGAAGGAACCGCCGAAGGCGAGCTCGTGGAGTCCACTCAAGGTCGCGAACCCCTTATGTTTATCTACGGCGTCGGTATGATGCTTCCCGAATTTGAACGCAATCTGGAAGGTCTGAAAGTTGGCGATCAGTTCGCTTTTGGAATACAGGCTGCTGATGCTTACGGCATCTATGACGATACGGCTTTGGTAGAGGTTCCAAAGTCCACTTTTGAACAGGAAGACGGTAAAATTCCGGATGGACTGCTGGAAATCGGAAATATGATTCCACTGCAGGATCAGGACGGAAACCGGTTCACAGGTATGGTTGCCTGGGTAGGTCTGGATACCGTGAAGCTCGATTTTAACCACCCGATGGCTGGTGTTGATCTGTTCTTTACCGGACACGTCGAAGCCATGCGAGACGCCGACCCAGCTGAACTCGAACACGGTCACATCCACGGTCCGGGTGGTCACCACCACTGATTTCCCACGATCTTTATGCCTTGCTCCAGGCCGCTTCTGCTATCAGAGCAGTCAACTTCTCGATATAATAGCTTCCTGACGACGGATCTGTCACTTCATTCAGATGACATTCCATCTTGAGCAAATGCTGCACATTACGGGCTATCCGTTTGCCAAATGCAGGCGGATAGCCTGATTTTTCTGATCTGTACTCGTCATAAGGAGTAATCTGGAGCCTGTCGGCCCCGCCAATCACTGCGGACATGGCTATTGTAGCCGACCGAACCATATTGGTATGTAATTCTTCGGTATAGGCTCCCGCGTGCGTACTGGCCGATATTTCAGGAAGCAATAATGGAGCTTCCCAGGCCTTCATAAGGTTCAGCCAAAGTATTTTCAGCGCTCTTATACGCGCAATCTCGGCAAAATAACTCGTGCCGACACCTATTGAAACAGAGGTGGTGCCGGCTATTCTTTCCACGCTTATTCCTCTCGAGGAAAGCTCCCTGAAACAGGTGTCAGCGTTCCTGATCATCGCTGAAAGTTCGTCTGATGCAGTGCCGTCGTTGCCTACAGGCAACTCAATCAACCGAAAATGCGGGAAAGTCTCGCTTGCGAAAGTGATCAGATCTGCCATATATCGCCAGTCTGGACGATCGTAGTCAAGCGGGTTGAAGGCAATGGAACCTCTCAAAGCATGAGAATCTATGCCTCTGGATGAGGTAACCTGCTGAAGCGCACCCAGTATGGCGCCCGGATTCGACTGCGCTCCGGGGCCCGTAAAATGCAGCCCGATGTAGTCCGGATAGATACCTTCCAGAAACTGACTGAAAAACCGGCCGTCGGGTGAATGGGTCAGAAAAACAGACAATCCCTCTGCTCCCCCCTCGAGCGCATCCAGCGAAATTCTGTTGGCAGCTACAGCATCTGCCGCATATACGCCTTCCACAACCTCCCAATTGTTTGGTTCGGACTCAACGGGGGTAAATGAATCGCTGAAATCGTCTGCATGCACCAAAGGAGATATACTGAACCCCAGCGGAGACTGCCAGTCAAGAGACTCCGGTTGCCGGTCCTTCAGATCCCGCGCTACACGGGCAAGCCAGTCCGCTTTGCTGACTGGCTGAAATTCATCGAAAAATGTATCGGTTGCCATCTGTGGCAAATGTACTTATTATCCAAACAGCACTTTTCCAACAATCCGAATTTATTTTGATTACGTGTTTTTTCTCAACTTTTTTCTGCTCACTGTGTTTACCTTTGCACTTGAATCAATCTAAATAAGAACAATGAGTCAGAGGCGACTGATATATCTCGACAACAATTCGACCACACCCTGCGATCCACGGGTGGTGGACGCCATGGTACCTTACTTCTACGACAAATTCGGTAACGCAGCCAGCCGCAGTCACCACTTCGGATGGGAAGCTGAAGACGCCGTGGACTACTCCCGCGAGCAGATCGCAAAGTTGCTCAATGTAGAAGACAAGGAAATTATTTTCACTTCCGGTGCAACTGAAAGTAACAATCTTGCTATCAAGGGTGTGTTTGAGATGTATGCCAAAAAGGGCAACCATATCATCACAGCCGAAACGGAGCACAAGGCTGTACTTGACACCTGCAAACACCTTGAAAAGGCCGGAGCAGAAGTCACTTACCTGAAAGTACAGGAAGACGGACTGGTGAATCTGGCCGATCTGGAAGCAGCTATCAGGCCGACCACCATTCTTGTGTCGCTCATGTGGGCCAACAACGAAACCGGCGTGATTCAGCCAATGGCTGAAATCGCAAAAATTTGTGAAAAACACGGTGTATTGTTCCATTCCGATGCTACACAGGCTGTAGGCAAAATTCTCACTCACCCGCGCGAAACAGGTGTCCACCTGATGTCGTTCACCGCACACAAAATGTACGGACCCAAGGGCGTCGGCGCCCTGTATGTGAGCCGCAAGAATCCGCGTGTCAAGGTAACCGCCCAAATGGATGGTGGTGGCCACGAACGCGGTATGCGCTCCGGTACACTGAACGTACCCGGTATCGTGGGTTTTGGCAAGGCAGCCGAACTCGCACGTCTCGAAATGCACCAGGATGCAGAGAGACTCAGCAAACTCCGCGACCGCCTGCAGGCTACACTATGCCAGCTCGAGGAAACCAAGGTAAATGGTAACGAAGGAAGCCGTATGCCCCACGTTACCAATATCTCATTCAAACACGTGGAAGGGGAGGGGCTGATGATGACCTTTAACCAGAATATCGCTGTATCATCCGGCTCCGCCTGCACCTCAGCATCGCTCGAACCGTCTTACGTGCTGGTTTCCATGGGCCTCGGCGATGATCTGGCACACTCCAGTATCCGCTTTTCCCTCGGTCGCTTTACCACCGATGAAGACGTGGATATGGCAATCGAACTGGTTACCAATGGCGTCAATCACATGCGCGAACTGTCGCCAATATGGGAAATGTACAAAGAGGGCGTTGATCTGACAAAAATCGAGTGGGCTGCACACTGATCAGAAATCTGCAAAAATGCTTAATTTTGCACCTGTTTCTGCAAGAACTTGTCCAGGGCTCTTTCTTCGGCTTTTTTCAGTTACGCAGTTCCGGCTACACACCTTCAAAAAGGCAAAAACTGACAAAAAAACGCATATTTTTGCTTCAGGCAAAAAATCCTGAACAAGCTCCAAACCTGTTGCAATGAATCCGATGCAAAATCCGGCTGATCCGTTTACAATCCTGCTCTATCGTATTTATTACGCCATGACAGGGCTCTTGTACACTGTTTTCCGCCGGAAAAAATGAAATCACAACATTGAACACTCAAAGGGGAATCAGCTTCTCCGTCAAATACTGAATCAAACACCTCTGTAAAGAACTATGGCATACTCGGATAAAGTTCTCGACCATTTCAAAAACCCGCGCAATGTGGGTTCTCTGGACAAGGAAGCAAAAAATGTGGGCACTGGTCTCGTTGGCGCGCCCGAATGTGGCGATGTTATGCGTCTGCAGATTGAAGTTGATGAGGCTACAGGTGTCATCAGCGATGCCAAATTCAAAACTTTTGGATGTGGCTCTGCCATCGCTTCCTCCTCGCTCGCTACCGAATGGCTGAAGGGTAAAACCCTCGATGAAGCCGCCGGTATTGACAACATGGATATCGTGGAAGAACTCGCGCTCCCGCCCGTAAAAATTCACTGCTCTGTACTGGCTGAAGATGCCATCAAGGCAGCGATCAATGATTACCGCACGAAAAATGGTCTGCCCGAACTGACCGATGCCACTGCGGTAACAGCCAATGCTTAACCCGTAAATTGATCAGCCGTGATTTTCGTAGCTGAAAGCGCCAAATCCAAAATTCAGGAAATCCGCTCGAAAGGCAACATCGCCGAAGATTTCTTCGTGCGGGTGAGTGTAACCTCCGGCGGCTGTTCCGGCCTGTCGTACAAAATGGACTTCGACAACGAATCCAAACCAACCGATCAGGTTTTCGAGGACAATGGCGTAAAAGTAGTAACCGACCTGAAGAGTTTTCTCTACCTTTTCAATACCACCCTCGAGTTTTCGGGCGGACTGAATGGCAAGGGATTCTCTTTCAATAACCCGAACGCCTCGCGCACCTGCGGGTGCGGGGAAAGTTTCTCTGTCTGAAACTGGTATTTCGAAGACAAACCACCGGGCCGCTCTGTATCAGGGTGGCCCTTTTTGTTTCAGCCCACAATCTCTGAGGCCAGCACTCCAAACCCCGGGAGCGCGGGTGAGGCATCGCAGAGCATGCTGCCCGAACACAGGGCAGTTCGCCCGGGGGTATCCACCGGGAAGACCTGAACTTTCCGGGATTCCGGATAAATAAGCCAGACAACCTTTACGCCTAGTTCCAGGTACATTTCGACTTTGGCGAGTACTTTCACTGCTTCGTCTCCCGGTGAAATCACTTCAATAATCAGGGAGGAAATCTGGATGGCATCCTTTTCTGTGGCGAGTATGTGTATTTGTTCATCGCTGAACCAGGCAAAATCGGGGCGTCGGTGTATGTCTGCGCCGAGTTTGAGATCAATTTCTGCCGTCAGATATCCGGAGTAACGACTGGTGATTTCGGGGCGGTTGAGCAGCCTGTTCAGACTGACAAAAATGGGGATTTGTCGGGGGCCCATAGAACTGCGTGTTTTGACAACGCGGCCGTTCGCCCACTCGTATTTGTAACCGTCTTCACGTGAGAGATACTTCCCCCGGAATTGTTCCCAGGTTATGTAACGGCCTTTGGGGTAGATTGTCGTCATTGGTGGCATATTTATATTCAAAGGTAAGGGCGTTTTCAGGTATTGTCAAGTGGTTGGGCACTGATTTTTGACAGCAGTTCCAGCATAGAGCCCCTGAACGATTTCAGTCTGCCCGGTTTAAGATTTGTATGAACCGGCCGACACTCCGTCCACAGCACTGATCTTCTCGCATAAAAACCAGTTTCATCTGAGTATGATGTGCCGGACACTATTCCTGTACCAACCATGAACTGGTTTTTATCAATGGCAATCAAAATATCTCCGGGTTTGATTCGGGACAGGTAAACGTGGAGTATATGATTGCGGGAGCGAGGATATCTGTTGTTACTGACTGACTTTGCTTTATGGCTATTTCTGACTGGTGGCATACTGAAACAGAGTTCATGCACCTGATTGAATAACCATTTTTCCCAGGTTTCTTTACTGTCGGGAGATACTGCCCAGGTTCTGGCTCCTGCCAATACACATTTTCTGAATTCATGAAGATTAGTGCTTCCCGGTCTTGTCATGGCAGAAAAAGACAATTCTTTCGGGGGGCGACCTGCCATCACGTCAAAGGAACAACAGCTCGTCTCAATGTGCCTGAATCCTTCTGTAAATTGCCGGGCAAGCTCTTTGTCGTTCACTACCAGCAGATGATCCAGCAGTTTTGTTCGTGTCCAGTTAAAGGAGCCGGTTATAACTGTTGACTGGTCAATAACAGCAAATTTGTGGTGCAGAAGTTCATCCCCGGAGAATACCAGGATACGGGCGCCTGCCTTCGTCAGCAGGCGCAGGTCGAGCCCGCGGGAATTGAAATTGATGGAATTGTAATCCAGCGCCAGGGTGACGCAGATACCTCTTTTCAGGGCTAGAAGAATGCCTGAAAATATCTCCGGATTGGTAAACCAGCATTGTGCCGCTACGACAGAAAGCCGGGCATTGTTAATATTCCGGACGATACAGTCCTGAAGATTGGAGAAATACACTTGGGGAGTATCTGTTTCCATTCTTTCAAAGTTAAAGGATTTTCTCCAAAAAACAACATTATTTCTCTAATTTTGCTTTCAAATTAATTCTGATGGTCAGCTACGATCCCAAAGACTGGTTCGTGTTCATTTTCCGACTGCAACGCTCGGACACCTTCAGGCGTCTGTTGCCTTTACTGGGCGTCATGGCTGTTTATGCCTGGGGTATCGCATGGCTTGAGATAGAATACTGGAAACTCGCGGAAAACAGTCACGTGAAAAATGTGACGGTGATGCATACGCTGCTTGGGTTTGTGATCTCTTTTTCGCTGGTATTTCGCACCAACACCGCGTACGAGCGCTGGTGGGAAGGCCGGAAATTATGGGGCTCCCTGGTAAACAACAGCCGGAACCTGGCTATGAAACTTTCGGCGTTGCTCCCTGCCGATCATCCCGACCGGGTATTTTTCAGGAGAGCAATTCCTGCCTATGCCCAGGTACTCAAGTATCATCTCGGTGCTGAAGATACCCGTATTGAACTTTTTGACAATCTGCCGGATGAGATGGAAAAGCACCTTGACAAATCAAGGCATATACCCAATCAGGTAGCTGTGCAACTGATTAACCGGGTGGCTGCACTGAAAAAATCGGGAGTTATAACAGACGCAGACTGGCTGTTCCTCAATGCGGAGCTGCAGTCGTTCACTGATATCTGCGGCGCCTGCGAACGTATCAAAAATACGCCCATTCCCTATTCATACAGCAGTTTTATCAAGAAATTCATCTTTGTCTATGTGGTCACGCTCCCGTTCGGATTTGTTTTCAGTCTGGGTTACCTGGTGATACCGATCGTTGTGTTTATATTCTATGTACTGGCCAGTCTGGAACTGATCGCCGAGGAAATCGAGGAGCCTTTCGGTGGCGACGAGAACGATCTTCCGCTCGGTAAAATTGCTCACAATATCCGCGTGCATATCGGAGAACTTATCTGACAATGAATAAAATGTTGCTTGTTCTGATTTCCACCCTGCTTTTTTTCGCGCGTTGTACGGGCGCGCACGAAAGTGGAAAGCGCGTGTACGACTCCTACTGCGCCAATTGTCATCTCGACGACGGGAAGGGATTGGGAGCATTGATTCCCCCGCTGGCAAATTCCGATTATCTGTCAGTCAACCGGTCAAAATTGCCGCTGATTGTCCGCTACGGACTGCAGGATACCATTGTGGTAAACGGAATAACCTATGCAGAGAAAATGGCCGGGATACCTGGACTTAACGAAATTCAGGTGACAAACCTGCTGAATTTCATCGGCCAGTCGTGGGGCAATAACGTGGAACCATTTACTTTTGAGGAGGTAAAAAAGACCCTTGATGAAGCCGCCGCAGGGCAAAAGTGAGCAAGCCTGTTTGTCGCGTTGACGTTCTTTTGTAAACCTGTTACTTTCTTTTCATCAGATTGACTTAAACTTGCGCATTCAAATTTTTTTCCATGCGCCAGCTCACTTTGCTTCTTGTTCTCTGCTTTCTGTTTTCCGGCTATTCAAAAGCCCAAAAAGTAACCTACACCCCCGACTGGGAATCGCTTGATACCCGTCCGGTGCCGCTTTGGTGGCAGGATGCCAAATTTGGTATTTTTATCCACTGGGGCGTTTATTCTGTGCCTGGATTCACCAAAAAAGGGGCTTATGCAGAGTGGTATCAACATTCACTGGAAAACAATAATCACAACGGGCTGGTACGTCAGTATCACAAGACGAATTTTGGCGACAAGTCATACTACGATCTGGCTGGTCGCTTTACTGCTGATCTGTTTGAGCCCGATGAATGGGCGCGCCTGTTCGAAGACGCCGGTGCGAAGTATGTCGTGCTTACGTCAAAGCATCATGACGGGTATTGCCTCTGGCCCAATGAAACAGCTTCAGAAACCTGGGGATTCCCGTGGAGCAGCGACAAAGTGGGGCCACAACGCGACCTGATTGGCGACCTTTTCGATGCGCTGTCGAAAACCAGCGTTCGGCCGGGACTCTATTTTTCTCTGTACGAATGGTTCAATCCACTCTGGCTCGAAGACAAGGAGAAGTACGCCAGAGAGCATGCCATGCCACAGCTCTATGATCTGATCAAAAGATATAAACCTCAGGTGATCTGGTCGGATGGCGACTGGGATGCCACGCCGGAACAATGGAAATCGCCCGAGTTTCTGGCATGGCTGTACAATGAAAGTCCGGTGCGCGACAGCATTGTGGCCAACGACCGGTGGGGTAGCGGGGTGCGTTTTCATCACTCCGGAATTTATACACCAGAGTATCAGCCCGACCTGGATTTTGAGGATCATCCGTGGGAGGAGAGTCGCGGAATGGGCTTCTCGTATGGTTATAATCGTGCAGAAGATGCCTGGGACTACAACTCCACCCAGTCGCTGGTGTTGCATCTGATTGATAAAGTGTCGAGAGGTGGCAATTTCCTGCTGGACATTGGTCCGGATGAACACGGCAACATACCGCCAATCATGCAGGACCGGTTGCTTGAAATCGGAAAGTGGCTGAAAGTGAATGGAGATGCCATCTACGGTACCCGCAGGTGGCGTGCCGCAAGTCAATGGAGTAAGGGACGCCGCGACTGGAAAGCGGAGCAGGAAGAGGGCTGGAAAACCGGTGGAGACGCCCTGCTGAAACAGACCGTTGAACCCGATTCCGGATTTGCCGTGAAGGAACTGTTTTTTACCTGGAATGAGCAGGAAAAATCACTGTACGCCATATTCCCGGTGTGGCCGTCGAACAGGAAGATAACAGTGAAAGGGCTGCAATTGCCCGATGGGGCCGGTGCAACGCTACTGGCTACCGGACAGAAACTGCAGATGACCAGGGCCGACGGAAATGTCATAATACAATTGCCTGAATATGACCCGAACAGAATCAAGACGGGTTATGCGTGGGTAGTGAAACTATCCGGCGTCCCCGAATTTGTCTCAAAACCTTCGATTACAACAGTCTACGACCCTTCAACAGTTAAACCAATAGTTACATTCGATTGCAAAACACCCGGTGTTACACTCCGATATACCACAGACGGCACAGCTCCCGGAGAAAAATCGCCTGTCTATGTGAAAGGAATAAGGCCTGATTCGGCCTGTACCATCCGTGTGAGAGCGTTCAAATCGGGATGTATCACCAGCGAAGAAGCATCTGCTGAAGTAGCGACTTATGCTTTGATGCCTTCCATGGAAATGTTTCGCGCGCCTGAGCGCGGGCTCAACATGCGCGTGACCACCGTGACTGATAAATATTCCACCACTTCCATTCAGAAAGGTACCATTGAAAAAACAGGTGTTGTGAACGAAATCGCCCTGGATACCCTCTGTAAAGGCAAGTGCGGTATGATCTGGAAGGGCTTTATCAATATTCCGCAAACCGGCGGCTATCAGTTTTCTATGGAATCTGATGATGGCTCCCGTCTGTACCTCGACAACGAACTGATCGTGGATAACGAAGGCGATCACGGCATGGAAAAGAAAACCGGGATCGCCAACTTGCAGAAAGGATGGCACAGTATTCGAATACTGTACTATAATGCCGGCGGTGGCTTCGGATTGAAGGCGCAGTTTGGCAGAATGGGAAGTCAGATGACACCACTGACCGGGTTTGGACACTGATACTACTTCAGGAACAAATTCCACTGGCAACGCAGGCGAATACCGACAGAACTGTCGGGCACGGAGCCGTTGTAGGTATAATTGGGGAAGCCGTACTGAATACCCAG
>JBDLWO010000324.1:0-8297 GCA_039804245.1 Bacteroidota bacterium
TGGGGCGCGACCAGATCTGGAACCCCAAACAACAGCTGTCGGGTCGGGCCATGCTCCGCTTCAACCCCTCAAAAAAATTCGACCTGCGTGTTTCAGGAGGCCTGTTTAACGAGCGGGTGGACAATCCGGGCGATATCAGAAGGCCCCAGTACAGGCCCTATGCCTTCGATGATTACTACAACACCGACAGAACAGATATCACCACGCAGGCTGAAGGATGGACGAAAAACAGACTTTTCTGGCAGGCAACAGCCGGCTGGAACAGGTTTTACAGGGTAAAAAACAGTTTTCGATACGATTTTGAGACGTCGGAAAACACGCTGCTTGAAGGTCAGCAGGATACAGCCTCCGCCGATGGACTTCTGACCCGATTTACACTGTCAAGCGATGTGAAAGAAAGGGCAGTCAATTTTCTGGCAGGTATCGAAAATTACGCAGAAGTCGCGACCGGGCAGCGGATATCAGACACAACCAGCGGCAGACCCGGCTGGGCAACCGGTAATGATCTGGGCATTTTCGGCAGTGCGAGGTATAAAATAAGTCAACAACTGACCCTGCAGGGGGGCGCCCGTATGACCCTGAATCAGCGCTTTGGTTCGGCACTCACCCCTGCCATCTGGATGTTGTGGCAGCCCTCGGGGAGCCTTCAGGCGCGCTTTTCCTACGCAAACGGATTCAGATCGCCCGGCCTGAAAGAGCTTTTTTTCAACTTTATTGATGTAAACCACTATCTGGTAGGAAATGTTGACCTCCAGCCGGAAAAATCGCACAATCTGCGTTCGGAAATCACTCAAAACTTCAGAATTAACAACAGTCAGGCCATTACAGCGCGATTCACCGCTTTTTACAACCTGGTTTACAACCGCATTGTTCTGGCTGAGTTCGCACCGGTGCAGTACCAGTACATCAATCTGGACAAATGGCAAACGACCGGTACGGGACTTGGAGTAACCTGGTCATACAACGACTGGCTTCGCGTCAGGTCTGAATTGGTGGTGACTGGCTACCACAATGAGTTTGCCGGAGATACCCTACCCCGTCTGTCCTGGTCGCCCGACTGGGTGAACGATATCAATCTGCAATTCTTTGACGACAGACTGTTCTTCAATATCTGGCACAAATTTACCGGAAGAACGCCCTATTTCTTCGAAGATCAGGGCGAGATTATACCGGGTGAGTCGGCATCCTGGCACCTGGTAAACATTTCTGCCGGTACCAGTTTGTTGAAAAACAGATTCCGGATAAATGCCGGCATCAAGAACCTGGCCGGCATCACACAAATCCGCTCAGGGTCATCTGAACCGGGACATAATACCGGAGACCGTATGCTTCCCGTTCACTGGGGAAGAACATATTTCGTTTCCGTGACCGGCAATATCGGCTGGTCGGGCAGAGAGAAGTAATCAGTTGGCAACTGATCTGTCACCCATTTCAATTGACAGGTCAACTTTGAACTGATCTCCTGACTGCCCTGCGTGAAGAGCATATCGGCCGGAGTAAAGCAGTTCCAGCTGACGCTGAACGTTTTTGAGCCCGATACCGCCCTTTTCTATTCCCGGACTGGCATCCGAGTCCATCGAGTTTAAAACAGAGAAGTTCAGCGTATTGGCTTTGAGAACAATGTCGATCCGGATGTGAGCCTTCCCGGTGGTACTTCCAGCCCCGTGTTTAAAGCTGTTTTCGACAAATGGCAATAACAGCAGGGGGGCAATCATCGCGTCCGGATCGTCTGTCTGCTCTTGCAATTCCACAGAAAGCCTGTTGCTGAATCGCAGCTTTTCGAGTTCGATATAGTCTCGGATAACCATTACTTCATCGGACAGATGAATCAGGGGAGCGCGGCACTCATACAGCACGAACCGCATGATTTTGGACAACATCATGATAGCCTCCGGGGTTTTGTCCGATTTTTTTCTGGAAAGAGCGTACAGGTTGTTCAGGGTATTGAACAGAAAATGCGGATTTGTCTGTGCGCGCAGGAAACTGAGTTCCGAACGGAGTTTTTCCCGGATGAGTTCCTGTTCAAACTCAATACTTTCGTAGTGAACCCTGACCATTTTTATAGTGGTAGCAGCAGCGAGCGTAATAAACAGATCAAACATCGTGAGCAGCCAGCCCGTTGGGTTCAGGATAAAGTAAGGAACCTTCGGATCGAAAATCGGGTAATAAATCCAGCCCAGTATTAATCTGTAAACCACCGCTGTCAGTATGAAAGCCGCCAGCGTCAGTGCCACCAGAATACGCACCTTGCTTCTGTCGAGATACAGCGGTATGATGAAGTAAAATACAAAATAAACAAGGGCCATCTTGGCCGGCAGGGAGTAAACCTCTGCAATCATGGCCCGGGGCAGATTCTCGGGAAGGGGCTGTTTTGCAAAAATACTGGTCAGTACGGCATTCAGGAAGATATACACCATCCAGAAAATGATATGTAGTGACACCCTTTTTACAGAAAATTTCATTTTCCCTGTTTTCATGACTCCCAGTCTATACGTTCAAAAGAAGGATTGACATCGAGTGTGTAAAGCGACCGTTCCTTGATCCTGATCTCTTTGATGGGTATTTCAATCCCGTCCACAGTACATTTTTTCACATATACAGGAAACCCGACCAGATAAATTTTGACTCTGGAATAGCAGGGAGTGAAATCCCCCTCCATACGCTTGCGCACCGCGAAAGTGCCGTCGGTTCCGGCAGTTTCAAAAACCGTGAGTCTGAAGAATCCTTCATTGTGACGATAGCCTTCACCGGCATCTTCGTATAAATGACTCGTTTCGGAACCATTTTTATAGTAAATATACAGTGTCAGTTCAGAAAACAGTTCTCCGGTGTGCTGTCTTGCCGGGTAAATCGGCATGACGGCGCCCTCTCTCACAAAGAACGGAATCTGTTCGAGCGTAACGTTCACAAACACATCGCCCCGGCACAATTGACCCGTCCAGAAGAAGTACCAGTTCCCTTTGGGCAGATAAACCCCCTGGCGCTGGGTTTTGGGCTGAATAACCGGGCTGACAAGTATGTGTTCACCGAACAGGAAATCTCTCTCCTGATCGAACAGTTTGGGATCTTTCTGATCGGCAAACAGCAGGTGTCGGATAACCGGTGTTCCATCAAGCGTATGACGCCACAAGGCGGTGTACAGGTTGGGTAGCAGAAAATACCTGAGTTCTATCGCCTTCCTGTTGAGTTCCGTGAACCTGTCACCGAAAGACCATGGTTCCTGATCATTGATGTGCAGTGCCGGATCTGTCAGTTCGGCCTCATCGGCGGGCAACGCATCTCCGGTTGCGTGCTGCCCCATGCTGTGTACACGCATCAGCGGGTGAAAAACTGCCAGTTGAAGCCAGCGCAGGAAAAGTTCTCCGTCAACATTGCCGGCAAAACCGCCAGCATCTGTTCCGCAATGTGAGAATCCGGACACCGAGAGCCGCTGGCACTGTATATTGGCTATCTGAAGGTGCTCCCAGGTAGAAAAATTATCGCCAGTCCAGACAGAGCCGAATCGCTGACTACCCGAATAGGCGGCACGCGTGAGCAGAAAAGGGCGTTTTTCAGGCTTCAGATGCTTCAGCCCCTCCCACGATGCCCTGCACATTTGCTGGCCATAAATATTGTGGGCTTTGCGGTGACTGGCTCCGTAGCCCTCGTAGTGGTGCACCACATGATCGGGCAGCGTTTTATGATTGACATGAAAAACAGCGGGTTCGTTCATGTCATTCCAGAAACCGCTCAAACCGGTTTCGTTGTACAGTTCCGAGTATAATTTACCCCACCATGATCTCACCTCCGGATTGGTAAAGTCGGGAAAAGCGCAGAATCCGGGCCAGACAGGCCCTTTTGCCACCTCACCGTCGGGTGTTTTGACAAACATGTCTTTTTCTATACCATCGCGGTAAACAAAGTAGTCCCTGTCTTCCTTGATTCCCGGATCAATCATGGCCACCGTATGGAAACCCTGTTCGAGAAGCGAAGCAACCAACGCCCGGGGATCCGGAAAGTGCTTGGTATTCCAGGTGAAACACCTGTAGCCATCCATGTAATCTATATCGAGGTAAATGGCATCACAGGGAATACTTCTGCGTCTGAATTCGGCTGCAATGGCCTGAACCCTGCTTTCAGGGTAGTAGCTCCACCTGCACTGATGATAGCCCAGCGCCCAAAGTGGTGGCAACTCATGCACGCCCGTGAGGTGCGCGTACGCACGCGAAACCTGCAGCAGCTCCGGACCGTAGATGAAATAGTAGTTCAGCTCGCCACCCTCCGCTGAAAATCGGGTGACACCCTTCCCTTCCGAATCGAAATCGAAGCGGGTCCGACAGGTATTATCGAAGAAAATACCGTATGCCACATCCTGGTGGAGCGCATAATAAAACGGAACTGCCCGGTACATGGCGTCACTTTCGCGACCGAAACCGAAAGAATCGGTACACCAGTTTTCATATACTTTTCCTGCCAGATTAACACCGCATGCCTTGTCGCCAAGTCCGATAAAAACCTCCTTTTTCAATGCTTTCTTTTCAACGGCCACCTCACACCAGCCTTTCATGACAGTCCTGCGCGCCGAATAACCGCCCGCATCCTCGCAAACCGTCTGGTCGAGCTGATTGTAAAACTTGACCCGCAGGTCAGTTTTGGCGATTACCACCTGCAAGTCTTCCGATTCGAGCAGGTATTCGTGCTCATTTTCATTGAGAATAACCGTCACTTTCTGCGGAGAGAAATCGGGCGAAATGGCGTAAGAGAAATCGGGGCTGTAAGCTCCGTCGGGACTGTATCTCAAACGAATAATATCGGGGGCCAACACCTGAACACGGAGCGTAACCCCATTGTCGCATACAAACTCATAAGCGCCGTCTTTCCACCGGACAGCAGAAACATAACCGGGTGTTATATCCTGATACACATCTTCGTACCGTTCACTGACACTTGCTTCCGTCATTGAAATCATGGCCGGACGAACAGGGGCAGGTTCCGGAATGGGTGCAGACTGTTTGGATAGTTCTTCCATAGGTACCGTATTATGGTGCAAAAATCGCTCTTTTTATCCTGTCGAAAGGAAAAACATTTTTTTGTGTGAAATATAACAGGAACTCCTACATTTGTGCGTGCTTCGGCGCAAGAGCAAGAGATAACCGCAACAGATTTTCCCGACGGTATCTTTTCTCTCTGATTCTAATCCGATTTTCAAGTATGGCCAAACCGGCGGCTCTGGTAACAGAGCTGCCGGTTTGTGTTTTCAGGCTGGAAAGGTTCTTTCTCGGTTAACCCGGGTCATATCACAGTATACCGAAGTCTTTTACAACATATTTCCACTCTTTTCAAAGAACTGTATCTGGTCTGTCTTCTGAAAAACGCACACCATTTCTGATCCTGATTTACAATTATTTCACGGGTAAAAACTATCAATGAATAATTTTGTTTGTAATTTTACTTTTTTTCCGATTAATCAGCGGCACAATGAAGTTTTCTGTATCAGCGCTCTTACTTGTTATTGCACTTGCCACACACGCACAGTCCGGTCTGATCGGCTACTACAGTTTTTGCAACTGCAACGCCAACGACAATAGCGGAAACAGCCTGCACGGCACCATTGCAGGCAGCCCGGAATGTACAACCGGACAACGGGGTGAGGGTCTGCTGTTCAATCAGACGCCCGGCTCCAACGGTTGCGGTCAAAATGGTGGAGAGTATGTGCAACTGCCAACAACAGGTCCGGTCTGGGAAAACGGATTCACCGTATGTGCCTGGGTGAGGTTCGACAATCTGGCCTATTACGAGCGAATTATTGACTTCGGCAACAGCTCGGGCGACAGCGGCGGCATGCCGGTCTGGTTTGGTCGCGAGGGATCTTCCAACAACCTCACGCTGGAAAGCTGGATTTCCAGCAACGGCTCCACCAACCGAACTACCGGAAGACTGGTTGCGCCCAATGCGATTACCAATGGCAGTATAGAGTACTATTGCGCCACGATCAGCGGTGATTCAATGAAAATTTACGTCAATGGCGTACTCAAAGCACAGAAAAAAGGTCACCCCATCAAAAATGTAACCCGAACCAAAAATTTTATCGGCCGCTCCAACTGGTGCTCCAATGATCCCGACTTCAAAGGTTTCATGGATGAGGTGCGTATCTATAACCGGGCACTCTCCGAATCCGAAATCAATTCACTTTTTCTGCAAACTCCAACTTTCGGAGATTATCAAAATCAAATTTACGCGGGCATGAGCGTGCCACTCTCAGCTACCGGTGGTATCAGTTACGAATGGTCGCCGGCAGAGAGCCTGAATGACTCTACCATAGCCAATCCCGTTGCATCACCTCTGAAAACCACGACCTACAAGTGCAGAATAACCATGCCCGACGGGTGCATCTACACCGACTCCCTGAAGATTGAAGTACTACGGGTGGGGTGCGAGAGTGAGTGCACGGGTCAGTTGGGCGACAATATTTTCCCGGATGGAGATTTCGGATCGGGTGTACCCAATATACTGCCCATCAATCCTGGTATAGCGCCGGGATATATCTACACTACCAATCCGCCGCCCAACGACGGCAGATACACCATTACCAACAATACAGCACCCTGGGGCTCTTTTGCCGGCAACTGGATAAATATTCAGGATAACGGACCTGAGCCCAACGGCTATATGATGGTAGTGAATGCCAGCGTTTCGCCCGGACTGTTTTACGAAAAAACGGTAAACGTTTGTGAAAACACGCTGTACGAGTTTTCCATTGACATCATCAATATGCTGGAAAGTTTTGTTTCCGGTAACCGGCCCAATGTGTCATTCCTGATTGACGGGATAGCCCTTTGCGAAACAGGAGACATTCCCAATGATGAAACCTGGAGAACCATCCGGTTTTCGTTCTATACAGCCCCCGGGCAAACAACGGTAAAACTGGCGCTCCGCAACAATGCCCCGGGAGGCAACGGCAACGACCTCGCCCTCGATAATATCTCTTTCCGCGCATGCGGGCCCGATATCACCATACCCGGACCCACTTTTGAATTCTGTGAGGGGATTCCCGTCACGCTTCAAACGGTGATCAGCAACTCACCCTATACCAACGGTACCGTATATCAGTGGCAAACCGGCAACGCAGGTGTCTGGACAGATATTCCGGGTGCAAACAGCCCGGAATACACCGAATTACTCCCTGTTGACAACGCGCAGTACCGCCTGATCGTTTCCAGTTCATCTGTCAATCTGGGTCTCGAAAACTGCAGGGTAGAATCGCAGGTGGTTACGCTGAAAAAACTGCCCGCCCTGCTACCACAACTGCAATCGGCCAATGTAAACTGTTTCGCTGCCAGCAACGGTTCTGTAACCCTTTCCGGCCTCACCGGAACTCCGCCTTTCTCTGTTCTCTGGAGCAACTCTGACACGACCATTACGGTGAGTAATCTGGGACCCGGCCTCTACTCGGTCACACTGACAGACAGTAAAGGGTGCACGGGGGTATCCTCCACAGAAATTACCGAACCTCCTGCCCTGAATACACTCACCAGCATTACCGATGTGTTGTGCTTCGGACTCAGCAACGGCTCCACCACCATCACCGCCACCGGAGGCACTTCTCCCTACAGCTATGCATGGAGCACCGGCAGCGATACATCGGTTGTCAATGATCTGACTGCTGGTGTTTACAGTATGACCCTGACCGATGCAAATGGCTGTTCCCTCGTTGAGTCCATCGCCGTAGAACAGCCAGATCTGCTTACAGCACAACCTGACTCGCTGAACGTCACTTGCTTCGGACTCAGCAACGGGATTGCCCGGATCAGCGCCGCAGGTGGTATTTCACCCTACACCTATCTGTGGAATACCGGCAGCGTCTCTTCCTTTGTAAACAACCTCACAGCAGGCATCTATCAGGTAACCCTCACAGATGCCAATGGCTGCTCGCTCACTCAGTCTGTTGCCATTGATCAGCCCGACCTGCTTTCCATACAATCGGGCACCAGCCATGTCTCCTGTTTCGGCCTCAACAACGGATCCGCTCAGATTACTGCTTCCGGAGGCATACCACCCTACTCTTATAACTGGAATAACGGAGCAATCACACCCGACACCGGAAACCTGACAGCCGGGCTTTACAACATAACCATCACAGATGCCAATGGCTGTCAACAGACGCAGTCAGTCACTATCAATCAACCCGATCAGCTCGCCGCGCAAATCGAATCAGTTTCAGTAACCTGCTTTGGTCTGAGTAACGGAACCGCCCAGATGACGGTGGCAGGTGGCACCCTGCCCTACCTTTACAAATGGAACAATGGCAGCAACACGCC
>JBDLWO010000325.1:0-13375 GCA_039804245.1 Bacteroidota bacterium
GTATGGAAGATTCATTTACAACTGCATACTGGGTGGCGTATTGTGGGTAACCTCCCTGACACTGGCCGGTTATTTCTTCGGTCAGATAGAAATTATCAAAAACAACTTTGAGGTAGTTGTATTCGGCATCATCGGAGTATCCCTGCTGCCTATAGCTGTTGAGTTTTTCCGCGCCCGTTTCGGGAAAAAAGAAAATGCATGAGTCCGGAACTCTCCCGATTTATCTGGGAGCACCGGAACGACGACCCGTTTCAACTGGCGCTGGCCCGGAAGCAATATCCCGGACTGCCCGTTGCTGAAGCAGCTGCGCAGGTAGAAGCACTGCAAAAAATCAGAAAGAAGGTGCCCTCTTGGTACCGCGAAGGCATGTTGTTGCCACCGAGACTATCTATAGAACAGGCGTCTTCGGAAGCAACAGCCCGCTTCAAATCAGGCCTCGTGCCCGGAGGAAATCTGCTCGACCTGACCTGCGGACTTGGTACAGACTCCTGGTTTTTTTCGAAGGTGTGCCGGACAGTAACCGCCATAGAGCAGAATGAAGCGATTTCAGATGCCGCCCGACACAATTTTTCGGTACTGGGCGCCGGGAATATCAACGTAATAAACGGCGATTCCTGTGATTTTGATACCGTGGCGCCGGGAAATTACGACTGTATTTTCCTTGACCCCGCAAGGCGTGACCAGCAACTGAAAAAAGTATTCAACTGGCGCGACTGCAGTCCGGACGTACTGGCACTGAAAGACAAACTTTTCAGCCACACCCGGTTTGTGTTGCTCAAATCTGCCCCCATGCTCGACATACAACTGTCAGTCAGACAACTGGATACTGTACAAAAAGTGTGGATAGTGGAATATGCCGGAGAAGTGAAGGAAGTGCTCTATCAGTTATGCCCCGATCTTTTACCCGCAGGCCAGATACCGGTTGAAGTAACCGGAATTGACGA
The DNA here is from genome assembly GCA_039804245.1 of Bacteroidota bacterium. GTDB lineage: Bacteria > Bacteroidota > Bacteroidia > Chitinophagales > Saprospiraceae > M3007. The sequence goes on from JBDLWO010000325.1 coordinate 945, forward strand.
TAACGGACAGGCGCTGTACAGGTTCGTTTTCACGCAGGACGAGGAAAGAGAAGCGGTACAGGTATATTCACAACCCCTTGGTTATCTGTACGAGCCCTCCCCTGCCCTGCTCAAATCGGGAGCCATGAAACTGTTTGGAGAGCGTTTTTCCCTGTCGAAACTGCATGAAAACACCCATCTTTTCACCTCGGAAACACTCGTAGAGGGTGTTCCCGGGCGCAGTTTTGAAATCATACAGGTGTGCCGGTACGACAAAAAAGAGATACAGGCCGCAGTCCCGGAACTCACAGCCAATATTTCCACCCGCAACTTCCCCGATACGCCCGAGATGATGGCACGCAAACTGGGGTTGGGCACAGGCGGGGCTGTATATCTTTTCGGAGTAACCCTGCATGACAACCGGAAAGCCGTCCTGGTTTGCCGGAAACCAAAACAACCCTGACACCTTATATGAGAATTGTATTTCTTGGCACCCCTGATTTTGCCGTAGCCTCCCTGAAAATATTGCTGGAAAACGGGTATGATATTCCGGCAGTGGTAACTGCTCCCGACAAGCCCGGTGGCAGGAAGGGAATGTTGCAGTCGGCCGTCAAGCTCTTTGCACTGGAGCACCACATACCCGTATTGCAGCCGGTCAGACTGAAAGATCCTGAATTTCTGGAGACATTGCGCGAACTGAAAGCAGATTTGCAGGTGGTGGTTGCCTTTCGCATGCTGCCTGAGGCAGTATGGAATATGCCCCCGCTGGGCACCATGAATCTGCATGGATCGCTTCTGCCCCGTTACAGGGGAGCAGCACCCATCAACTGGGCCATTATCAATGGTGAAAAAGAGACAGGCGTAACCACCTTCCTGTTAAGACATGAAATAGACACCGGCGATGTCCTCGCGCGCGAGGCAATAACAATCGGAGAAAACGAAACAGCCGGAGAACTGCACGACCGCATGATGGATGTGGGCGCCAGACTGGTACTGGAATCTGTCAGGTCGCTGGAAGCAGGAACAGCGCATCCGGCTCCACAGCTGGATGCGGAAGTTACCTATGCCCCCAAAATACACACCGACACCTGTAAAATTGACTTCAGCCGGGAGAATGCCGCGGTACACAACTTCATACGAGGCCTGAGTCCGTACCCGGGCGCCTGGACGGTGGTACAGGACAAAGTGCTGAAGATATACCGCACAGAGAAGATAAACAGTGACCATCCGAAACACAAACCGGGCGTCTTCCTGGTGGAAAACGCCCGGCATATACTGGTAAGTACCGGCAGCGGTTACCTCCGGGTGCTGGAATTGCAGCTGGAGGGTAAGAAACGCATGAATGACCGCGATTTTCTGAATGGTCATCCCGCATTTTTCGATGCCGGATACCGTTAGGAGAGCGAGAGTTCTCTGGTAACCACCTCCCTTCCTTCGATTGTTGTTTTTCTGCCGAAAATCAGCTCATTGCCGAGTGCGTCGATAATAATGGTGTCGCCCTTGATATAGTCGCCTGCGAGCAGGTATTTTGCCAGTTCGTTCACCAGTTCGCGCTGCAGCGTGCGCTTGAGCGGGCGGGCGCCGAACTGCGGATCGAAACCTGTTTCAATAAGTACCCTTGAAGCCTCCGGAGTAATCTGAAGCTGCAGTTCCTGCCGGGACAGCATTTCCTGCACATCGCCCACCAGAATTTGGAGAATCTCTTCCATTTGATTCATCTGCAGCGGGTGGAACACCACGATTTCGTCAATACGGTTCAGGAACTCGGGGCGCATATTTGATTTCAGGGCATCCATTACCTCATCTTTGGCGCGATCAACAGCTTCGAGGCGGCGTTTTTCCGTCATACCGGCGTAATCCTCGAACGCTTCCATAATCCGGTCGCTGGCCAGGTTGGAAGTCATAATAATAATGGTATTCCTGAAATTGGCTGTACGGCCCTTGTTGTCGGTCAGACGGCCATCGTCGAGCACCTGCAGCAGAATATTGAATGTATCCGGGTGTGCCTTCTCAATTTCATCGAGCAGCACGATGGAATAGGGCCGGCGTCGCACCGCTTCTGTAAGCTGGCCTCCTTCATCATAGCCCACATAACCGGGAGGAGCGCCTACCAGACGGGAGACACTGTGTTTCTCCTGATATTCGCTCATATCAATCCGGGTGATTGCCTTCTCATCGTCGAAGAGCACATCCGCAAGCGCCTTGGCGAGTTCCGTTTTACCCACACCGGTAGGGCCACAGAAGATAAAGGAGCCGATAGGCTTGTCGGGATCGCTGAGTCCTGCCCTGTTACGGCGGATAGCGTCGCTCACGGCGGAAACAGCCTCGTCCTGACCGATTACCTGGCGGTGAAGTTCAGCCTCCAGGTGCAAAAGGCGCTCTTTTTCCCCCTTCATCATTTTGGAGATTGGAATACCCGTCCAGCGTGCCACCACCTCGGCAATATCATTGGATGTAACCGTTTGCGTGGTCATCCTGTTTTCTGGCGCGAGTTGGGCCAGCTTCTCCTCTGCGGCGAGCAGCATGGCAGACTGTGCCGGTATATCCTGATATTTGATCCGGGATGCCTGTTCGAGATTACCCTCCCTTTCTGCCCGCTGGTAACTGTTCTGAAGTTCTTCCAGCTTTTGTCTGCAATTCTGAATAGCTTCCACTATTTCTTTCTCGGAGGTCCATTTGGCCCTTAATCCGTCGAGTTTTTCACGCAGATCCTGAATCTGCCTGTTGAGCGTTTCCAGTTTGCGATCATCATTTTCACGCTTGATGGCCTCCCTTTCTATTTCGAGCTGGCGCAACTGGCGATCAAGAATATCTACCTCTTCCGGCACCGAGTCGAGTTCGAGACGCAGTTTGGCGCCCGCCTCGTCAATCAGATCAATGGCTTTATCGGGCAGTTTTCGTTCGGAGAGATACCGGTTGGACAATTCAACAGCGGAGATGAGCGCTTCGTCGAGAATCTGAACCTTGTGATAGTTTTCGTATTTTTCACGGATACCGCGCAGAATAGAGATGGAATCTTCGATACTGGGCTCGTCCACATAAACAGACTGGAAGCGGCGTTCAAGAGCCTTGTCGCTTTCGAAGTACTTCTGGTATTCGTCGAGGGTGGTAGCGCCAATTGTGCGGAGTTCGCCGCGGGCGAGTGCCGGTTTCAGGATATTGGCGGCGTCCATGGCGCCCTGCCCCCCGCCTGCGCCCACGAGCGTATGAATCTCGTCAATGAAAAGAATAACCTGTTCATTGCTGTCAATCACCTCCCTGACCACCGCTTTCAGACGCTCTTCGAATTCGCCCTTGTACTTGGCGCCTGCAATCAGAGCGGCCATGTCGAGCGAGAAGATTTTTTTACCGGACAAAGATTCGGGCACATCCTGTTGCACGATACGCCAGGCAATACCCTCCACGATAGCGGTTTTACCCACACCCGGGTCGCCGATGATGACCGGATTATTCTTTTTGCGGCGGCTCAGAATATGCAGAACACGCCTGATTTCCTCATCGCGGCCGATAACCGGGTCGAGTTTCCCCTGTTCGGCCATATCAGTCAGGTTGATGGCGTATTTGCCAAGAGCATTATATACATTTTCAGCGTTCTGTTCTGTCACTTTTGCTCCCTTGCGGAGTTCCTTCACAGATGCGGAAATCGTTTCTGTACTGGCGCCCAGTTCGCGGAGCAGACGGGCCGTTTTATCATTCCCCTTTGAAATACCTGTCAGAAGCAGTTCAACGGAGATATACTCATCGCCGAACTCCCTGAGAAGAGATTTGGCTGCGGCGACGGCTTTGTTGGCATCATTGGTCAGATATTGTTTGTCAACCCCGCCAACCTTCGGGATTTCCAGGATAAGCTGATCGAGATCCTGCTGCAGGCGGTGCATACTGACACCAGCCTTTTTGAGGATAAAAGAAATGGCGTCATCGCTGGTTTCCAGCATACCCTTCAGCAGGTGGGATGTATCCACAACCTGCTGTTCATTGCCGGCTGCAATCTGCTGGGCCTGCATGATGGCTTCCTGAGCCTTGATGGTGAAATTGTCGTATGTCATAGTGGTGTTGTGAGTTATTCGGGAAAAGTCGTCAGGCGACGAACTACTGTGGTCAAATACTTTACCAATTCAAAATTACTGCAAATTTGTCAGAAAAAGCAACATCCATCAAGTCAAAATGACAGAAACAGTGTCAATAACAAGTATTTTAAAAAACAATAACAGCCAATGACGGTTATTGCCTGTAATTTCGCGCCGCATTCAGCGTTATTCCATTCTCATTTTACCATACCTGCATGAAAAAAATACTCCTTCTGATTGGCATGCTGGCTGTCGTTTCCGGACAGCTGAACGCATCTGTAATTCTCATACCGATGGATGAGAACACACAGCGCAATCATCTGAAAGCCTACGGTATCACCTACTGGGTATTATCGAAAGGTGTGGAGGCCTACTGGCTTCTGAACTACAAGGGCGGCAGCTTTGCCTTTGTGCATACGCCTGAATTTGAAAAAGAGTGCAAGACCCGCGACGTGAGCTATCAGGTCATTTCGGAATCACAGTTTGCTGCCATTGAAAACGAGATTCTGAACCCGGAGGTGAACATGGACAAGATCAAGCTGGAGAAGGCGCCCAAAATAGCAGTTTATACACCTGATCAGAACGAGCGCGGGGAGGTGATACAGCCCTGGGACGACGCGGTAACGCTGGTACTTACCTACGCGGAAATACCCTACGATGTAGTTTACGACACCGAAGTACTGCAGGGCAAACTGGCAGAGTACGACTGGCTGCACCTGCACCACGAAGATTTCACAGGCATGTTCGGCAAATTCTACGCCAATTACAGTGGTCAGCCCTGGTACCGACAGCATGTAAAAATGATGGAGGACCTGGCGCGCGAGAACGGTTTCGACAAAGTGAGTCAGCTGAAACTTGCCGTTGCCAAAAAAATCAAAGATTTCGTCATGGGCGGTGGATTCATGTTCGCCATGTGTTCGGCCACCGACACCTATGATATTGCACTGGCAGCACAGGGCACCGACATCTGCGCTACACCCTTCGACGGTGATCCGATGGATCCTGCCTTTCAGAGCAAACTGGACTATTCTCAAACATTTGCCTTCCAGAACTTCAGCGTCATCACCGACCCGATGGTGTACGAACACTCCAATATAGACAACAGCGAAGTCACAGGCCGGAAAGTGAGTCCGGAGCAGGACTACTTCACCCTGTTCGATTTTTCCGCCAAGTGGGATCCTGTGCCGAGTATGCTGACACAATGCCACACACGCACGGTTAAAGGGTTTATGGGGCAGGCCACCTCGTTCGTAAAGAAATTCATCAAGCCCAATGTACTGATCATGGGCGAAAATAAACCCGCCGGGGAGGCTCGTTACATACACAGTGCTTACGGACAGGGATTTTTCACCTTTTACGGCGGACATGATCCCGAAGACTACCGGCATTACGTGGGTGATCCGCCAACAGAATTGCAGCTGCACCCCGGTTCACCCGGTTTCAGGCTTATCCTGAATAATATCCTGTTCCCGGCTGCCAAAAAAAAGCATCAGAAAACCTGATAAACTCCCTGACCTCCAGCCTGCCCTGAAATACCGCCCCCGGGAATATACCCGCGGACGAACACCCGACCTATGAACGAGACAGGCAAAATAACCCAATACGATTTTAAACCCGGGGTACCCCTCGGAATCGAGGTTGTTGAACTGAAGCAACTGCGGGAATCGCTGAGTCATATGCTCAGGGTACCCCATCGTGTCAATTTCTACGATATTATATGGATACAGGGAGGCACTCCGGTTTTTGTGGTTGACTTCAACCGGATTGAGATAAAAAATAGTACCATTATATTCATCAACAAAAGCCACGTACAGTATTATGAGAAATTCAATGACTGTGAAGGATACATTATGCCGTTCACCGAAACCTTTCTGTGTCGCTCGGCAATAGAAACCAACTTTCTGAATAACTCATTACTCTTCAACAACCCCGTTAAAGCTCCATTCATCGAACTCGAAGCCGAAGATCAGTTTATTTCTGATCTGTTCCATGCTATTATACAGGAACTCAATGGTGAACCGGATGATACCAAGTATTACCTGCTTCAGTCACTGCTTTTTGCCTTTCTGCTCAAGTGTGAAAGAAAGTATCTGAAAACAGGACTCGAAGAAATACATGACCGCGCAGAATGGAATACAGCCATTCAGTTCAGAAATCTGATAGATCAGCATTTCAGTCAGGACAGAAGCGTGGCGTTCTATGCCAGTCAGTTGAACATTTCGGAAAAGAGTCTGTTGAGGAGTACAAATTCAGTATTCGGAAAATCGCCCAAGGAAGTAATACATGAGCGCCTGCTGATTGAAGCCAAGCGCCTGTTGCTGCACAGCAATTCCAATACCAAAGAAATAGCCTTCACGCTGGGGTTCGATGAGCCTACCAATTTTGTCAAGTATTTCAAAAAATACACGCAAAAAACCCCACTGGAGTTCAGAGATACCTTCTTCAACCCCTGATTTTCTCTGCCGGATATTACTTTGTCCGATTTTTACCATCATTGGTCTGTTTTTAACCTTTCACAGCCTTGTGGGTCACCCTACCTTTGTACCGTCAACAAAAGCAAAAAGCAAATGGAAATTCTGACTTACAGATCAACCCCAACACCAGGTACCAGTGTCACTGTAAATAACGGAATCTCTGTAATGAAAAATAGCTTGCTTTCTGATGAAGAGGCTGTAGTAAAAGTATTACAGCGTTACAAGGAGTCTATCAACACTGCAGATCCGGAAGTTGGCGCACAGATATGGTCTATGAGTCCTGACATATCCATGATTCATCCGAGAGGACACGAGAAGGGTTGGTATCAGATCAAAACAAACATTTATGGAATGTTTCGCCGTGATTTCGTTTTCCGTAATCTGAGAAGTAACGGTGAGAGAATATCCCTTCATGGAGACGTTGCTGTGGTAGAATTCAACTGGGATTTTGAGGCGCTTTTGAAAACAGAAAATTCGGGGAATGCGGTTGAATGGGGTTGCTGGGATAATCCTGCAGCCAATGCAGCTGAAAAGAACAGAATTGTGAAGTCGAGAGGTCGGGAAAGTATGCTGCTGAAAAAAATCGGAGGTGAGTGGAAAATCATCCACATACATTATTCCGGTATGCCTGCTGAATAAATGCGGGCACAACAAATGCGAGAGAAAGATCAATTGGAATAGCTTTATTACTGAAATGTGCAACTTGAGAGCCGCCATGAGCTGGGCGGCTCTTTTTTTTGTCGTATTTGAAAAGGGGTAACAACCGACAGTACGCGGTTGTTACCCCTTTTTTGTAACTACTTAGCCGGTCGGTTTTGACCGTTGGATGACCTGAAAATGTATTACATGCGCTTTTTGGCGTCTGCTATACTTTTTTCGTTCATACGCGGGTAATCGGTGTTACCGTCCTTGACAGCCAGCTCGGTGCTTTTCTCAAAAGTAGCCACTGCATCTTTGTAGCGGCCCAGGTCGCTGAGAATATTACCCTTCAGGCGCAGGATCCAGAATTTTTCACCACCTTTTTCGAGCGACTTGTCAACCCACTCGAGTGCCTTGTTGAGATCTTTCTTCTCTTCATAGTAGTAGCGGGCAGCGCTGTAGAAGTCGCCTGCTGCAGGGCCGTCCATGGTTGACTTGATTGTTGACATCACCTTGCCGTCGGTATCAACCGTGATCGGAATAATCACGCGGGTGTTCTCCCAGTTCAGCTCCAGATCAGCACCGTTGTTGCGCAGATTGGCGAACGTAAGCGTGAGGGACTCCACGTAATCGCGGAGGGCGTAAGCTGAAGAAGTGAATCTGGCAGCCACATCTTCTTCCTTGAACTGATCGCCGGGCACACCCCAGAATTCAGTATTTTTGTAGATGATGATGCTCCAGTCTTTCTCGCCAGGCGTTGCATAAATGGCATAGGTACCTTTTTTTACTGCAACCCCGCCAATCATGGCATCGTCGCTGAGCGTGATTTTGGTAGAAGCATTGGCACCTGTGCGCCACATCTGACCAAAAGGCACCAGCTCTCCAAAGATGCGGCGCCCCTTTGCGCTCGGGCGGGAATACTCAACATCAACCTTGATCAGACCTACTTCCTGGTTGATCTTGCACAGCGGGCTGGCAGGAGGTGTTTTGATCTGGGCATTGGAAAGCGAAACGAAAGCCACAAACATGGCGCTTAATAGAAGGAATTTTTTCATGTGTCGTCCAGTTGTTAAATTTCAAGCGAAACAGTTCAATTTTAAAATAGTTCTGTAAAGACTTACATTAGCGCAAAAATACGGTATGCCAACATTCTCATGCCTTCATTTCGACGAACTGACCGCAGCACAACTCTATGAAATACTGGCTCTCCGTCAGGAAGTGTTCGTGGTTGAACAAAACTGTCCGTACCAGGACTGCGACAACAGGGATCTGGACGCATGGCATCTGATGGGCCGCGATGAAAACGGCCGGCTGGTGTGTTACACGAGGCTGTTGCCTGAAGGCATTTCGTACGACGGATATACATCCATCGGACGGGTTGTGTCTTCACCCTCGGTGAGAGGAACCGGAGCCGGAAAGCAACTGATGGAAGAGAGCATCAGAAAGTGCGTGCAATTATTTGGTAATCAGCCTGTTAAAATTGGAGCTCAAACTTACCTGCTGAAGTTTTACGAATCATTTGGCTTCCGCTCAACGGGCGAAGAGTATCTGGAAGACGGCATTCCGCACACAAAAATGATACTTGGCAATCCGGAGGCAACCTGTAATTAGCCCTTTATCCAATTCGAAAATGGTACTTCTGCTGAGCATTTCTGTTCTACTGTTGCTGATTCTGACCGTCAGACTGAGTGCGTTTACAGCACTGGTTATCACGTCTCTGTTCGCAGGGCTGGCGGCCGGGATGGCCCCGATGGATCTGGTCAAGTCGGTTCAGACGGGACTGGGGAATACGCTGGGTGGCCTTACGCTCGTGCTTTCACTGGGTATTATTCTGGGCAGTATGCTGTCGGAAACCGGAGCTATTCGGATAATTTCATCGAGGCTACTCGGCATACTAGGACAAAAAAATGCGGGAATAGCCCTGATGCTGACTGGTTTCGTGGTCGGACTGGCTCTTTTCTATAATGCCGGATTTGTGGTACTGGCGCCGCTGGTTTTTTCCGTGGCAGCCCAAACCGGGCTGCCCATTACGCCATTGGCCATCTCCATGGCAGCACCACTATCTGTAACCCATGGTTTCCTTCCACCCCACCCCGGTGCTACTGCGGTAGCCAATGCGCTGGGAGCGGATCCCGGGAAAACGCTGCTTTGGGGTCTGGTGGCAGGTATACCTGTTCTGGCCGTCACCGCACTTGTAATGCCCGGACTGCTCCGCAACGTAAAGGCCAACCCGCCCGCTTCATTCACACAGGCAGCAGAAACCACGGATGCAGGACTGGCGATACCCGGCTTCACCAAAAGCATGCTGATTGCCCTGTTACCGGTTATACTGATGGCCGTTTCCAGCGCGGCAGTCTTTTTGATGGATGCCGGAAACCCGGCGCTGGAATGGATCCGGTTTGCCGGAGACCCGGGCAACTCCCTCCTGGCAGCCGTTTTATGTGCCCTGCTCTTCCTCGGCAGCAACCGGCTGCAGAACAAGCCCGACCGACTTTCCACCTCCAGCCTGTTCGAAAAAAGCGGCGCTGCGCTGGGGGCTGCCTCCTCGCTGCTGCTCGTTACGGCAGCAGGCGGTGCGTTCAAGCAGGTACTGACCGACAGCGGTGCAGGAAATACAGTGGCAGAAATATTTTCCGGAGTGCATGCGCCACCGCTTCTGCTGGGCTGGGCTATTGCCACCACCCTGCGGATTGCCATCGGCTCCGCTACCATTGCCGGAATGACAGCCGCCGGTATCGCACTTCCCGTTATGCAGTCAACAGGCACCTCACCTGAACTGATGACCCTGGCAATCGGCGCCGGCAGCCTGATGTGCTCACACCTGAACGACACAGGATTCTGGATGTTCAGGGAGTGGTTTGGCCTGAGCCTTAAAGACACCTTCCGAAGCTGGACGCTGATGGAAACACTGGTGGGTACTCTGGGAATTATCGCAGTACTCACCCTCGACGCGTTAATTTGACGGCCGGATATTTCCAAATCTGCCGGTATTGAATAGCTTTGCACCTGTCAGAACTTGTTCAGGATTTTATCCATGGACAGGCAGAAAATCCCGAACAAGTTCTTAAAAAACACCTGACCTGACCATGACAATACTAGACGGGAAACTCCTTTCCGAAAACATCAAATCAGAACTGGCCGCTGAAGTGGATATTATCAAGTCCCGTGGCGGAAAAGTTCCTCACCTGGCTGCCGTACTGGTGGGCGAAAACCCTGCCAGTCAGGTTTACGTTCAGAGCAAGATACGTTCCTGCGAACAGGTGGGCTTCAAAAGCACACTGATACAGAAAAGTGCAGAAACCACCGAAGCCGAACTTCTGGAAATCGTGAAACAGCTGAATGAAGACCCTGATGTGGATGGCTTTATCGTACAGCTTCCGCTCCCCAAACACATTGACGAAGAGCGCATCACCCTTGCCATTGACCACCGGAAGGATGTGGACGGGTTCCATCCGATCAATTTCGGAAGGATGGCACAGGGATTACCGGCTTTCCTGCCGGCTACTCCATTCGGCATTATGGAAATTCTCCGCCGGTATAACATCGAAACAGCCGGGAAACACTGTGTAGTGGTGGGCAGAAGCAATATCGTTGGTACCCCGATCAGTATTCTGCTCTCCAGAAAAGGATACCCGGGCGACTGCACAGTCACGCTCACGCACTCACGCACGCGCGACCTGCCGGGTGAGGTGCGCCGCGCCGATATTGTGGTGGCCGCCATCGGTATTCCCGAATTCATCAAGGGCGACTGGGTGAAAGAGGGCGCTGTAGTAATAGACGTGGGTATCAACCGTGTTCCGGATGCGACGAAAAAGTCGGGGTCACGGCTTGAGGGAGATGTGGCATTCGACGAGGTGGCGCCCAAAAGCAGCCACATAACACCTGTACCCGGCGGTGTTGGCCTGATGACCGTTGCAGCCCTGATGGTGAATACCCTCAAGGCCTGCAAAAAAGAAATTTACCCCTGATTCAGAGGGCTATTTCCCGTTGAAAAATCTGCCCTCCTGCCATAAGTCTGTACTGGTACGTGCCCGGCGACAGAAATAATGCTGCGGGATTGAGTATAAAAGTATAGCTGCCTGCCTGTTTATATTCACTGACAAGTGTACGGAGCGGATGACCGGCCCTGTCGAGGATCTGAAGCCTCACGGGGCCGTTCTGCATCATGGCATATTTGATCTCCACACTCCCGGGCGCGCCTGCGTGCGGGTTGTGACCGAGCAATACATTCTTCCCGTTGTCACCGGAGGGAGGCAGTATCGCCGGCACCAGTCCCGGAATTACCGGATGACCGCCCACTACATAATTCACGAGATCGGGCGGGTTACCGAGCCAGTCCTGCAGAACAGTTGAGTAAACCGATCGGAAGTCAACACTGAATGGCGGGTCGCCGTAGGGGTCAGGGTTGCTCAAATCCTGATATTGACCAACGAAGCCGTTGCCCGCATTTCCGCCGAACAGCATCATGGGCGTACCCCAGCCATGGTCGGTGCCATGCGAGGCATTTTCGTAGATAGTCCGGCCAAATTCGCTGAAAGTCATGCCCAGCACCTGTTGCTCCAGTCCGGAGCCTCCATAGCTGATATCATCGAAGAACGTTTTGACGGCCGATGCGAGCCTGCCCAACAGCAGCTGGTGATAGTCGAGCTGTTCAGCGTGTGTATCGAAGCCACCGATAGAGACCATATATACGCGAGTACCCAGATTACCCTTTATGAGGCGGGCTACAATAGCCAGTTGTTCGGCCAGGTAGTTGTCGGCGGGGTAATCTACCTGATTTTTACCCTTTCCGTAAGCAGATTTGATAGACTCGGCATATCGGAAGGCCGAGTTGGCTGTCTGGCGCACAAAAGCCAGCTCCAGCTCACGGGGCGAACTGCCCAGATGCGCTACATCATACAGCTGACCCGTCTGGGCGATCTGGTAGAATTCCTGCGGACTGCTTACTGCCAGAGCCATATTGGCCTGATCGGAGCGAAAGGCCAGATCTGCCTGCACCCCGATCTGAAGTGCCGGAGGTACCGTTGGCGGAGCTTCGAGAAAGGCGGCATACTCCTGATCGAGAAAGCGACCCATCCAGCCGGTATTCACCACCACATCCGAGTCGGAGGCGGAGGCCACGATATCGTAGGAGCGGAAGTGACTGTAATTGGGTTGAGGGTACCCCACGTTGAAGATGACCTTCATCATACCATCATCCCACAGGGACTGAAGGGGTTGCGTGGAAAGTGGCATACCGTACTCATTGCTGAGCGCCCACATATTGCCCTCC
>JBDLWO010000326.1:0-5171 GCA_039804245.1 Bacteroidota bacterium
CAACTGATCGAACTGGCCTATAACTCGGTGCGCAAACGGGTAGCAACCGCACTCGTCAACCTCTGCGAACAAAGCGGCCCAAACCTGCATTTCCTGCGCGAAGACCTCGCAGCACTCGCCGGCACCGCCAAGGAAACGCTCATCAGAACGCTCACCGATTTCAAAAATGAACACCTCATCGAAATCCACGACGGAACTATTTCTATCCTGAAACCGGAAAAACTGAAGGGAATGCCCAACTGAAATGGCAATATCTCATACCAAAGACGCTAACCCCGTCTCTTTCTCAATCGTTACGGTTGTCTTTAACGGGGAGAATCTCCTGCGCGACACCATAGAAAGCGTGCGCGCCCAGTCGTGGACAAATATCGAATATATCATCGTGGACGGGGCCTCCGCCGATGGTACACTCAATATCGTTCGGGAGTTCGCCGATAAAATGCCCAACCTGAAGTGGATTTCTGAAAAAGACAGCGGCCTGTACGATGCCATGAACAAAGGGCTCCGTATGGCCACCGGCGATTTCATTCAGTTTCTCAACTGCGGCGATTGCCTCCACGACCAAAACACCATCGCTTCGGTCGCCCGTTGTGTTTCCGCCGATACAGATGTCGTGTACGGTGATACGCTTCTGGTGGATGACACCCGGCAGCCGGCTGGCCTGATGAGCGAACTCAGTACCAGAAAGCTCCCAACCCGCCTCCACTGGAAAAAATACCTCGGCGGTATGCTGGTCGTTCACCAGTCTTTCATCCCCCGACGCACGATCGCGCCCGATTACATACAGGATAATCTGTGCGCCGACTACGACTGGTGTATCCGTATCCTGAAAAACAGCCGTAACGCCGTGAACACAGGAATCGTTATCACTGATTATCTGATGGGCGGCATGTCGAAAAAAAGACACCGGCAGAGCCTGCTCGACCGTTTTTCAGTCATGAAAAAGCATTTCGGCCTCGCGCGTACGCTCGCCGCTCACGCGTGGATAGTGATCCGCGCTGCAATTCACCGCATTTTTCGGACGGGTAAAGCGCGATACTGAGAAATATTCGCTTACTTTGGCCGCTCCAAATTCCAATCACTTTTACTGAAAACAAATCATGAGAAATTGCATCCTCCTCTCTCTCGTACTGCTTTCCTGTACGCTCAGTGCCCAAAATGCCACCGTAAGTGGCAAAATCACTGATTCCGCCACATCAGAACCGCTCACCGGCGCTACAGTAAAAGCCGGTGCCTCTGGCGCCTCTTCCGGTCTGAATGGTGAGTTCAAACTGACCATCTCCCCGGGCACTTACGAACTGTCGGTGTCCATGGTAGGCTATGAAACAACCTCCCGGCAAGTCAGACTGGCAGCCGGCGATGACCTCAAACTTGATATCGCACTGAACGATGGCGCAAATCTGCTCCAGACCGCCACAGTAACATCCGGCAAATTCGAAAAACCGCTGGGCGAGGTTACTGTCTCTCTCGACGTAATCAAATCCAAACTCATAGAAAATGTCAACTCAACCTCTGTTGACGAAGTACTCGTGAAAGCTCCGGGCCTCAACATTGTGGACGGACAGGCGAGTATCCGCGGAGGAGCAGGTTTCTCTTATGGCGCCGGCACCCGTGTACTCGTGCTGCTCGACGATATGCCCGCACTGCAACCCGATGCCGGGCTTCCCAACTGGGACGATTTTCCGGTCGAAAATATCGCCCAGATGGAAATCCTCAAAGGCGCAGCCTCTGCTCTGTACGGATCTTCTGCCATGAACGGTATTATCAATATTCGTACCGGTTTCGCCAAAGACAAACCTGAAACGTCTCTCGCCACTTTTGGTAAAGTATGGGGCGACCCCGGCGATGAACGAATGAAATGGTGGGGAAATGACACATCATCCATCCTGCTGCCAGTGGAAACCGGCGTATCCTTCTGCCACAAGGAAAAATTCGGCAAGCTTGATTTCGTACTGGGCGCTTACGGACTATACCGCGACAGCTATAACAAGGATACATACAGCCGCTACGGACGCATCACGCCCAACCTGCGCTACCGGGTTAACGACCGCCTGACCATCGGACTGAATTCCAATATCAACTTCGGGCGCAGCGGCAGTTTCTTTATCTGGGGTAATGATACCACAATGGCATTCCAGCCAGGCGCCGGCTCTGTCAACTATACCAAAGGACGTCTGCGCTTCATGATAGACCCCTACCTGCAATACTTCGACAAGAGCGGAAACAGGCACAAAATTCTCTCCAGATACTTCTATATCCATAATAATAACTCCGGCAACCAGAGTAACGACAGCCGGCTGTACTACGGTGAATATCAGTTCCAGCGTCAGATGAATAAAATCGGACTGGTTACAACTGCCGGCGTAGTCGGTATGTATAATGTGGTGGATGCCGAAATTTACAGCAATGGCTACTTCACCTCCCGGAACCTGGCCGGATACCTCCAGGCCGACTACAAGGCCTTCGACCGCCTGAACCTCTCCGCAGGCGTCAGATATGAGTACAACCATCAAACCAGTCCGGATACCGTCTGGATTGATCAGTCAAGGAACGAATTCGGAATCATTCCGGATGGAAGGGTGGTAGAGGGCAAGCCCGTACTGAGAATTGGCGCCAATTACCAGGCCGGCAGAGCCACCTATATCAGAGCGTCGTGGGGCCAAGGTTACCGCTACCCTACTATTGCAGAAAAATTCGTCAATACTGCCTTCGGAGCAGGCAGTACAGTTGTGCCAAACCCGGCTCTGGTGTCTGAAACCGGCTGGACGGGCGAGCTGGGCATTAAACAGGGATTCAAACTCGGCACATGGCAGGGTTTTCTCGACGTAACCGGATTTGTTTCGGAATATCAGGATATGATGGAATTCGTACTTGATACACTTATTTTCAGCTTCGGCCCGAATGGCATTCAGGGTAAAAGCCGCTTCAGATCAGAGAACTCCGGCGACACCCGCATAACCGGCTACGAAATTTCAGTCCTGGGCAATGGTGAACTGTGGGGCGGCACCCTTTCTGTCATCACCGGTTTTACCAATATCGTCCCGCGTTATAAAGTGTTCGACAAGGATAATCCAGCGCTGAATTATGGCTCCTCCGATACGACCAATGTACTGAAATACAGATTTAACCAGACCTTCAAGTTTGACGGGGAATACTCGAAAAACAAATTCTCCGTGGGTTTGTCTGTACAATACTACAGCTTCATGCAGGCTATTGACGAGCTGTTTGAAGGAAAAATCAAGGGCCTGATCCTCCCCGACAACCTTGCCCCACCCGAATTCGCCGCCGTACGCCGATTCAGGGAAGGAAATAATCAGGGGAATACCATAGTTGATCTCAGAGCCTCCTTTAAAATCAGCGAAAAAATGAAAATCAGCGCACTCTGCGGTAATGTTTTCAACGAATCTTACGCTATCAGACCAGCACTGATGGACGCTCCGCGGAATTATACCATCAGACTTGATTATAAGTTATGACCTCTTTTCGTCTCCTGTCTCTTCTGCTGATTTCTGTCCTGCTCATTGCCTGCTCCGGTAATGAGCAGGATTTGAGCACAGTTAAAACACAAAACAGCTTCGTTTTCAGTGATCAGACGCCAGAAACAGGAGATGAAAATGGTTTCTGCCGTAAATTGCTGCCGGATGCAGTAGTGGTCAACGCAGATCCGGCAAACACCAACAAACGCCTCTTCCTGATGTCGGGAGGAGGCGTTTACAGGGTGACAGCTGATTTTGGAAATATTGTGGCGTCCTTCGCCCTGCAACAAAACGGAGATAATATCAAGGTACTTACCAGCGACAACTATCCCGAATGTCTCTCCAACCGCAAATATTTCACTATTATTGGTGGCGGCAATTCCCTGAAATATGATAATCAGCAGCATATTTTCTTCGAAATATCCTTCGAAAAACAGAACAATGGCACGTTAATTGTCATGGAATATCCAAAAGATACTTATTACGGTATTACTGTTCGGAAATAACACGTATCTTACGCGCCTCTTTTTAATCCCGCTGGTTATATCACAAACAGGTTATTTCACTAATGTCAAGATTCACTTTGTGCGGGCTGGCCCTTGCCATGCTCCTTGGTTGCACAAACACTCCGAAAAATGCCGACGGCAATACAGCCGTTCCGGACAACACCGAAAAAAGTGCCGGCCCTGATGGCTCCGATCTTCTGCGCACACTGCAAGGAAAGTGGCAGAGCGAACGTGATCCGTCATACTTCATTGAATTTGAAGATACGCGGATGATTCACTCAAACAGTGGCAAAATTACCTCCGAAAGCGAAATTGAAATTGACGTGCTTTGCCAGAGCAGGGTATGTACCGCCGACAGCACCGACTTGTCTGAGGGATGGTGCTTCACTGAAAAAAGCGGAGCTGAAATCCAGTGTAACTGTGTGGTAATCTGCGATAAAAACGTGCTCTCCTACAGAGCAATCGGCGCGGCGGGTGGAAATCTGAATTTCAGGCGTCTCCAGTAAGGTTCGCGTTTACAAAACAGCAAGTACTGCCTTTCCAAGTCCGTTACGGTCTTCTATGCGTCTGTGCGCCGCGCGCAGTCCATCTACAGTCCATGGGTAAACATCTACCAGCGTAGTATGTATGGTACCTGCATCAACGAGCGCACTGATTTTGTCGAGAATCTGGCCCTGCCGGGCAAGACCTGTCTGGAAAAGGCCCCTGGTAAACATCAACTCGTATACCAGACTGATACTTCTGGCAAACAGTGAGCCAGTGTCAACAGGTTTGGATACAGGCAGAATGCAGATGATCTTCCCAAAAGGTGCTACAAGTGGCATTATTTCCTCAATATTGCCTTCCGGTTCCGAAGTGTGAAATACAATATCAACAGATGCTATCCCGAGTGCTTCCAGTTGGGGGGCCAGTGGCTCATGATGATTAATAATATGATCCGCTCCAAGTTTTCTGCAGTGTTGCACCGATACTGCCCTCGATGCTGTGGCTATTACCTCAAATCCCAGCACTTTTTTCATTATCTGAATTGCAATACTGCCTACCCCGCCAGCCCCGCCAACCAGCAGCACTTTTTTCGGGGCGCCACACAATGAAAGCCCCGCGCAGTTAAAAAATTGTTCAACGGTATTTGCCGGCGCAAGTTAATAAAGGTATATCCGGTCTTTTTACTGACATTTGTCACCATTCT
>JBDLWO010000327.1:0-10383 GCA_039804245.1 Bacteroidota bacterium
AGGTATGCACTTCCGACGGCCGTGTGGACAGTCTGGTCGAAACGCCCGACCGTATCTATTTGCTGGAGTTCAAGCTCGACAAAACGGCCCGGGAGGCACTGGATCAGATCCTGAGCCGGAAGTATTACCGGAGTGCCTGGGAGCTTGGCAAGCCTGTCACGTGTGTGGGTGTCAATTTTTCGAGCCAGACGAAGAATATAGAGAACTGGGTTTCGGAGCCATGAATGTGCGGTTTGGTGATATAATCACCTTCATACTGCAGGAACTGAAATCCTCCGTCATCCGGGTTCAGACAAAAAGCCCGCGCGTGTCTGCTTCGATAATGCTGTCAGAAGCGGAATGAACACGGTTGCCTGAGACTGTAAAAACACAGGCTATATTTGCATTGCTTACTATTCAGGACACCACCTATACCGACTTCAGTGGCAGAAGTTCATCCGAATTTTATGGCAGTATGGCTTTCGAGAACCCCAAAGGGCTCGTCTGCACAACCACATAGCCCTCACGCACCGGGCTTGTTCGACCAGTTTCATGTCTGCCACACACCTGATACAGTGTATACGCTCAAGGTAAGGCAAAGCAGCAGAAAATTCCGGGCATGCTCTCTAAAACTTGACACTCTCCCCCAAATATATTTCTTTTGCAACATAATTCAAGATAACGATGAAAAAGCGAACACTTGGACAGGGGAAACTGGAAGTGTCGGCCATTGGCCTGGGCTGCATGGGGATGAACTTCGGCTATGCTCCATTTCCTGAAAAAAAAGACAGTATAGCCCTGATTCATGCCTCCCTTGAGCAGGGCATCAACTTTTTCGACACTGCCGAAGTGTATGGCCCCTATACCAATGAAGAGGTTGCAGGGGAAGCCCTGGCGCCTTTTCGCAATCAGGTGGTTATCGCTACCAAGTTCGGTTTCAATATTGTTGAGGGTAAAATGGCAGGCGTAAACAGCCGCCCTGAGCAAATTCGCAAAGCAGTAGAAGGTTCCCTGAAACGACTCGGTACCGACCGTATTGATCTCCTTTATCAGCACCGGGTAGATCCTTCTGTGCCCATAGAAGAGGTGGCCGGTACCGTGCAGGATCTGATTCGGGAAGGGAAAGTACTGCATTTCGGACTGTCTGAAGCAGGCGCCAATACGATCAGGCGCGCACATGCGGTACAGCCCGTGGCAGCTCTGCAAAGTGAGTACTCTCTCTGGACTAGGCAGCATGAGCGCGAAATCATACCCTGTATTGAGGAGCTTGGTATCGGTCTGGTGGCCTTCAGTCCGCTCGGAAAAGGTTTTCTGGCCGGCAAGATTGATGAGAACACCCAATTCGCGGAGGGCGATCTGCGCAGAATTTTGCCCCGTTTCACCGAAGAGGCCAGGGTAGCCAATAAAACCCTGCTCGATCTGTTACACACGTTCGCAGAGCGGAAAAATGCGACTACCGCCCAGATCGCACTCGCCTGGGTACTGGCGCAAAAACCCTGGATCGTTCCCATCCCCGGCACCACCAAACTGCACCGGCTGGCAGAAAACAATGCCGCAATTGACATTAAACTGACTGATGAAGAACTCGCCGAAATGGAAGCCGCTTCCGCTCAGATCACCATCGTGGGAACTCGCTACACAGAGGCTATGGAGAAATCCACAGGTCTTTGATGGTATAAAGTGGGTTACCCCAACACCCCAATACCCCAATACCCACACCCCACACCCACACCCTCTCAAAAACTTTCATTCAAAAAAAAACAAAGCATGTACTGGGGATTAGATCTCGGAGGAACAAAAATTGAGGGCGCTATTCTTGAAAGCGCCGAACATCCGGTTGCACTGCACAGGTTGCGCATACCAACCGAAGCGGACCAGGGCTACGAACATATTATTGGTCAGGTGGCCAGACTGGTGGATATGATGAAGGAGGCATCGGGTCTGACACCCTCCTCGATCGGTCTTGGTCACCCCGGTGCGCTGGATCCGAATACGGGAGTTATCAAAAATGCCAACACAACAGCGCTGATCGGCAAACCATTCAACGTTGACCTTGAAAAGAAACTGGGCATTCCGGTAAAACTGGCCAATGATGCCAACTGTTTTGCTGTGGCCGAGGCTCTCATCGGCGCGGGAAAGGATATGAATCCCAAACCGGAAGTGGTATTCGGGGTCATCATGGGCACCGGTGTGGGCGGCGGTATCGTCGTACGCGGGAAGGTGTTAAACGGGAAACAGGGCATTGCCGGCGAGTGGGGACATAATTTCCTTGATGAAAGTGGCGGCAAGTGCTATTGCGGCAAAGTCGGATGCGTGGAAACGGTGATTTCCGGCCCGGCAACCGAGCGGTATTATACCAGTCTCAGCGGACAACACCTGCATCTGCACGACATTGCGCTTCGGGCTGCCTCTGGCGAAGACCGGCATGCCGTCGAGACCATTGATCGGCTCGTCCACTTTTTCGGAAAGGCAATCGCGGTTGTGGTCAATATTGTGGACCCCGATCTGATTGTCATTGGCGGAGGTGTGGGTAATATTGACCGGCTTTATACCGATGGGGTAGAGGAGCTTCGCAAGCATGTATTCAATACCCGCGTTGATACCATTTTCATGAAGCCGCAACTGGGCGACAGTGCAGGTGTGTTCGGCGCTGCCTTACTCTGATGCCGCTCTCCGCCCGGGAATGGCCTCAATCAGATCCCTGATATAGGTGGTTGGAGGATTGTTGTACAGTTCTTCGGGGAAACCTGTGGCTTCCACGCTCCCGTTTTTCATAATCATCAGCCGGTCGCACATCTGCCTGATTACGCTCAGGTCGTGCGAAATAAACAGTAGCGTGAGTCCGAACTGTTCCTGCAAATCCTTGAGCAGGTTCAGAATGGTGGCCTGTACTGATACGTCGAGAGCTGAAACTATCTCGTCACAAATCAGGAAACGGGGCTCGGGTGCGAGTGCGCGCGCGAGACAGATCCGCTGGCGTTGGCCGCCGGAAAATTCGTGCGGGTATCGCTGGTAATGTTCCGGCTGCATACCGACCGTTTTTAGCAGCTCAACTGTTTTTTCCCGCCTTGCCTGTTTGTTTCCATGCAGTTGATGTACCTCCATGGCCTCCTCAATAGCGGCTCCGATGCTCATTCGTGGGTTCAGAGATGAATAAGGATCCTGAAAAACCAGCTGAATATCCTTTCTGAATGGCTTGAAAGCTGATTCGGACAGACCAGTCAGTTCAGTGCCTTCATACCTGATGTTGCCCGACGAGGCGCGTACAAGTTTGACGATGCTTCGACCGAGGGTGGTTTTTCCGCAGCCTGATTCTCCTGCCAGTCCGAATGTTTCGCCCGGATAAATATCGAACGAAACCTGATTCACCGCGTTGGTCCATTCCACAACCTTGCCGTACCAGTTGTTTTTTCCCGGGTACCGTACACTTAAACCCTCTGCGGACAGAAGCGGTTTTTGTATATGGAGTACCTGCCTGCGTGCGCGGGTTTCCTCCCGGTCCGTCACGGTGACATCGAAGGTTCGGCCTTCCAGATAATCGCTGACGGTGGGCAGCCTTCTCACCTGTCGGTCCGGATCAGGTCTGCAGGCAACCAGTCCGCGGGTGTAGGCGTTTTCAGGATGTTGAAAGACCTCATTTACGGCGCCTTTTTCCACAACCTCGCCTCTGTACATTACGGCTACCTCATCGCATATTTCAGAAATTACCCCCAGATCATGGCTGATGAATATCATGGAAAGGCCTGCAGACTCCTTCAGTTCGCGGAGCAGTCCGAGAATGGAGCGCTGAACGGTTACATCGAGGGATGTGGTGGGTTCGTCGGCAATCATCACGGCGGGCTGGCACGACATGGCCATGGCGATCATCACCCTTTGCTTTTGGCCACCACTGATCTGGTGCGGATATGCGTTGAAGATACGCACAGGATCGGGCAGCTTCACCTGTTCGAAGAGAGATAGTGCCTCACTGCGCGCCTCTTTGAACCCGATATTTTTATGGTGCTGAATGGCCTCCGTTACCTGCATTCCGCATTTGAAAACAGGGTTCAGTGAGGTCATGGGTTCCTGAAAAATCATGGAGATGTTTCTGCCGCGCACACGCGAGAGCGCTTGTTCAGACAGCTCAGCCAGATTGACAGGAGCTGCAATATCATCCGGCTGGAAAAGGATTTTTCCGCCAGCTGTAGCTCCGGCCGGGAGCAGTTGCATGATGGAGAGCGCCGTCACCGATTTTCCGGAACCCGATTCGCCCACGATTCCGAGCGTTTTTCCCCGCGGGAGTTTCAAGGATAGATGATTGACCGCATACGTATCACCAAACCTGACCGACAAGTCCTGTATATCGAGGATATGGTGCATCGGTTTTACATTTTCAACAGACACTCTCTGTCGTTCCAGTGAATACTCACCGGACCGCCCTCGCGGAGCCACTGAACCAGTCCCGGGCCAAGCAGCTCGGCCCTCCAGCCCTCCAGCAGCGAGTGATCGAAGTCATCGGAGCCCGATTTGAGCCGGTTAAAATCGCCCCTCGGGAACAGCAGTGCTGCACTGATCTCGTGTTCGAGGCATTGTTTTTTCACGAAATGATAGAGGAGTTCCATCGTCCACTCGCGTTCAGGGTCTTCCTGTGCCGGCCTCACCAGACCATCGAGGATAGCGCGTTCTTCCGGTGTGGCAGGCTCCTTCCACATTTGCTGCCAGGTATCCAGATGCTTTTTCCACACATTTTCATGCATGGTCCGGTTGGCTTTGAATGAATTGGCACCGCCTTTTGTCGCCCTGACAATCGTGCTGATATACCTGCTTTGGAGCACAGTTTCCCGGGGAATATTCAATTCGGATGCAATTTTGATACGCCAGCGGTACAGGCGCATGAGAAAAACCTTCTCACGGGCGTCGAGCTGGTGAACCAAATCGTTAGAAAACAGTTCTTTATCCGGGTCAACCGCGTAGAAGGAAGGTACTTCCCATTTTCTGTTTTCTTCGCGGGCCCACGCTTCTCTGTTATGACGCTTCAGTTTTCGGGTCAGTTGTTCATGCAGTGCCGGCAGGTACTTGACATCCTCCACCGCGTATTCCACTGCTTTGGGATCGAGGGGACGAGCCTCCCAGTCAGCCACCGTGTGACTTTTGGCGAGCGTCACCCTCAGTTCTTTTTCCACAATTTTGCCAAAACCACTCGGATAGTTATAACCAACAAACCCGGCGGCAATCTGTGTGTCGAAGGTGTTTTGTGGAGTAACGCCAAACAGCGTAAATAACAGCCGGTAATCATTGTCACCAGCATGTGTAATTTTAAGAACACCCGGATCCGATACGATTCTGAGAAAAGCATCCAGATTCTTTATTTTTATGGTGTCAACGAGGTAAATATCGTTCCCCGCAATAATCTGGAGCAGTCCCAAAACAGGAATGTAGTACTTTTCTCCAACGAATTCCGTGTCAAAACCAATCCAGGGATGACTGGCTATTTCAGTCATCACCTTTTCAAAAATATCCCGGGTTTCCAGGAAATGTACTTGTTGATTCATGGCGCCAAGGTACTCAGTAATTTTGTTGCATCGCTTACTTTTACTCGAATGAAGTCATTTTACTCTGCTTTACAGTTTTTTGGCGCTTGTTTTTGGCCTTTTTTCGCTTTTTTTCTGTCGGCTCCGATACATCCTTTATGCTCTCAGCGGAGCCCGGTGCTCGATGCATATATCTCGGAAGGCCTGGCCAATAATCTGTCTGTGCTGAAAAGTGAGCTGGATGTTGAGCGCTCCCGCGCACTCCTCGCTCAGGCACGCGCCAGCGCGAGGCCTTCTGTGGAATTCAACGCCTCCTACATACTGGCTGCCGGCGGTCGCTCGCTCGATTTTCCCGTCGGAGATCTGCTGAACCCGGTGTATTCCACGCTGAATTTTCTCACCCAGTCGTCCCTGTTCCCACAGATAGAAAACACCAAAGTGCGTTTTATACCGAATAATTTTCAGGAAACGAAATTCAACTTCGCTTATCCGATTTACAATACGGATCTGAAATACCTGAAAACTATCCGGGAGAGTGAAGTGGCAGGCCGGATTTCCCTGCGCGATGCGCGTGAGGTGTCGCTTGCCGGAGAAATCAGTCAGGCCTACATTCAGTATCTTCAGACGCTGGAGCTCCGGAAAATATGGTTGAGGTCGAAAGATGTGCTGCTCGAACTCAAAAGATTCAATCAGTCGCTTGTCAGAAACAATGTAGCCACTTCCGACGTCGTCAGTACTGCCGAATACGAACTTTCAAAGGTGGAAAACGAACTCTTTCATACCTCGTCCCTCGAGAATTCGGCCCGCTCTTACTTCAACTACCTCATCGGCGCCGATCTTCTGCGACCCGTGACGGCCGATACAAGTCTCCTGAATACGCCGGTACAGGCATACTCACTAGATGAACTGATTCAAAATGCACCCGAACGCAGATCAGAACTGAAGGCACTGGAGTCATTCAACACGGCGGCCATGGCCGATGTAAAAAGAAATGAAGCCAACCAGAAACTCCCGGACGTGTACATAGGCGGTTCTGCCGGTTTCCAGGGTTTTGGCTACGATTTTACCAATGATCAGGCGTACGTACTGACCCAGGTTGGCCTTTCTTACCCTATATATAATGGCGGCCTCAATCGCAGCAAGAGTCAGGAAAGCCGGCTCAATGCCCGGATGGCCGACGCGGAACTCAGGCAGGTTGCCGAACAGGTCAAACTTGACATCATCGCTTCCTTCAACGCTTTTGAAGCCGCCAGGTTCTCCCTTTTGTCGGCACAAAAGAATGTGGAGGCTGCAGAGGCTATCTTCCGCATTGTCAACAACAAATACAGGGCAGGACAGGCACTGCTCCTCGAGTTTCTCGATGCCAAAAACAGGGTGGATACTGCCCTTCAACAGGAAATAATCGCACGCGCCGATCTGCTCATCAGACAGGCTGCCCTCAGAAAATCAGCCGGACTTCAATAACATGACCACCATGCGTTACTCGCTCCTTTTTCTCTTCCTTGCCATTCTCGCGGGCGCCTGTACAGGTAAACAGCCCTCTGAACCCGTATCCTCCCCAAACCAGGAGGAAGTTATTCCTGTTTTATTGCACCCGGTTAGCGGTGGAGTCAGCGGGGTGCCTCTCAAACTGAGCGGCATAGTCACCTCCCGCAGCGAACAGCGGCTTTCGTTTAAAACCGGTGGCATCATCAGGCGTATTTATGCAGATGAGGGAGATCAGGTGCGTTCCGGACAATTGCTCGCGGAACTCGACAAAACAGAGATTGACGCACAGGTTCAGCAGGCCAGGGAAGGTCTTGCCAAAGCTGAGCGTGATCTGGGCAGGGTGCAGGGGCTCTACCGCGACAGCAGTGCCACGCTTGAACTCCTGCAGAATGCCACCACTGCCCGCGATGTTGCTGCTGAAACCGTCAGAATTGCCGTGTTTAACCAGAAATTTTCGGAAATAAGGGCAGGCAAGTCGGGTAAGATTATCAAAAAACTGTCCAACGAAGGCGAACTGACAGGTCCCGGCATGCCCGTTCTGGTACTTTTTGAAACCGGCCCCGATGACTGGGTGGTGCGGGTCGCTGTTTCCGACCGCGACTGGGCGCGGCTCTCTGCGGGTACGCCTGCCAGCATCAGGCTTGATGCCTGGCCGGGTGAAGTATTCAGCGGTAAAGTGACCGATCTGGCGCCCTCGGCTGATCCAGCTAACGGGTTATATCAGGTAGAATTCAGTATTCAGGCCAAAGGCAAACGCATGGCGCCCGGATTGTTTGCCACTCTCGAAGTGGCTCCGCCCAAAACTGCCGGGCAGATTGCTGTGCCCATTGAAGCAATTGTAGAAGGCGACGGGAGTGCCGCATATGTTTATATACTCAATTCCGACAGTGTTTCAGTGAGAAAGGTGCCCGTAGTGATTGACCGGCTGGAGAAAAACATGGCAATCATTGCTTCCGGCCTGGCCGATATTGATGCCGTGATCACCTCCGGGACGCCCTATCTCACTGAACAGAAAAAAGTGAAAGTGGTCAGAGCCGCATACTGAGAGCCACGCGTTTGCGCGCGATATCCACCTCTACGACTCTTACCGTCACCTGCTGGCCCAGCGTGACCACATCCATCGGGTTTTTCACAAACTTGTCGGCCATTTGTGACACATGCACAAGGCCGCTCTCCTTGACACCAATGTCAACGAAAGCGCCGAAATTGGTGATATTGGTGACGATACCCGGAAGAATCATGCCTTCGTGGAGGTCTTCCATGGTATGAACATTGCCGAACTCGAAAGGCTTGGCGGCGCCCCGGGGATCGAGTCCGGGCTTCTCCAGTTCCTTCATGATATCCTGCAGGGTAGGGAGGCCCACGTCGCCTTTGACGTACTTTTTCAGGTCAATTTTTACGCGAACAGATCGGTCACGGATCATATCGGCCACTTTACACCCCAGATCATCGGCTATTTGCTCCACCAGAGCATAGCGTTCCGGGTGCACAGCCGTATTATCGAGCGGATTGCCGGCCTCGCGTATGCGCAGGAAGCCTGCACACTGCTCGAATGCCTTGTCGCCCAGTCGCGGCACCTTTTTCAGTTCACTGCGTTTTTTGAACGGGCCATTTTCAGCCCTGTACTGGACGATATTCTGAGCGAGTGACGGGCCGAGGCCCGAGACGTAAGTCAGAAGGTGTTTACTGGCTGTATTCAGGTTGATACCCACGCTGTTCACACAGCTTTCTACTGTTCTGTCGAGGCTGTCCTTGAGCATCGTCTGGTTCACATCGTGCTGATATTGGCCTACACCAATACTTTTGGGGTCAATTTTGACCAGCTCGGCGAGCGGATCCATCAGCCGTCGGCCTATACTTACTGCGCCACGGACCGTTACATCCTCTTTGGGGAATTCTTCGCGGGCCACTTCACTGGCGGAGTAGATGGAGGCTCCGGCTTCGTTTACCTGAAATATTTCAACAGGAGATGCGAATCTGATTTTTCTGAGAAAATCCATGGTTTCGCGGCCGGCGGTGCCGTTGCCAACGGAAATAGCTTCGATACCGTATTTTTCGACCAGGTGTTCTACTTCAGCCTGACTTTCAAAGACACGGTTCTGGGGCTCGTGGGGGTAAATGGCGGTGTTATAGAGCAGGTTTCCGTTGGCATCGAGGCATATCACCTTGCATCCGGTGCGGAAGCCGGGGTCAATACCCATGATACGTTTTTCACCAAGCGGTGCTGAAAGCAACAGTTGACGAAGGTTCTCAGTGAATACGCGGATAGCCTCCTGATCGGCTTTTTCCTTGGAAGCATTCCGGAATTCAGTTTCAATACCCGGTTGCAGCAGTCTTTTGTAACTGTCTTTCACAGCCGTTCGCACCTGAGCAGCACTTTCTCCATAGCCGGTAACGAAGATATTTTCGAGATCATTGACGGCTTTTTCCTCTTCCGGTGCGATGGAAACGCGCAGAAAACCCTCCTCTTCAGCGCGGCGCATGGCGAGCAGTCGGTGACTGGGGCATTTGTCGAGGGGTTCACTCCACTCGAAATAATCGCGGTACTTGGCTGCGGCTGCTTCCTTTCCCTTCACGAGACGGGCGGAAATTACCGACCAGCGGTCGAAATGGCGGCGCACCTTGTCGCGTGCGCGAAGGTCTTCGGATACCCATTCAGCTATAATATCGCGGGCTCCCTGCAGAGCCTCGTCAACCGTAGGCACCTGATCGGTTATAAATCGGGCTGCCGCAGTTTCCACCTCCTTGTCCCGCTGTGAAAAAATCTGCCTGGCGAGCGGTTCGAGGCCTTTCTCGACAGCCACCGTTGCGCGGGTCTTGCGTTTTGGTCGGTAGGGCAGGTACAGGTCTTCCAGTTCGGTCATCGTGGCAGCTTTTTCGATCGCTGCTTTCAGTTCCGGGGTGAGTTTACCCTGTTCCTCAATACTCTGCAATATAGTTTCGCGCCGCTTGTCGAGCTCCACGAGCTTCTTCCAGGCGTCCTGGATATCGCCGATCTGCACTTCGTCGAGCTCTCCGGTGGCTTCTTTCCGGTAACGTGCAATAAAGGGTATGGTTGCGCCGCTTTCAAGGAGTTGTATAACAGCCTCTACTTTTCTGGCAGGTATTCCGGTGATCGGGGCGATTCTGACTGAGTACGACATGGTTTTTTCTGACTGTTAAACCGCAAAGGTCACAATCTTCCTGTAATAAACAAAAAGTTTTAAAGAAAAATAAGGCAGCAGTATGATTATACTCTGAATTGCTCAGAAAATGCGGCGTGAGGAAGTGCCCGTGTGCGGAACTGAAAAGAAAAAACCCTCGCAAGTTATTCACTTACAAGGGTTTATAAACTGTCTAAGTAGCCCGTACGGGAATCGAACCCGTGTTTCATCCGTGAAAGGGATGCGTCCTAACCCCTAGACGA
>JBDLWO010000328.1:0-7553 GCA_039804245.1 Bacteroidota bacterium
TCCAGCGGATTCAGCTGGCTTTTTCTTGTAACCAGATTGATGACGCCTGCCGAGGCCTCAGAACCATACAGCAGTGACTGGGCTCCTTCGATGATCTCAACCTGCTGGACAGCATTCATGGGCAACTGGCCGGCATCAATACTGCCGTTGAGTCGGCCGGTAACGGGCACGCCGTCAATCAATATCTTCAGGTTCTCACCCCGGAGACCGTTCAGACTGACGGCGCTGCCCAGCACCGGATCCTGTGTTATACGGATATTCGGCTCTGCCTGCAGTAATTCGCCCAGACTGGTAACAGCGCGGCGCTCTATCGTTTGCCGGCTGAGCACCCTGACCGAGCTGACCGACTGCCTTGCATCGGTGGGTGCAAACTGTGCGGTGACCACTACCTGGCCGAGCTGGTTGTCGGGCAGAGAGTCTCTGGAAGACTGGGCGCTGGCGCACCATGTCGTCACAGTGGCAAGAATACAGAGGAATATCCGGTTCATGGGTTTGATTATTGTTTTACGACTTTGCCAAGAGTTACTGTGTGGCCTGGAACTTCCAGTTGAACAACATAGAGGCCCGGAGTCCATTGGGCAGCGTCTATCTGCTGCACCTGGAATCCTTCACGGAGTGCTGGTTGTTGTGCAACCAACCGGCCTGCAGCGTCAATCACCCGAAGGCGTGCATCGGAAGTGAGTTCGGCAGGGATATCCAGCGATACGAAAAGCTCTGATACCACCGGGTTGGGCCAGGTGAGTACCTGAACACCGATGGCTGCCGGGTCTGTTACGGCCGAAACGATACCCAGATTGGTTTTTTCAAGAATGGCGGTACCTGTTGAGCTGCCTTCAAAATCAACGAAATACAGCTTCCACACGCGATTGTCCGGATTTTTCAGGAAGAATACCTTGTTGTCGTCGATGCTCCAGGCTGTACCGGAGAAGTATTTCCAGTCGTGCCCAATTACATCCAGTTCGGTTTTGAAACTGTCGGCAGCCTCGCTGTACGTCACCGTAAGCGGATCAACATTGTCCAGCTCAGCCACCTGGCTGTTCAGTCCGTGCAGCACACCGGCAACATCGTAATCTATCCATGTCTGGGTACCGGGATCCCAGAGTTTGGTGGTGTAGCGCTCATACAGCAGATCAAAACCGCCGGTTGCCGGCTCTACATCCACCATATTGCCTGTTTCAAGGCTGAAATAGGCGAGCGTTTTGCCTGCATGATCTGCCTTGTTGATGGTTTTTACCACCTCGCCGCTTCCATCCAGGCTGGCATAGCGGAATGTCCAGGTGGTGCCGGTCAGCGATTCGATTTTGATTTTTCTGAACTGACCGTTGCGGAGTTTGATGACATATACCTTCGAACCGACCACCTGGTTAGACTGAAAATTGTATCGGCCCCATCCGTAGTCGAAAACATCACCCGGATTGCGTGTTTCGTTGAAGGCGCCGTAAGACCAGTTCTTCTCAGTATTGAGCAGCCTGTACGCTGTGAGGTTTGCCGGATCGGGCTGATCGGCGAAATTGGTAGTCTGTGCATCGTAAAGAATAGCCTGGGGAAGCGGCTGACCCATGCTGGAACCGGCACTTTCGTTGAGGTAAACACCGGCATCCTGCTGACCATATACAGTAAAGGCTATGTCCCAGCTCGTATTGTCCACCTGCTTTTGTGTGCCGGCAGACAGATTCACGTAGCTTTGTTTGCGGTAGCCAGTGCCAGTGGAAATTTCCTGTATAGACTGAGCGCCCAACAGCCCCGGAAATACAGCTGTCAGAAGGAGAAAGGAGAAATACTTCATTTTTCGTGTTTTTGTGTTAGAGTTTGCAATTCGCGGTGCAAAGATTTTACTGTTTTGGCTGTGAAAATCCACCCGTGAAGGGCGGATTGGTCAGGACAGTGTCATAATAAAAAAATAGTATTGATAATCAATATTTTATAAGTTATTAAATTTTAAATATTGATTGAGTATTTGAAATTAATGACATCTGAATGACAAACTGAAAGTATAAAAAAAGGCTTTTCAACCGCCTGACAGGTCGAAGGAGAATAAAATAAGGTCATATCTCTCTATTATTGCACCGTGTAACGAACTTTGAAATCCTTAAACGTCTTTTTGCATGTTTTCTTCCAGGTCTCTTTTGTTTGCGCTGATCAGCGTTGCCGTTGTGGCGGGTCTCCACCTGCTCCCTTCAGTGGGCATAGAAATGGATTCCGTCTGGCTCACGGGCGCCCGATGGTATGCCATTGTTGCGCTCTGCATATACGGCTGGCAGAAACGAAATCTGAACACCTGGATTTTACTGAGTATGGTTATCGGTTTTGAGGTCGGGCTCGATATGGGGAAGGCTGCCAAAGATTTTGATGTGCTCAGTTCCATTTTTATCCGCCTGATCAAAACAGTGGTGGGGCCGCTGCTTTTTTCGACGCTGGTCATTGCCATTGCCGGACAGGAGAATGCCAAACAAATGGGCCGTATTGCCGTGAAGGCATTCACTTACTTCCTGATAGCCACCTCCATTGCGCTGCTGGTGGGTCTGCTGGCTATCAATTACACCAAAGCCGGACTGGGGATTACGCCCGAACCGAGTGATGTGGCGAAGGTACCTGCAACTGAATTACAGGCCAGTATCAATAACAGAAAAGGCGAAGTTCAGTTTGAGCTCAACGACAAAGTGCTGAACATCAAACCTCCGGCCACAAAACTGGACTGGAAATATACATTACTGCACTCATTTCCGGAGAACGCGGCAAAAATGCTGTATGAAAATGCCATTCTTCAGATTGTAGTGTTCAGTTTGCTTTTTGGCCTGAGTCTTCGTCAGATACACGATCGTCATCGCAGGATTATGGTGGACTGGTGCGAAGGCCTCTCGGAAGTCATGTTCAAATTCGTGGGCTTCATCATGTATTTTGCTCCCTTTGCGGTGGGTGGAGCACTGGCTTCCATTATTGGCGACAAGGGAATTGGCATCATGCTTAACCTGGCCAAGCTGCTGGGTACGCTGTATGTTGCGCTTTTCGTGTTTATCCTGCTCGTTTTCTTCCCGGTCATGCTGTTCTTCCGGATCCCGATCAGGCGTTTTTTCCAGTCAGTGTATGAACCGGCCTCTCTTGCTTTCGCCACAGCCAGTTCGGAGGCTGCTCTGCCTCAGGCCATGAAGGCTATGGAGAAGTTCGGGGTTCCGCGCAAGATTGTTTCTTTCGTTCTGCCTACCGGCTACTCCTTCAACCTCGATGGCTCTACACTGTACCTGGCGCTTGCCTCCATGTTCTGCGTTCAGGCTGCCGGACTGATTGATCAGTTTACTCTGGACAAGCAGTTGGTCATGATGGGTACTTTGCTGCTTACCTCCAAGGGGGTAGCAGCTGTGCCAAGAGCTTCACTGGTGATCCTGACAGCCACTGTCGGCCAGTTCGGCATTCCGGAATGGCCTATTGCTGTGATACTCGGCGTGGATGCACTCATGGATATGGGCCGTACTTCCGTCAACCTGATCGGAAACTGTCTGGCCTCTGCAGTGGTAGCCAGGTGGGAAGGAGAATTCGACGATGAAAAGGCGGCCGCCTGATCGCTGTTTTACATCATCACCTCTGCCATCATACATCTTGCTGAACCACCACCATAGCGCTCAATGGTGTCAATGGGTACGCTGAGCAGCCTCGTTTGCGACTGAAGTCGTTCGATCTGATCCGGACGCAGCGATTGATGTGCAGTTTCCGACATAACGAGGATGCGTTCGCCGGCTGTATTCTGAACCTGCAGCATATTGCCGGCAAACCGGTTCATCTGTTCGGGGGTGATGTCCACAATTTCTTTTCCGGTCTCCCTGAAAAGTTCCTCCAGCATGCTGCGTTCCTGTGAGTTGCGCACACTGTCGAGACAAATCACCACGAATGTTTCTCCGAGCGCCATCATGACGTTGGTGTGGTATATGTCCTGTCCGCCGGAATCAACGGCATGAAACACCACTTTTCGGTAGTCCAGTTCATTGCACAGATTCTCCAGCAGGTTCGCGTCGGTGCGCGGGCTCAGGCACGCGTACGCGAGTCGGTGCTGGTGATCAAAAATGATGCTGCCTGTTCCCTCGAGGTAGATACCTTCCTGTTCGCTTCCTTCGAGGTGCAGTCGCCGCCCGGCAGAAAATCCGGCTGATTTTACCAGCGAAATAATGTCTTCCCTGCGTTCAATCCGTCGGGAAGGGGCATACATGGGGTACGTGACAACCAGCCCTTCCTGATGAAAGGTCACCCAGTTATTCGGGAAAACGGCGTCGGGTCGGGCGGGTGAGGGAGTGTCTTCCGCTACAATGACATGTACGCCGGCCTCGCGCAGCAGCGCCACAAATCTGTCAAATTCAGCGAGTGCACCGGTGCGCATTTCTTCGGCACTCATGATGCCATCGCGCGACTGAAAAGCGTTGTTTTCTGCTGTTTCGGCGTTGAAAGCAAAATTGGCCGGGCGAACCATCAGGATGTGTGGTGTTGTCTGAAGACGCATGATAGAGTTGGTTTTATTCGGTACAAAGGTATATACTGCAGGCTAATCTGCACAAAAAACAGGCGCAGAGGGCGCAGTTCGCTCCGGCTTGCTATTTTTGCTCCCTGAAAATGTACATCACGGATTATTTCCGATAACGCAAAAGAAATATGTCGAAGAAAAAGGTTTCTGTACCGGCGCCAAAACCGGCCCAAAAATCCAGAACGGCGGTTGCCAGGGATTCAGCATCTGCAATGCCCGCAGGCTGGATCACCTTCGCGGTGGTGGTGCTGTTCATTACTGCCGCCTGCTACTTCCCGAGTTTGTCGAACGGACTGGTAAACTGGGACGATGATCCGAATATTACGGAAAACGTCAACCTGGAAATGGTGGGCAAGGGCGAAAAATGGGGAACAACCATTTCCAATCTCTTTGATATCAACAAGGGCGCCGTGATCGGTAACTACAACCCGCTGCCCATCCTGACTTTCGCTGTCGAAAAGGCTGTTACAGGCGGTGAGTTCGATGAAGGCTTCGTAAAACTTGTACATACCGACAACCTGATACTCCACCTGCTGACGGTCTTTCTGGTCATGCGTTTCATGCTTGCCATGGGTTTTGGCAACTGGGGAGCATTTCTGGGCGGACTCCTTTTCGGTATCCACCCCATGCGCGTGGAATCGGTAGCCTGGGCCACTGAACGAAAAGACGTATTGTTTGCCGCTTTTTTCTTCGCTGCACTGCTGTATTATATCAAGTGGATTCGGCAAGGTGAAAAAAATGAGAGCAGGACCGGTACTTATGTGCTCATAATAATCATGGCCCTGCTGTCGAGTTTCTCCAAGGTCCAGGCTGTAACGCTGGTGCTGTCCATGCTGGTAGTGGACTACTGGTTCAGAAGAAAACTTGATGTCAAAGAGGTTTTTGTTGAAAAACTGCCTTTTTGGGCGATGTCGATCACTTTCGGTCTGATCAACCTCTACACCCTGAAACAGCAGGGCTCCACCACGGATGATCTGACCAATTTCAATTTCCTCGACCGTCTCTGCATCGGCGCCTACTCGCTTTGCGTGTATCTGTACAAGCTGTTCCTCCCGTATCCGATGTCGCCGCTGTACCCTTATCCCAAACCGCTCCCTGTAACGGTCTATATTGCGCCACTGGCCTTTTTCGGACTGGTTTATCTGCTCTGGAGGGCCTGGAAGGCCGATAGCCGGATATGGGTGGCCGGCAGCCTGTTTTTCTTCTTCAATGTCATGTTCCTCCTGCAGATACTCGGCGCGGGGCAGGGTTTTCTGGCCGATCGCTTTACGTATGTGCCCTATTTCGGACTGTTTGCCATAGCCGCATGGTATTTTGAAAAATCATGGGCTGATGAGTCGAAACGCATGCTCATGCAGGTACTGCTCGCCGTGGTTGGTATCGGTTATGCCGTCTGGACAGTCAAACAGATAGCCATCTGGAAAAACGGAGAGACGCTTTGGACCCATGTGATGAAATATGAAAAAGAAACCAATTCACTGCCATACTGGAACCGCGGACAGTTTTACCGGAATCAATCTGATTACGACAGGGCGCTGAAGGATTATTCCAAGGCAATTGAAATCAATCCGAAAAATCCTGAATTGCTGAACAGTCGCGGAAAGACATACTTCGACATGGCCTTGTCCGGCAAGTTCAATAACCAGCAAAAGGAATTTGTTGGCAAGGCGATCGCTGATTATTCCGAGGCATTGACAAAGCCTGCCAAAAACAAATCCAAAGCAGAAACACTGATTAACCGCGGCGCTGCCAATGGAGCCATGGGCAATTACGAGCAGGCGCTGAAGGACCTCTCCGAAGGACTTTCGATTGATCCGACTAATAAAAACGGTTATTTCAACCGTTCCATTGTTTACTTCAACGTACGTCAGTTCGACAATGCTCTCAAGGATTATCAGGAATACCTCAAATATGACCCGAACAATGGAAATATCTGGTACGAACAGGGCATGCTGCTCAGAAGTATGAACAGAAGCCAGGAGGCCATTCCGTGCCTCGACAATGCCATCAGGCTCAAGCCGGATATGGGAATCGCCTATATAGAACGCGCCCGCGCAAAAGCACAAAACGGCGATAAAGCCGGCGCCCAGCAGGACTACCAGCGCGCTGCCAAACTGGGAATGAAAACAAATGAGCTGGATCAGCGACTGATGGGACAGTAATATTGGGCCATTTTCAGACTTTGGGTAACCGGATGAATGTCAGGTTACCCAAAGTCATTTTGTCGAGAAATAGCAAAACTGAATCGCTATCGTTTTCTATATCGTTGATTATCTTTTGTTTGTGAAATATCTTGCGCCAGGTTATGATATCCGGCAGTATATTTTTTGTTAAAACATGTTTCAGAAACAGGACGGAACGTAAATTTGCAGACAGAAAACAATCACCACTTCACCAATGAAACACTATTCCACCTCTTTCCACTCCCGGGGCAGTTCTTGCCCACGTTGCACCGACTCATCACTAACTTTACCTGCTGACATGAAAAAAGTTCTACCCATTCTCATTACCATGATGCTGGCTACGGTATCCTTTGCACAAAACTGCGTGAGAGATTCCTCCATTCTCCAGTCCGGAGCACTGCTGTCTCCTCCCTACTGGGATACTGTTGGCCGCAAGTACGCGCTTGCTGATGCCTGCATCAACAATCCCTACAACCAGTCTATTACAGTAAACGTCCCACTGGCATTTCAAAATATCCCGCTGTCGAGTGTAACTATCGCTACTTCCGGCGCTGTAAGTAATCTTCCCGTGGGTCTGACTTATTCCTGCGACCCGCCAAATTGTGTGTTTGCTGCCGGTTCATTGGGATGCATCCGCATGTTCGGTACACCTACTTCTGCCAACACGGCTCCAGATACGCTGGATCTCGGTCTTACTGTTACTGTAAATACCCTGCTGGGTGGTATTCCCCTTATTTTCCCCAGCCAGCTCCCGGGTAATAACCACTATTATCTGGCACTCAAGGATGAGCAGTGCCTCGTAGGTACGTTCGACCCGAACGCAGATCTGGGATATATCAAGGCTTCACCCAATCCGTTCAGCG
>JBDLWO010000329.1:0-9479 GCA_039804245.1 Bacteroidota bacterium
ATTTAAGCGAAGAGGATTTTAAACCTGAAATATTTTTAACTTAAAATTTCAAATCAATGATTCTGACGATCTCAACCCGGCGTTCCCGGGCGGCATCAGGGTGGTAAATTGAGTTCTTTTCATCGGTTATTTTGTCACTTATGCCCGTTTTTGAGGCTGTTTCTCCCAAACTGAGCTCGCTGATCTTCAGCCGCCCGTTGTCAATATATTTTTTCAGCGATCCGTCCTGCCAGGCCTCCAGTTCGTTCATCACACTCTTTATCCGCCGTTTGGCCAGATACAGATTGTAATCGCTCTCCGCACGCGGACTGGTGAAGCCCCGTAGCTGTATCTCCCATGTTTCTCCGGCTTCCATCCGCTCCAGCAGCAGTTCACTAAGCTGGTTGAGCCGCTCGACGCCTGTCCTTACTTCTTCATCAAAAAAATTGTCTGATGTACTGGCGGCATACTCCGCACTGCTTCCTTTCAGTCCGGCTGTGAAACGGGTTCTGTACTCATCGCGCCGTGCGAGATAGAGTCCTGCGGTTTCTGAATAGGTTTTCCGGGTTTCCGGGTTTCGGGTTCTGCTGTCGGGCTGGTCGTTGTCGAAGTAAAGCGGCAGTCCGCCGAAATCTTCCGGGCTTTCAGGGGTCGGAACTGCTGGCCGGGTAACGGTATCCGGTCGCTCCTGAACGGTTTCGATAAGCGGTAATACTGGTTTGCCGGTTGTGTCGGGTCTGAGCCTGAATGAAAAGATATCATTGCAGCATGTCTTGTTCTTTTCATCCAGATAAAACGATCCCGGCCGGTTACTGCTGAAGTATCCTCTGTCGCCCCGCTTCGAGAGTACCATGTAAAGATCGTTGTAACCAGAATTGATATCAGGCCCGACATTCTCGGGCTTTTTTCCTTTTTCGGCGTAGAAAATATCTGTTCCTCCATAACCCGGCCATCCGTCTGAACTGAAGTAGAGCCTGCCCGTATTGCTGTCGAAAAATGGAGTTATGTCGTTATCAGGTGTGTTGACTCCAGGCACATTCACCGGCAGCGAAAAGGATGGAAGTCTGGCCAGTTGTTTGCCCGGAACCGGGATGTTGCAGGGGCAGAAGTAGTTGGTATCCAGTGGTACGCTCCAGATGTCCAGCCCACCCCTGCCACCGGGCCTGTCACTGGCAAACCAGAGTGTCAGCGACTGCGTGACTGAATCGTAACCAACATTCGGGTGGGTTGTGGTGTATCCGGGCATATTGACACTGGCGGGCAGTTTCAGCGGTGCCAGCCATTTATTTCGACGATCAAGCGCGGTAACCCATAGATCACACCGCTTCTCTGATGCGTTGATGTCTTTGCATATTGTGAAGAATACATAGCGACCGTCGGGCGTAAAGGCAGTGTGCGCTACATGGGCCGTATCTGTTACCGGGAAACCCCGGCCCGGCTCCCGGCCCCGGCCCGATGATACTGAAAGCATGATGCGGCTCTGCTTTGTCGGCTTTTTCCGAAGGCCACTTGTCTTTTTGTCGAAACGACCGGAAGAATAATAGAGTGTATCACCTGCGATGGCGGGGGCAAAA
Organism: Bacteroidota bacterium; assembly: GCA_039804245.1. Taxonomy (GTDB): domain Bacteria; phylum Bacteroidota; class Bacteroidia; order Chitinophagales; family Saprospiraceae; genus M3007. The sequence goes on from JBDLWO010000329.1 coordinate 1,554, forward strand.
TCATACCACGGACTGTTTATCTCTTTTCCGGGGTGCTTTACTTCTGCAGAAAGGCCCTTTGAACCTGACGCCCCAATATTCCTGCAGAGATCAATTTCGGCAACTGCCCTCCCTACATAAGAGGAGTCTGTACCGGTTGATGCCGTTTTCAGAAATATATCGAAGTCAACTGCCGCCGCCGCATAGTCGCCCTGCATTTTTTGTACTTCTGCCAGTCTGAAATAAAGGAGTGGAAACTTTTTGTGGCTGCCGGAGTCTGCTTCGATGATCTGTTTGTAGGCCTTTTCAGCCTCCGTGCAGGCATACATTAATCGTGAGCACTCGGCATATTTCCAGATCAGGTCTCTGTCGCCGGGTTTCTGTTTCAATACCTCGCCGTAATGCCTGATGGCAGTGCCATAGTCTTTGTTGCCGAACGCTGCATCGCCTGCGCGCCTGTAGGCACGAAGCGACTGCCCCGTCAGAGAGGAAGCACACAGGATGCACCAAAAGACAAATAATACCCTAAGCCGCATAGAGGTATGAACCGGAATTCAGGTTGTAGGCGCGATGAACAGGTAGTACAATTAACGCACGTACTGTTGCGGAGGAAGCGCGCGGATTATGAACAATGATTAAAAAACAGGACAGGTTCTGGTATTGTTCAGCAACGGAACCGGAATCCTGTTCCATACCAAAGCAATTTCCATGCCACCTCTGCCTGTAGTAGCGGTATTAAAGGAAGAAATATTGAAATCATAACTCACCCCCAGTATCCAGTTGTTTCGCTCAACCTGAACAGAGGGTATCAATGCGTCGTTTATGCGGTTGGCAACAGCCAGTTGGACAGCCGTATAGTTGCCTGTTCCGGTGGTCAGTATCCGGCGATATCCGGCTCCCAGCAGTATTTCCCGGGCTGAAGCCATGTGTTGCCAGGTTCCGAAGAGTACAGCATCGGCCATTTCGCCGGCCTGTATCACACTGTGTACGTAAACGCCTGTCCTCGCAGGCAATCTGTTCGCTCCGGCTTCGAACCCGACATCCGGCCTGTTGATATGACTGAGCCCGACCCCTGCGACAGTGGAGTTCCTGCCGGTTTCAGCAGTGTACTGCCAGCAAATGCCTGCTGAAACGGAGGGTGAAACCCCCGAAGCCGCCGGAAATGACTCTTTGCTCGGCAATGAAGGATCAAAGCTGTCGCCACCCCACTGATTCTGAAATGTGAGGTTGCCCACCTGCACTCGTCTTTGCACTAACGACAGTCCAAAACCTGCACCAAGACGGTGCCTGGCAGAAATTTGCTGGCCAACGGCTGCATTCAGGCCGGCCTGCAACCACTCAAGCCCCCCATCGCCCGCTTTGTCCTGCTGCAGCTGCAAACCCAGTCGAAGCAGACTGCCTCCGGAACGCGCAGCAGTATAGTCGAAGGATCCGGAAAAGGTCTCATAGGCAACAGGTACGCTCTGCCACTGACTTCTGTACAGACCAGCTGCACGCATGTCGCCCCGCTCCATAGCCGGCGCAGCAGGGGTAATTGTTGCCGGATTCAGGTAGAACTGTGAGAAATGAAGATCCTGACCGTAAACAGTTGTAGCTGAAAAGATGATGATTATCGCGAGGTTATGACGCATAATTTAATGTCTGCTGGCACAAATTTAAATACAAATCACCACTTTTGCCCCCCAATTAAATAATTGCCATGCAATCACGAATTTCCTTCGAAATCTGTGCTGTGAATATTCAGTCGGCCAGGGCAGCTCAGGCGGCAGGAGGCCATCGTATCGAACTGTGTTCAGCGCTTGATACCGGTGGCGTCACACCATCCCCTGGTCTCATCCGGCATGCTGTAAATCAGCTCAGTATCCCTGTTAATGTGCTCATTCGCCCGAGGGAGGGAGATTTTTGTTTCTCTGATGCTGAAATGGCTGTCATGCTCGACGATATACGGTTCTGCAGACAGGCCGGCGCAAACGGAGTGGTGGTGGGCGCGCTCGACTCCGGCGGGCAACTCGACCTCGATGCTCTCCGGGCGTTCAGGTCGGCAGCAGGTGAAATGGAACTGGTATGTCACCGGGCTTTCGATTTTACACCCGATCCTTTTGCCGCACTCGAACAGTTGATCGAGCTCGGGTTCTCGCGCATACTCTCTTCCGGACAGGCCGACAATGCGTTCCTGGGCAGGTTCACGCTCGGCAAACTCGTCAGGGCAGCGGCCGGCCGCATCAGCATAATGCCGGGTAGCGGTATTGATGCTTCCAATATTGCCGAAATAGTGCGGGAAACCGGGGCCTCGGAGTTTCATTTTACCGGTAAAAGAAAGGTGTCTCCTCCGGGTCAGCCCATCGCCGGACTGGATGCCGCTTACTGGGTGTCTGATCCGGAAGTGATTAAAAATACAATCAATGCCGCAACAGGGTGATTCTGCTGAACTAACCAGCCTTTTTCAGGTTTTACTTTATAGTACATTCATCCTCCGATTCAAACCAACAATCAATCCTGTATTATGCACGAATATGCCCCGCAAGCTGCACAAAAGGTTCATTTCACGTCTGTCCCCGGCGATCCGGTCCAGACACAGATGCTGACGCTCGGAAATGGCCTGAAGTTGTTTCTCAGCGTGAACAGGGACGAGCCCAGGGTTTATACGGAAATCGCTGTGCGCGCCGGAAGTAAACACGATCCGGCCGATACAACCGGACTGGCCCATTACTTCGAACACATGATGTTCAAGGGCACTGACAGGATGGGTACGCTCAACTGGGAGAAGGAAAGTGAGCTTCTTAACCTGATTGAACAGAAATTCGAGGAACATCGCAATGAACAGGACCCCGCGAAAAAGAAGGTTTTGTATGCCGAAATTGACAAACTGAGTTTCGAGGCTGCCCGGTTTGCTGCTGCCAACGAATATGATAAACTGGTAAGTGCTATCGGCGCCAAAGGCACCAATGCATATACCTGGGTGGAACAGACGGTTTATGTAAACGATATACCATCCAACGAACTGGAACGCTGGTTTGAACTGGAAAGTGAAAGGTTCCGCCGCCCTGTGCTGCGTCTGTTCCACACCGAACTGGAAACTGTTTTCGAGGAATATAATATCAGCCAGGACAAGGATTTCAGGAAAACGCTGAAGGCGCTTCAGGAAACACTCACGCCCACGCACCCTTACGGTACACAAACTACCCTCGGACGGGGATAGGATCTGAAAAACCCGTCTCAGACCAATATATACAGGTTCTTCGATCAATACTATGTCCCCAATAATATGGCGGTGGTCATGTCAGGCGATTTTGACCCGGAGGAAGTGGCCCGGCTGGCCCAAAAGTATTTCGGGTCGTGGAAGCCGGGAACGGTGCCTCCGTTCAGATATGAGAAACAACCGGAGCTGACTTCAAGGGTACGTCGTGATGTATACGGCAACGAAGCCCCCTGGATTGAGGTGGGCTGGCGCTTTCCGGGCGCCTCCTCATCAGAAGCGTTCATGCTGCCGCTGGTGGCCGGTATTCTGCACAACTATCAGGCCGGTCTTTTTGACCTGAATATCATACAGCAACAAAAACTGCTCGAAGCCTACGCGTACCCGCGTACCTACGAGGATTTCAGCAGTCTCCTGCTCATGGCAAAACCCCGCGACGGACAGACACTGGAAGTGGTTGAGAACATTCTTATGGAGCAAATTGATCTGCTCCGTGAGGGCAAGTTCGACGAATGGCTCCTGCAGGCCGTTGTGCGCGATATGAAGCTGAGCGAAATCAGAAGTTTTGAGAAAAATCAGGGCAGGGCAGGGGCACTTACCGGGGCCTTTATCCTCGGTATTCCGTGGAGCGACTTCGTTGGAAGATGGGATGTCCTCGGTAAGGTCACAAAGGAGGATGTTGTCAGTTTCGCCAGACAGCATATCCGGCCCGACAACTATGTAACGGTTTACAAGCATCAGGGAGAAGACCGGGGTGTAATGAAAGTGGACAAGCCCGAAATAACTCCTGTTGAAGTCAACCGGGAGGGTATATCTGATTTCGCCGGTGCCTTCCTGGCAAAGGAAACCCCCGATATCGAGCCCCGTTTTATTGACTTTTCCCGCGTATTCCAGAAATCAGCATTATCCGAACATGTCGGTTTGCGCGTTGTCAATGACAGGCATTCCAAAGTTTTCCGGCTCCACTATTGCTTCGATATGGGTAAAACCGCCGAGCGACGGCTCGCACTGGCAGCCTCTTATCTGTCTTATCTGGGTACATCCCGGTTTTCCCCCGGACAGGTACAACAGGAGTTTTACCGTTTGGGACTGAGTTTTTCGGCCAGTTGTCAGGATGACTGTTTTTTCCTCACGCTGGAGGGGCTCAGCGAGAGTTTTGATCAGGGAGTTTCTTTGCTGGAACATCTGATTTCCGATGCCCGCCCGAATGCGGAGGCGCTGGCCAATCTGGTGGCTGATATACTGTTGCGCCGGGAAAATGAAAAGTCGGACAAACGTGTGATCCTGAGCAAGGCTATGGCCAGTTATGCAAAATACGGACCGCGTTCACCTTTTTCTGACCGTATTCCGGCAGCCCGCCTCGCCGAAATAAAGCCAGAAGAACTCACCGATATGATCAGGGGACTGTTCGCCTACAAACATGATGTATTGTACTGCGGTCCGGGAACGGCCCGGTCTGTCGGTGCAGTGATAAAAAAATACCACCCGAAAGATGCCGGGACACTTGCTCTGCTGAAGGCGGAAAAGTACCCTGAAAAGGGTGTGAAAAAAGATCGGGTACTCTTCATCCATTTCCCTATGATACAGGCCGAATTGCTGCTTTTGTCGAAGGGCACCCCCGGATTCAATCTGGAAGAGTACGTTTTTAACGAGTGGTATAATCAGTATTTCGGATACGGGTTATCCAGTATCGTTTTTCAGGAAATACGGGAATCCAAGGCGCTGGCTTATTCTGCTTATGCACACGCGGGCAGCCCGACGAGAAAAAATCGCGCACACTGGCTCCAGGCTTACGTAGGTACCCAGCCCGACAAACTGCGCGAGGCGATAGAGGCCTTCCAGTCTATCATGGAAAATATGCCGGTTTCACTGGCGCAGATGGAAACGGCCCGACAGAGTGTGATGAAGCAGATTGCTGCCAGCAGGATCATCCGGTCGGATATATTCTGGACATGGAGAGGAAACCGCGACAGGGGTTTCAGAAACCGCGATCTGCGCAGAGATATCTATGAGGCTATGATGAATGCGACTCCTGAAGACCTGATACGCTTCCATGATGAAAGAGTAAAGGGTCGGAAATACACATGGCTTGTTCTGGGTGACAGAAACAACCTGGATTTTGAATACCTGGGGAAAATCGGAAAGGTTACTGAACTGAAACCCGAAGAAATATTCGGAGAATAATGATCAGCCTGCTTCAGATTTGATTACCTTCTTCATGTATATCTGCTCGCCTATCTGCACCTGAACGAAGTAGATGCCGGGTGATATGTTGGGCAATTCGAACCGGCACAGACCAGCTCCCAGTGGGCGTTTGGGTAGTATGACCGCCACGCTTCTGCCCGATTCATCTGTCATTTCAATGCGAACGTTGGCCGGGCGAACGAGTTCCAGATCGAGCGTAGCCTTGCTTACATACGGATTCGGGTAAACCTTCAGGTCAATATTGTCGTACTTGACGGAACCGGCAAGGAGAACTTCTTCATTGCGCCTGACTGATTTTGCCGTTTCGGAAGCTTCCGGCGTGGAATATCTGCGGGCAGCCCAGCTCAATGCATTGATGAGAAGGCGTGAGGGAGCTTCCTCATCGTAGTAGTACTCTACACCTATATATATGACCCTGCCGTTACCCAGTTGTTTGTAGCCTGCTGCCGGATAACCGCCCACTTCTGCTACTGATACAAAGGCCGGATCCGAAATATCGAGCGGATAGGCGAAATTGGTGGTGGAGAAATCTGATGGCTCACCCAGAAGAAGCGGGTGTTCGGGGGTCACGCAATGTATTGGAACATCCTTGGAAAAGTAACCGAAATCAAGGTCAATCAGGTCAAATTTCTGGAGCACCTCAAATTCATGCGTACCGGTTACAATCACCGAGCCACCGCCCTGTACAAACTTCTGAAGCAACTTGCCGTAAGATGAAAGGGTGGCGTTTGAAGCAGCCGAAGGATAGGCAATCACCACAACATCGGAAGACTGAAGAGCAACTTCCAGGCTGTGCACATCACTGGAAGCACATTCGGTAAAGGTTACCCTGGGGAGGTTTCTGGTTATAATCGCCTGAACTTTTTCGTTGTAGGCCCTGCCGTACTCACTGTAGTTCAGCATGAGTACCTGCAGCCGCACACCGGAGTCCGGTTCTGCTGCGTAGGATATTCCTGTGTGCCCGCTTGCGGTGTTGTCCGGATGAAACAACAAATGGACAGATGTATTGTACAAAACAGGAGAGCCTCCAGGTTCATTCCTCAATGAACTGAAGGAAACAAGGCCGGAGAAGGCGGCCAGGAGCAGGAAGAATGAATAAATTCGGTGCATGGGCATTCCCAATCGCGTTAAAAACGCCTTGAGAGAGGTTATAGTATAAGGTGGGTCAAAGTTAGGGCTTTTATTTTTATCTGCGTATAAAAAAATGGCCCTGCCGAATACACTGCAGGGCCATCCGGCGAAAAGTAAAAGATTACTTGCCTGCCACGAGGCTTACCTGAAGGTCGAAGTCGTCGTAGATGGTTTTGTCGCCCAGTCCATCGAAGAAGGAGCCTGAGCCGTAACGGATATCATATTCAGAACGGTCAACAACAATTTTTCCGGTTGCCTTCACCGTTCCGTTAGCCTCATTGACATTAGCCTGGAATTTTACTTCCTTGGTAATCCCCTTGATAGTGAGATTGCCAACAATTTTGTAATTGCCTTTGGTATCAAGGGCGATGGCGCGCGTGATAACCAGTTTGGAAGTCGGGTGACTTGCCACACCGAGGAAATCGTCAGACTTGAGGTGGCCTACCAGTTTGCCTGCCCACTCACCCTCAAGGTCAGTGTTGTTGATGGTGTTCATGTCAATGGTAAACTCGCCGCCGGTCAGAACGCCATTGTTCATAATGAGCTTGCCATTCTGGATTTTTACCGTGCCGGTGTGTTCGCCGGTAACCTTGTAGCCTTTCCATACAATTGCACTGGATGCAGCATTAACAACATAATTTTGAGCCTGCGCAGCAGTAACAAATGCAGAAAGGAGGAGAAAAAAGAAGATTTTTTTCATAAAATGAAAGGTTGGTTAGTGAAAATTCAAACAGAATAATGATTGTGTTTCAATGAAACGCAACAGACGCTGCAAAGTTCATAAAATTAAGTGTTGCAACATTTAATTTAACAGGCAATTAACACTCAGGTATTTTCATAAAAAAATTTGGTTATTCACAACGCTTTGTGTTACCTTTGCGCCTCTTTTAAAGGACTACACACAAATTTTTTATACGATGAAAGAACTGGAAGCCGTTCAGTTTGTACAGGAACAACTGCTGAAAAAGCCTTCATTCCCTGCGTTCAAAACTGGCGATACCATTATTGTTACCTACAATATCGTTGAAGGTGACAAAACGCGTGAGCAGGACTATCGCGGCGACGTGATTCAGATCAAGGGCCACGGCCTGACCAAAACGTTCACTGTCCGCAAGATTTCCCACGGTGTGGGCGTCGAGCGTATATTTGCTTTCTCCAATCCGAATATCGCCGCTATCGAGGTGATCAAGCGTGGTAAGGTGCGTCGTGCACGCCTGTTTTACCTGCGTGGACTGGTTGGAAAGAAGGCTCGTATCAAGGAGCTCAAGTATTCTTCCAACTGATCAGGTCTTCGCCTGTTGCGAATCCTTTTTGGTTCCATCAAATCCCGGTTTTCTCAGCAATGAGAAGACCGGGATTTTTTTTGCCTTTTAACCAGTCATTAACGGCATCATAATACCTTGTAGCCATACTTC
>JBDLWO010000330.1:0-3400 GCA_039804245.1 Bacteroidota bacterium
TGGGCTTGCCCATTTACCTGTATGAATCGGCTGCCAGTCGTCCGGAACGGAAAAATCTGGCCGACATACGCGCCGGTGAATATGAAGCCCTCCCGGAAAAACTCGTGCGACCTGAGTGGAAGCCCGACTATGGCCCTGCCGTTTTCAATGCCAAAAGCGGTGCCACAGTCATCGGCGCCCGCGATTTTCTGCTTGCCTACAACATCAACCTGAATACCACATCCGTTCGCCGGGCCAATTCTGTGGCCTTCGACGTGAGAGAGAAGGGCAGGGTAGTGAACGACCCCGTAACCGGCAAACCGCTGAAAGACGAGCATGGCGAACCGGTTCGTCAGCCCGGCTGGTTGAAGGGTGTAAAGGGTATCGGCTGGTACATAGAGGAGTACGGGATAGCCCAGGTATCCATGAATATCACCGACATCAATCAGGTGCCGCTGCACGAGGCCTTCGAGGCCTGTCACCGGAGTGCCGAGGCGCGGGGTATGCGTGTTACCGGTTCAGAGCTCGTCGGACTGGCTCCGCTGCAGGTATTTCTCGATGCGGGCCGTTATTTTCTGAAAAAACAGCGCCGCAGCGCCGGTGTCAGCGAGGCAGAGCTCATCAAAATCGCAGTGAAATCCATGGGCCTCGATGAGCTGGCGCCCTTTGATCCGCAGCAGAAAATAATTGAGTACAACCTGGAAAAGGGGAGTCCGGCGGCGGGCCGATTGCTCGTTGCCAAAGACCTTCGTGCATTTGCCGACGAGGCTGCCAGTGAGAGCCCGGCTCCCGGTGGCGGTTCCGTGAGCGCCTACGTGGGTGCGCTCGGAGCATCATTAGCCACCATGGTTGCGAATCTGAGCAGCCACAAGCGTGGCTGGGACGACCGCTGGGAGACATTCTCTGATGCGGCGGAGCAGGGGCAGCGACTGAAAGACGCCCTGCTGCGCGCCGTGGATGAAGACACCAATGCATTCAACCTGATTATGACCGCTTTTGGTATGCCCAAAGGCACGCCGGAGGAAAAGGCCGCGAGAAAGGCTGCCATACAGTCTGCTACCAAAGTGGCTATTGAGGTGCCATTCGGAGTAATGAAGCTGGCGCTCGGATCGTTCCCGCTGATCAGGCAGATGGTGGCAGAAGGCAATCCGAATTCGGTGACAGACGCCGGAGTGGGCGCCCTTTGTGCCCGTACCTGCGTGTATGGGGCCTATCTGAACGTACTGGTGAATACAACAGGCCTTGATGATCGCGAGTATGCTGCCCGGGTGACTGCCGAGAGCGAAGTAATACTGAAACAGGCCCTTGAGATGGAGGCTGAAATCGTTGAAATGGTGAAAAAGGCCATGAATATTTAACCACGCAATCCATGATCGACAGACAGACCAACGGAATCATCCGACTCATCCCTGCCGGCCTTCGGCTGGGGTTGCTGATTGTGGCTGCATCGTGGTCGGGGCTATCATGTGTGAAAGACAATGGAGTGGCGCCCGGGTTCAACATGCTGTACCGGCAGGATTTTTTCATTCCGGTGGGCATCAGCGAATTTCAGGTGCATCATTTTCAGTTACAGAATATTTCCACCCGATACCTGCAATATCTGGATGAACACAAGAAAACAGATGCTGACATAACGGGGGTTATCACCAGCCGGGCCTCCATAGCGGGTATTTATGGCGATTCTGACCTGAGTTTTGTGGATCAGGTGTCTATACGCGTGTATGATGAGGCTGATCCGAATGATTTTCTGGAAATAGCCTATCGCTATCCGGTACCGCTCGATCCGGGCAACAACCTCCCGGTGATACCCTCCCTGGCCGATTCCAAGCGGTTTTTCAGCAAGCCGCGGCTGTCTGTGGACGTGGTGTTGTGGCTTCGGAGGCCACCGCTCTTTGAAAACGAAGTGCGGCTGGATCTGGAGATGCGGGCCACGTATTAAACTGATCGTCATGCAAATATCCGTACAAAGGCTGACTCTGATCACGGGCATCACTGCTTTTGCGGGCCTTCTCCTGCTCGCCATGGTATATTATCTGGAGCGCATCGCCCATATTGATATGGCTTTCCAGACCTTTTTGATACTGAAAAGCGGATCGCCGGAGATACAGAGCGGGCGATTTGGTGCTGTAGCCACACAATGCTGGCCGTGGATGGCTCAGGCGGCAGAATTGCCCCTGAAGTGGGTGCTGCGACTCTATTCGGCGGGCCATGTGATCTGGCCGGCGCTGTTGTTCGGCTGGGCGCTGTGGTTGCGACAGTGGAAATGGGCGCTGGTGCTCCTGCTGGCAGTAACCGGAATGGCTACACAGACCTTTTACTGGCTGTCGGAAATGCCCCAGGGGCTCGTTTTTCTGATTGCCGTCATGGCCTGGATATCGGGGCAGCCAACGCTGAGATCGGTGCGCTGGTGGCAGTGGCCACTATGGCTGTTTGCCGCTGTAACGGCCTTTTATTTTCATCCATTGGTACTGTACGCGGCAGTTTTTGCCTGCCTTTTCATGATTATTTCACCAGAAAGCGGGGAAAAGAAGTGGTATAGCGCCAGGTGGCCGGTTTACACAACCTTCCTGGCGATGCTGGGAGCGACTGCGCTGGTAAAATACAAAGTACTTAAATTGGACTGGTACGATGCGGCAGCCATGAAACGGACGGCGGCCTTCGGGCAGCTCTGGCCCAACTGGCTGGATATTCAGAGTAACCGGGATCTGTGGGCATATCTGCTGTCTGACTACTGGTTTGTACCTGCAGCACTGGGTATTTCCCTGGTTTATTACGTTGCCCGCAGGCAGTGGCTGAAAGGGGGACTGACATTGCTTTATCCTGTTGTATTTGTTTTTGCGGTCAATGTGCCCTACAGCGAAAGCACCCACCAGTTTTATATGGAAAACCTGTGGCTTCCACTGGGGTTGTTTGCCGCCATGCCGCTGGTAATGGATGTACTTCCGGGGTGGTTTGGCGACAGAAAAACGGTGGTAATCGCGGCGTTTCTGGCATTATCGGGTATATACAGAATAGCGGGCGCCCATGAAAGCTGGACGGCCCGGCTGAATTGGGAGCGCCAGTTTCTGTCAACATCGGGAAATGCTGGAGGCCGGCTGATTCTGACCGAAAAACAGATACCGATGGATACGTTCAAACTCTCATGGGCCATGACGTATGAATTCCTGTTGCTGTCGGCTCTGGATACTCCCGGGAATACACGTGCCATATTGGTAACAGGTGAACCGCACAAATACGATACGTTGCAGTGTGAGTCGCGCCTGCTGCTGGGGCCGTTCAAAAACTACCCTTATGAGGTGCTCCCCAAACGTTATTTTATGTTAAATGATACGACATGTTACACTGAAATGCGGCTTGAAGAGAACTAATGTATATCTTTGACTTTCTCTGAGGGACAATTTTCCGGAGATTTACAAGACTT
>JBDLWO010000331.1:0-17472 GCA_039804245.1 Bacteroidota bacterium
TTGATTATCAAAGTTTTTTCCCAAAAAAGCTCATTCCCGGGGGCATCAGTTTGACCCCGGTCACCTTCCTGTTTTCCCTGACAAACTGGAATAAAGCCTTTCCGTCAGCATCAAAAGTATCGGGCGCACCGGTGGCCTTCACTGCACCTCTGTTCATGGCGGAAATCGCTACCAATTCTCCGTTTTCGACAGCAAATTCCATAGTTTTGAAGGGCAGACCGGTAAACTCATATACACCGGTATAATCTCCGATGTCTGTCTTTTCTGCTGCAACAGGGGCTGAAGGCGGCGTGGACGCCATCTTTTCATCCTGAAAAACAAATTCGGTAACAGTCATGAGGGTTTGTGCTGCTGACTCAGACCTGAACACAAAATAGATGTCGTGAATCCCGCTGGCGGAACTGAACAGTTTCATCACCAACTGTGAGGGTATCATTTCCTCGGTGGGTTCCACTCGCACGGGCTCGCCCGCGAGCGGCCCATCGGCTGCATCAAGGTGCATTTCAATCAATCCACCTGAAAAATTGAACTTTTTGGGCGCCATGGCACCAATTTTAACCTGAACGAGATTGGTCAGGTCTATTCCATACAGACCTGCATGGCCTTCATTCGACGGGATACAGAATTTCATACCACTGAAGGTCATTTTCTGTGCATTTTTCACAAAATCCACCTCATGGGCGCCTATTCTGCTGTTGCGAAGTATAAATGTTTTTTCGGCACTGAGCTGTGGCAAACCGGGCGCACCGCGGTCGCGGTAAGCAGCACGAAGCAGATACACGCCAATTCCCTTGTCATCTGCCGGAATACTCGTCTGGTACTCTCCTTTGACCGGCAGTGGGGCCGGACTGGTTTTTTCGTCGGCAAAACTCAATATATAGCGGATGATTTCCCTGGCTTCTTCTCCCGACAGTGCCGGGTGTGCGGCCATGGCCACATCACCCCATACACCTGAACTTCCATTGATGACTCGTCCGGCGAGCAAATCAAGTGCTTCTGCCTGATCCTTGTAATGGAGTGCAACCTCACGGAAACTCGGGCCAATGGATTTTTCAATGGGTTTATGGCAGGCATTACAGTCAGTTCCTTCCATTATTTTCATAGCGGTGGCAAAACGGGCATTGGCACTGGAGAACTGGTGTCCCTGAGCGATGGCCACTTTGTCGTAGCCTTCCGGAAGATAATCAATATTAACAGCTACCTGGTCTGGTGAAATTGTTCCGCTTGCGACAGAACCATCTTCCTTGTCGGTCAGTCGAACTTCATAATTGATCTTGCTGCCGGGGAAGAAAAACGTCTTGTTGCTCGCGCCAAGGTCAAAATCAAGCACAGGAGGCTCATTTCCGACTACAATATCCAGTGTCTGGGCGGCGCTGAGCCCTTTCCCGTCCGTCACCGTGAGCGTGGCCTTGTACTCGCCCCTCTTTTTGAAGGTGTAAACAGGTTTGTCAGATTTAATGGTCTTTGACTGGGTTCCGGAGGCAGTGGAAATCTTCCACTCGTATTTCAGCTGGTCGCCATCGTAATCCATGGAGCCTTCAGCCGAAAACTGTACTGTGAGCGGAACTGACCCTGCTTTCCTGTCGGCGGATGCAACTACTGAAGGCCTCCTGTTGCCTGCGTTGAACTCGATGCGGATCAGGCGGGCATCGTCGTTCCCCTGGAACCAGCCGGTACCGTACTCCAGCATATACAGATCGCCATCCGGGGCAAATTGCATATCCATCGGATTGGAGAACTTGTGCGAGGGCATAATTGGCTCCATTGCCTGATAGTCGCCCTTTTCATTCATGGTTACAGCCATCATCCAGCCGCGCATCCAGTCATAAATAATGAGTTTGTTATCAAAGTAGGCAGGCCACGGGCGTGCAGCGTTACTGAAATCAGCGCGATGGTACACTGGTCCTGCCATGGCGTTTCTGCCACCGGAGCCCACCAGCGGGAACTCCTTCGATTCGGCGTAGGGGTACCATATAAATGCCTTTTGGGCCGGTGGAAGTACCCGTAGCCCGGTGTTACTGGGTGAGTTGTTCACCGGCGTTTCCACAGCGAAGGTTTCTCCGGACGTCTGTGTGGAATAGTCATAGTCAACATAGGGCTGATTGTCGGCGATGACTAATGGCCAGCCATAGTTGCCGGCGCCACGTGCCTGTCCGACCTCATCGTAACCCCGCGGACCGCGTTTCGGGTCGGGATCATTGGCATCAGGCCCTACCTCACCCCAGTAAACGTAACCGGTTTTTTTATCCACACTGATCCGGAACGGATTTCGGTGACCCATGGTGTAAATCTCGGGACGTGTTCCTGCCATTCCTTTCGGGAACAGATTGCCTGCCGGAACCGTGTAGGTGCCATTTGGTTCAGGATGAATACGTATAATCTTGCCCCGCAGATCGTTTGTATTGGCCGATGATTTCCGGGCATCCCAGGGTGAACGACCCGGTCTTCCGTCTATCGGAGCATATCCATCGGCCCTCGGACTGGTATTGTCGCCGGTGGACAGATACAGATTACCCGCGGCATCCCAGTCGAGCGAACCGCCGGTATGACAACATTCCTGTCGCTGAACGGGCACTTCGAGCAGTACCTTTCGGGAGTCCATCAGCAGTTCATCACCACGCATTTCGTAACGGGCGAGTATGTTCCTGGCATCGTCACCCGCTGGTGAGTAATACATGTAAATCCAGTGATTCTTTTCAAAATCCGGATCAATCGTCAGGCCCAGCAGGCCATCTTCGGCTTCAGCGCGGTTACCGGTCGAGTCCGGCAGATATTTGGTGCTTACATCCATTCTGGCAATTTCCCGGCTCTTTCCAACTGCGGGGTCGAAGAGCTTCACCTCCCCTTTCCGCTGAATAAACAGGATTTTATTGCCCGGCAGGATGGCCATTTCCATGGGTTCATCCAGTTTTTCCTCCAGAACAACCCTGGTAAAGCGGTTTTCCTCCGGATAGACGGCCGTCTTCACGCGCGCATAGTCGGGTGCAGGGCCAGCCATTGCCCATTGCATACCGGCCCACAGATGTTTCAGCACCAGCTCTTCCGAAAAAGTCTCGCCGGTGTGCCCCATATTCGTGTAAAAAGCCCGACCACCGTCGAATTCGTGGTACCAGGACATAGGGTGATAGTCGCCCATGGTGCCGCCAACGTAGGATTTTTCATCAATCGTGATCAGCACATTGACATGCGGATCAATACTTTTGTAAGCATAAAACTCGTCCGTACGCACCCAGGGTTCGGGCAGAAAACTCGTCAGCGGGTTTTTCTGGTCAACGATATGAAAATCGCCCCGCTGCACGTTACTGGGCTGCGAGGGGTGATTATCAAACCAGCCTCCCATCAGTTTACCGTACCAGGGCCAGTCGTACTCCGTATCCGAAGCGGCGTGAATACCCACATAACCACCTCCGGCCTGAATAAACCGCTCAAAGGCGTTCTGCTGTGCCGGATTCAGGACATTGCCGGTGGTGGACAACCAGACGACACACCTGTATTTCTTCAGGTTTTCTTCACTGAAAGCGCCGGAGTCTTCCGTGGTATCCACCTGGACCCCCTTTTCGGCGCCCAGTTTGATCAGGGCAATTTTACCGTCTTCAATGGAAGCATGGCGAAAAGATGCTGTTTTACTGAAAACAAGCACACGCGGGGCCGATTGTGCGCTGAGTGATACAGCAGACAACAATCCCAGCAGGATGGAGAAAAATATTCTGTTCATCAAAGAAAGGTTGGTATAAGTAGTCGCACCGCAGCGAGGCTACCAAAAGAATGAGGGCCAAAGGTAATTTAACAGAGGTAACCTGAAAGAAAAAAGCCTGCTGAAATCAGGTCAGCGCTGTAAAATCCACCGGATACAATTGTCGGGCCAGTCCACATCGGCAGTGGGGTTATCCATGCCATAACCGTGGCCTCCGCGCGCATAAAAAAAGGTTTCCACCGGACGTTTGTGTTGCCGCAAAGCAGCCTCGAAAAGCAGGGAATTCTGCACGTTGACCACCCCGTCATCCACGGCATGTGTAATAAAAACGGGAGGAGTATCATCCGTTACGCGAAGTTCATTGGAATATTTGGCAGTGAGTTCGGCAGGCACGGGTATTGCTGCCAGATTTTTGTCGGCGTTCTCCTTGTCTGACATGAGCTTGTCGAACTCCGACTGATCCATGTTTCCGATCAGATTAAAGCGCGAACCGTGGTGTGTGAGACTGTCGGCAAAACTGATGACCGGATAATTCAGCACCATAAAATCGGGGCGCAAACTGGTATTTCCCGGATTATCGATCAGCGATTTCTGATAGTGTGTGCCGGCTGTTGAGGCCAGATGTCCGCCGGCAGAACTTCCTGCAATCCCGATTTTGGCGGGATTTATGTTCCATTTGGCGGCATTTTCCCTGACAATCTGAATGGCGCGCTGAGCATCCTGCAGAGGGACTACCTCCTTGTTAGTCATCATGGCCGTATTGGGCAGTCTGTTTTTGAGTACAAAACCGGCGATACCGTTCTCGTTCAGTTTCCTGGCGATGTGGTGACCCTCATGATCAACCGCCAGTCCGGCATATCCACCCCCCGGACAAATAATCACAGCAATTCCGGTATTTTTCTCTGGTTCGGGCAAATAAACAGTCATATCGGGTGTAATGACATTGACGACAAATCGCACCTGTTCGCCATTGAACGGGAATGTGTAGGCGATTTCCTGAAAATTGCCGGAAATGGCATTTGGTGTCTTACCGGCTTCGTAAAGCGGGATAACCTGTTGAGCCTGAGCGAGATACCCAACAGTAATCATCATCGTTAAAGCGATTGTTTTTTTCATGGCGTGTCAGTAGAATGTGAAGAGCGAAATTAGATTTTTTTTCAAAACCACGGACTGCATCTTGTGAGTGTTCCGGACATTCAGCCGGATATAAAAATGGAGGAAATTCCGGAGCTGCCGGGCTGGAATGTGGTGTAAATCAGGAAACGCCAGTATCTTTGCAACTGTTTTTCTGAAATATGTCCACACCTCGCACAGTCGCCTTTCATACACTCGGTTGCAAGCTCAATTACTCTGAAACATCTGCCCTTGCGCGTCTTTTTGAGAATAAAGGCTATATGCCCGTAAAATTCGAGGAAGAAGCAGATATATACGTCCTGAATACCTGCTCCGTGACAGAGCAGGCAGACAAGGAATGCCGCAAAATAGTCAGGCAGGCCATGCGGCGCAGTCCGGGCGCTTTTGTAATAGTCACCGGGTGCTATGCCCAGCTCAAACCTCAGGAAATTTCCGAGATACCGGGCGTGGATCTCGTGCTCGGCGCCGGTGAAAAATTCAGGATTCTCGACTATGTGGACGATTTGAGCAAGGCGCAGGGTAAAGGCATGGTGCAAGCAGGTGATGTACGCGATGTGAACACCTTCAGCGCCTCCTTTTCTTTTGGCGATCGCACCCGTTCCTTCCTGAAGGTACAGGACGGATGCGACTACAAGTGCTCTTTTTGCACCATACCCCGGGCCAGGGGGGCCAGTCGCTCCGATACAGTTGAAAATGTGCTGAACAACGCCCGGGAGATTGCGCGCATGGGCGCCCGCGAAATCGTGCTGACAGGCGTCAATCTGGGCGACTTTGGCAACGGAACAGAAGTAATTGAAGGAGAAAAACCGCGAAAAGAGGCTCTTTTTGCTGATCTGGTGGTCGAACTCGACAAACTGGAAGAAGTAGCCCGTTTCCGTATCAGCAGCATTGAACCCAATCTGCTTACCGATGAGATTATCTCTTTCGTGGCGAAAAGTGAGCGTTTCATGCCACACTTCCACATTCCGCTGCAGTCGGGAAACAACAGGCAACTCCGCGAAATGCGTCGCCGCTACAAACGGGAACTGTATGCAGAAAGGGTTGCCTCCATCAGAAAGGTCATGCCTCATGCCTGCATAGGGTGCGATGTAATCGTTGGATTCCCGGGCGAAACAGAAGACGACTTTCTGGAAACGTACCAGTTCATCAAAGATCTTGATATCTCCTATTTGCATGTATTTACCTATTCAGAACGCGCCAATACGCCTGCTGCCGAAATGCCCGGCGCCGTTCCGGTAGAAGAACGGAGAAAAAGAAATCAGGCACTTCGCGGACTGTCTGAAATGAAAAGACGGTCACTCTACCTTGAATTTGCAGGTTCTGTACGACCGGTTCTGCTGGAGCAGCACAAAGACTCTTCGCTATTCACCGGCTTTACCGATAATTATATCAAGGTGGAGGTGCCTGCGAGCGCGGGTAGCCTGAATGAGATACGAAACATCCGACTCGACAACCTGTCGGCAGATGGCGATGCCATGATTGGAAAATTTGTCTGAAATCGTACCATTACCCAGTCACTCTACTGGTATTACTCAAAATACCTGCTTTGTTTATTTCACAATTTAATTTAATTTTTTAATTTAATTATTTGATTTTAAGTTTTTTAAATAATATTAAAATATTAATATTATTCACAAAGCAAAAAAAATGTTCAAAAATTTCATTCCACTGATTTTCACCTTTGCCGCATGAACAGCGGAGGTAAATGTATTTCTGCACAAGATATGTTCATGGGATTATACAATTTCAGGTGAAGGAGACAGGTCCATTCAAAAGCAGGATGGACTTGTCCAACTGACTGTATGCGAATTAAGAGTTTGTGATAATAACCTGTTGTTTTGTTAGCCGTGCTCGCAGGAGCACGGTTTTTTTTTGTCTGTATTTCAAGTATAAGCCTACCTTTCGGGCGGAAAATAAAAATCAGGGATTATGTCAGCAGCAACAGGCGAAATCAGGAAAGTTACCACTCACGTTATCCAGTCTATGAAAGACCGGGGCGAGAAAATCGCGATGCTCACCGCATACGATTTCTCTATGGCGCGTATTTTTGATGAAGCTGGTATTGACATACTTCTGGTAGGCGATTCGGCATCCAATGTGATGGCTGGCCACGAAACCACCCTGCCCATTACGCTTGATCAGATGATATACCACGCCCAGTCGGTGGTACGCGCAGTGAGTCGCGCCATGGTAGTAGTTGATATGCCATTTGGTTCGTATCAGTCCAACTCGGAAGTAGCCCTTTCAAGCGCCATACGTATAATGAAAGAATCAGGTGCGCACGCCGTCAAGCTCGAAGGCGGTGTGGAAGTCGAGGAAAGCATACGAAGAATCCTGCTGGCGGGCATACCGGTAATGGGTCATCTGGGCCTTACTCCGCAGAGCATATACAAATTCGGGACTTACACCGTCAGGGCGAAGGAGGAGCAGGAGGCACAGAAACTCCGCGATGACGCAAAACTGCTGGATGAGCTGGGCTGTTTTTCGTTAGTTCTGGAGAAAATACCCGCCTCGCTCACCAAAGAAGTATCGGAGAGCATTGCCATACCCACTATTGGTATAGGAGCCGGCAAACACGCCGATGGTCAGGTGCTTGTTTCGCATGATATGCTCGGTATTACCAAAGATTTCAATCCGCGCTTTCTGCGCAGGTATGCAGAACTGTTTCAGGTGATGACAGAAGCGACGCAGCACTATATCTCCGACGTAAAATCGAGAGACTTTCCGAGCGACAGGGAGCAATATTGAGTGATATTGACCGCCCGTGAAAGTAAACAGACCATGTGCCGCAAATATGTGTCTCAAGACTTTTTCAGGATACATTTTACTAATCATTATCAACTCGTCCTGTGCCTGCAATGCAGCAGCAGCCATGAAATTCCTGATCCGTTTACCCGGCAGGGAAGCTGCACGTGAAGCCCGTAACTGTAATCGATAAATAAAATTGTGTTTGTCGTAAAAAAAATATGTACCTTCGCACAGCGTGTGTGCTGACAGCGCAGGACACTCTGCCTGCAAGCAATTCTGGCACTCGCTGCTAATCATCGTTTTAATCCGTTTTGGAGTAGCTTTCTGACAATTTCCTTTAATATGCGAGTTCTCAGCGTCATAACTCTGTTTTTCCCGTCATTATTTTCTCTGTTGCTGCTTTTATCCTGTGGCAGTTCCGAAGATCAGTTTCATGGTGGCAGGGCCAGTCTTCAGACAACCGTCCGTGGCAGTTTCAAAGATGCACACAGCGGACTTCCTCTGTCAGGTGTCAAACTCTCGGTGTTTTCCGCCAGTGGCAGCCTGGAAGAATGGCTCCGCAAGGACATCGGCGTCAGGATTTACAGCGAGACAATTACCGACGAACGCGGAAACTTCGAGTTCCGATTCCAGTCTGATGGCTACGACGTGTACTACCTCGGTTGCTCCGAGTTGCCGGCCGGCTACCTTCCCTGGGCTGACAATCAGGGTATCAGGTACGATCTCCGCCTGAATACATCCAGCTTTTACGATCGGACCGGCGAAAGACTGAGAATAGAAAACTCACACGAATATAATCTGGTGCTTCTGCCAGATGAAGCTGAACACCACACTATCCCGGAGGATGCCATGATCACGGAAAACAAAAGTAGTTCATCAGGATTTTAGGGAAACATCCTTGCCCGTTCCCAGCCTGAAAAGGTAAACCCAGCCCGCGATACTCAGCAGTGCTGTCGTCCAGAATACGGCTGGCATCCGCTCGAAATGATTGGCAATGTACCAGCCGGAGAGCAAAGCTCCTCCTCCGATAGCAATTTCAAGTGAAATATACATCGTGGCAAGCGCTCTCCCCTTCTTGCCCGGCTCCCCCAGATCAACTGCCCATGCATTAATGGCTGGTGAAAATATTCCGTTTGCAAGTCCGAAAACAGCCGCCGCAATAAACAGCATTACTTTTGTTTCGGCCAGGGCAAAGGCCGACATGGCAATCGCAATCGCAATCGCAGACGCCCGCAGCACAGGGACGCGCCCCATCTGATCTGATATCCTGCCGGCAGAAAAACGCGTCAGTACACTGGCAAGGGTAAAAATACTGAAACAGGTTCCACGGTTCTCCACGCCCAGCCTGTCGCTCATATCAGGAATCAGCGTGATGATAACCCCGTAACTGGCGTAACATAATATCATGGTAATAGCAACCGGCAATACCAGCGGATCGAAGATATCGGAACGCCCCACTTTCAGATGTTGCCACTCAAATCTGCGCCGTTTGTGCAATGTCTCAGGAAGATTCCAGAGTATAGCCATGGAAATGACAGCAAGAATTGCTGATGTATAAAACATGGAGTTAATACCCCATTTCATAGTTAACCAGCCTCCCAAAAGTGGCGATATGCTGGCGCCCACACTGAAGGTGATGCCAAGAAAACCCATCGCCTCTCCCCTGTTTTCCTCACTCACCACATCAGCTACATAGGCAGATGTTCCCGTCGGTTTGAAGCCGGTAGAAAACCCGTGAAAAAAACGAAGAGCCAGAAACCCGGACACAAAAGCCAGCCACGGATACAACAGACTGCTCACAACGCAGGCAATCGTCCCCACATACATGACTGGTATCCGGCCGATAGTATCGGTAAGTTTACCACTGAAGGGTCTGGATATACCGGCGGTTATGGTGAAAAGCGCGATGATCCACCCTTTGTAACCTTCTCCACCCATGCCCGTCAGATATGCAGGCAATTCCGGGATCATCATACTGAAACTTCCGGCAAACAGGGCGTGCGATATGCAAAGCAGAAGAAAAGGACGAGTATAAAGCGATCCGGATTTTATTGCAGGATTCATACGCAAAGGTACATATCCGCAATACAACCCAAGGTGGTTTACTCTCCAAAAAAAGAAATTACGTTTATTGAAAATTACAACGCCGCCGTATATTTGCAGCCGCTAACAGCCATTGCCACTTTAGCTCAGCGGTAGAGCAGCTGATTCGTAATCAGCAGGTCGAGGGTTCAAATCCCTTGAGTGGCTCCGGACCGGGTACTACAGTGGTGTTCATTTGCCAGTGAGTTGTCTGATTCGGGATGTAGCGCAGCCCGGTAGCGCGCGTCGTTCGGGACGACGAGGTCGCTGGTTCGAATCCAGTCATCCCGACCAAACGCAATTGCCTGATTAACAGTCGATTGCGTTTTTTATTTCCTTGCTCTAAATTTCTGAAGTCAGCAAAGCATCGCTGTCCACAGCTCATGCTGTGCATTGTTGCATATTACGGGTCCGGCTCCTGTTACGGAATTGGTAAAGACCGGATCTGAGCCATGTCCATAATTCCGGATGGCTGGTTTTACAGCGCATCCTGTAGTTGGCGCCCAGACCCGTTAAAACGGTAATGATTCCAACACTTGTAAAACTGAATGAAATACCGGCGTAATCGGCGAGCAGACCGCATAATAACGCACCTATGGCATATCCCATATCGCGCCAGAACCTGAATATTCCCAAACTGTGGGCCCGATCGTGCGGATGTGTATTATCCGCAATAGAGGCGAGAAAAGTCGGATAAACCAGTGCTGTACCCAAACCAAGCAGCGAAAGCCACAAAGCAAAATGTGTGAAGTGACTGGAGAAGGAAAGGCCGCCAAGGGCTATACCCTGTAAAATCATACCCCACATCAGGAGATCTTTTTTACATACGAAATCGGACAAGCGACCGGTAAATATCTGACTTACACCCCAAACTGCCGGATAAACAGCAGCCAGCATACCCGTTTCCGTCAGGGTAAAGTTGCGCTGTGCGAGCATAAGAGGGAGCAACCCCCATACCATTCCGTCATTCAGATTATTCACCAGTCCGGTAACTGTTACGGATCCGAGGTTTCTGTCTCCCCAGCTTGTATCACGAAATATTTGCTTCAGACGGGGTGTATTACTTGTTACTGCCTCAGACAGCACATGTGCATGTGTATCCCTGACCAAAAAAATCGTTAACAGAATCCCTGCAACTGAAAAAATGATTCCCAGATAAAATGGGTAAGGGCGCAGACCATAAGTTCCCGCAATCCAGCCACTCGCCAGAGCAGCCAGAGCAACAGCAAGGTATCCGGCAAACTCATTGAGCCCCATCGCCAGTCCGCGGTTCCGCTCCCCTACCAGATCAATTTTCATGATAACTGTTGCCGACCATGCGAAACCCTGATTCGCGCCCAGCAGCAGATTGGCTGCAATAATCCAGTTCCAGTCAGGTGCGTAAATAAGTATAAACGGAACGGGTATTCCGAATACCCAGCCCAGCAACAGCAATTTTTTCCGTCCCCATCGCGCAGTTATTCCTCCTGTCATCAAATTGGCAAATGCCTTTACCAATCCAAATGCAACAATAAACGACAGGGCTGCAGACTGGGCAGACAGTCCGAACCCGGATACTGCCAGTTGCGGGAGGATGCTGCGCTCCATACCCACCATGCCACCAACAAATCCGTTGATTATTACCAGCAGTACGAATTGTGAGAGATTGTCTCTGAGACCATTTTGCCCGGATTCAGGCGGGTTAGCGCTATTCATTTGTCCTTAATCATACTGGAAAGGAGATATCCTGCAGCCGCTACCCACAAACAGGGTTATCAAAAGCCCCGTTCAACGAGTTTGCCCGCCAACTCCAACAGTCGGCTCAGGGTGAATAATCCCGGCACCCGGGCAGACTCCTGCTGCTCCTCACTCTGTTCACGTTCCGGAATCTTTACTTCCTTGCCCGCAGCAGGGAGCGTCAACTCGGAGAGGAATCCGCTTTGGCTGTTCACAAAGAAGAAAGCCAGAAGGCTCGCCAATGAAAGAACTGCCAGCAGGTGCCTGATATTGAGTGTCTTCTTCATCGGTTTTAAATATTCAGTTACAAAGTTACTGGTTAGTCGCACGAGCAAACCAAAAAGTTACACCGTTAACATAAAAATAAGCCCGACCGGAATAAATCCGATCGGGCTTGTATCGTCAAACCAAAAATCAATCAGTAAAAATTACTGCTTGTTGATACCACCACCGCTGGCAGGAACACTTTCCTGAGTGGGAGGATTCAATACCTCACCTTTGATAGTCAGGGTGTGTGAATCTGGTGTTTCGTTCGTTGTGATAGTTACCGTTTTGGTGAATGCACCCACGCGGTTGGTGTCGTAGCTTACGTCAATGGTTTTTGTTTCACCAGGCATGATAGGCTCCTGTGGGTATGTAGGAACGGTGCAACCGCATGAACCCTTGGCAGATTTGATAATCAGTGGCTCGCTGCCGGTGTTGGTGAACTCGAATTTGCGCACTTTGTCGCTGCCTTTTTCGATTTTGCCATAGTCAACTGTAGTGACTTTGAAGGTCATCGTTGGGCCGGACTGGGCATTGGCTACAAATGCACCGAAAAGAAGGAAAGCGAAAACAGAAAGCAGTTGTTTCATCGGAAGAGACTGTTTTTTATGAAATGTTTTTAACTCAATGTCTTTGTGACGCCACAAATGTACTTGCGGTAACACACGCAAAGCAAGATTTTTCCTGTTAACAATGTCCAAAAGAAACATAACAAGCCCCAAAAACAAGCTCAAAAAATTGATTATCAACTATTTATTCTTTTTCCCTCTGGCTCGTCCCATGATATCCTTTTCTTTCCTGGTATCCAGTACCGGCGAAGGGAACGGCGGTGTCTCCTGAAAATCATCCCTGAATACATGTTCGACAAAGCTCCAGCCTCCCTTCTCCTGCTTCAGTGCGTCATAGCTGCCGTCGGGTACGTGGGTTATACCGCGACCAAACGGACTCGGATACTCTATCAGGTGATCAAACAGGATCAGCTGGTACTGTTCATCCCAGTTAACCCGTACAGAGGCCTCAGCCGAATATTCAAAAATCAGACGCCTGTCTTCCGGACGATCTTTCCCGAATACGGAGGCGCCAAAAACCGGGGCCCCGGTTTTTGAGTCGAAAGACAATACATCTATCACTTTTCTGCGCTGGTAAAACTCGAAGGCATCAAACCCAAGCAACAGATATTTTTTACCCTCTCTGGTATCAAACTCTCTGATTCCGTAATAAACGGAGCCATACCAGCGATCAGGTGAGAGTACTTCATGCACGGGCGCAGGGTTATCCATCTCAAAACTCTTGTCTCGCAGGGCAAACAACTTCAGCTCTTTCTGATTCATCTGTATTGCTCCGTAGTGCCGGTAGGTAGAGTCATTGACGAACAGCTGCCAGGTAAATATGCTGAAAGTGCTGTCGGGAGGAGCCATAATGGATATACTGCGGAGGCGATCGAACGGATACCTGAATGAATTTTCCACCTTGAGTGCTCTCACCAGCGTGGTAATCAGTTGCCTGCAGGCTGCAAATCGCTCCTGCTCTATAGAATCGTTCACCACTACAAAACCCAGTATCCCGAGTGTATCTTCGATTTCATGAATTCTGGCAGCATTTTCGGGTGTCAGGACGCCCGCCGGTTTTGTTTTCTGTGCACTGGCCGCCATACTCAGGCAGAATAGTATCACAACAAGTCCTGTTTGCTTTTTCATCATGCTGTTGGTTGTTTTGACAGAAAAACGAAAGAGCGCGTCAAAAATTGCATACTATACAATACCGGCCCGAACCGAAACAAGTAACTTCGCACCATGAAAAGAGCAGAACTTGTCAGTAATATCCACGCAAGGAAGTCTTTCCTGTGTGTAGGTCTCGACCCTGAATTGTCAAAAATTCCCGCGCATCTGCTGGACACAGAAGATCCCGTATTTGAGTTCAACCGGCATATTATTGATGCCACCCGCGAGTTCTGTGTGGCCTACAAGCCCAATCTCGCCTTTTTTGAAGCACTCGGTCCGGCTGGGTGGATATCGTTCGAGCGTACGGTAAAACATATCGGTCACAGTCACTTTGTCATTGCTGACGCCAAAAGAGGTGACATCGGTAATACCAGCCGTATGTACGCTGATGCCTTTTTTAACCGATATGGTTGCGATGCCGTCACGGTTGCACCCTATATGGGCGAAGACAGTTTGTCGCCCTTTCTCGAATCGCCGGATAAATGGGCTATCGTGCTCGCTCTGACGTCCAACAAGGGGAGCAACAACTTCCAGAGGCTTCAGCTCGACAAAAGCGGGCCGCTCTGGGAAACCGTTCTGCGCGAAACGGCCTGTTGGGGGACGCCGGAAAATATGATGTTTGTTATTGGTGCCACGCACCCGGATGCATTCGCTCGCGTACGCGAAATAGTCCCCGAACATTTTCTGCTGGTACCGGGTATTGGAGCGCAGGGCGGCGATCTGGCATCCACCTGTCGTTACGGACTCAACCGCGACACAGGTCTGCTGATCAATTCGTCACGGGGTATTATTTATGCCGACAGCAGTATTCATTTCGCCGAAAAAGCGGCAGAAGAGGCCCGTAAACTACAGATTGAAATGGCTTCTTACCTTGGATGATGGCACTTATGGCTCCCGACAATGATGCCAAATGGATGAAAAGATGCTTCGAACTTGCCCGGAGAGGAGCAGGAATGGTATCGCCCAACCCGATGGTAGGGGCCGTACTCGTTCACAATAACCGGACGATCGGAGAAGGCTGGCACGAGCGCTGGGGAGGCCCGCACGCCGAAGTCAACTGTTTCAAATCGGTCGCTCCCGACGATGAACGTCTGATTCCGGAATCTGTACTTTACTGTAATCTGGAGCCCTGCTCACATTTCGGTAAAACACCGCCCTGTGCCAGTCTGGTGACTGAAAAGCGCGTCGGCAAGGTTGTTATTGCCAATACTGATCCAAATCCGCTCGTTGCCGGCAGTGGCATTGAAATGATTCGCAAGGCAGGTATAGTAGTTGAAACAGGTCTGCTGGAGGAAGAGGGATATCGGCTGAACAGGGCTTTTTTTACCAGAATTAATGAAAAAAGACCCTATATTATCCTGAAATGGGCACAAACTGCCGACGGGTTTCTTGGCAGACCCGGTGAAAGAACCAGTATATCCGGACCGCCGGCGCTCCGGCTGGCGCACCGGTGGCGCAGCGAATCGGATGCTATTCTGGTAGGCGCCACAACTGCCACTATCGATAATCCGTTGCTGGACACCCGGTTTTATTTCGGTAAAAATCCGCTCAGGATTTTACTGGACGGCGCCGGAAGCGTCCCGGCAGACAGCCACCTCCTGTCCGACAATCGGGAGACACTCATTTTTGGGCCTGCCAGGCCCGGGGCGCCCGACTGCAAACGCTTCACAGGTGTACGTGCGCGCACTTCCATACAGGAAATCGCAGCCCGGCTCTACCTGGATAACATTGGCATCCTGTATGTAGAGGGCGGCGCAGGTGTGCTCCAACAGTTTGCAGACACCGGATATTGGGATGAAATACGCATACTGGAAAGCCGGCAGGTGCTGGGCAGCGGTATAAAAGCACCGGCCATTCCGGCAGGATCAGATCTTTTTACCACCTTTAAAGTGGGTGCCGATCAGGTCAACATCTTTTTCAGACAACCTGTACACCATACTGACAAATCAGACGTTCCAGTAACATGACTTCACTGCTGCTTTGGCTTCTGCCAATATTTCTCGACACAACAGTACTGACTCCTCCGCCAGTTGTGGAGTGGCTCGACCCACAAGAATATGATTTTGGCGAAATAGGTCACAACAGACCCGTTTCAGTCATTTTTTCATTCAAAAACGTTTCTGACTCACCCCTGATTTTGCAAACTGTACGAACTACCTGCGGCTGCACAGCTGCCAGCTGGACGGAGGCGCCCGTACCCGCAGGTGGCAAGGGAGAGGTCAGAATCGAATATGACGCCTACCAGCAGGGCGGATTCGACAAGAAGATAAAGGTATTTTTCGACAGGCAGCGGAAACCGGAAACACTCCGAATTTTCGGGACAGTCATTTCGGACTGAGCAGCAAACTTTCAATCACCCTCGGGTAGTGTTCGTGCTCGAGAGCGAGTACTTTTCTGGCAATATCGTCGGGAGAATCGTCGGGGTCCAGCAGACAGGATGCCTGAAAAATGATGTCGCCCTCATCGTAGTGCTCGTTTACGTAATGAATGGTAGGCCCGCTTTCCCGTTCGCCGGCTGCTTTTACTGCCTCATGAACATGATGTCCGTACATGCCGTGCCCCCCGTATTTCGGTAATAACGCCGGGTGAATATTGACTATTCTTCCGGGATAGGATTTCACCATATAAGCAGGAATCAGCCACAAAAAACCGGCAAGTGCAATAAAATCGGTATTATACCTTTGCAGTATGTCAAGCAGTTCCTCTGATTCGTAAAACATATTCCTGTCAATCATCTGTACAGGAATACCGAACTCTGCAGCAATACTGATCACTCCTGCATTTTTCCTGTTACACACTACAAGTACAACCCTTCCGACATCCGAATTCCGGAAATGTTCCATGATTCTGCGTGCATTGGATCCACTTCCGGATGCAAAAATGGCTATATTCCTTTGTTCTTTCATTGTGCAATCAGAAAAGCAAATCGGCAATGGCCATAGAGCCAAAAATCACACTGGCCACACCATTTGTAGTGAAAAATGCCATATTGACCCGGCTGAGGTCGTTGGGTTTGACTAAAAAATGCTGCCAGACAAGTAATGACAGAAAAACAGCTGTACCAGTCCAGAGCAACCAGCCGGTTTGCGGCGCCTCGCTGAAAAGCAGTCGCGCAGCCAGAACCATCAGCAAACCTGTGCCAAGATGCATCCACTCCGAAATACGGAGCGCCCTGCCGCGACCAAAAAATGCGGGCATGGAATAAAGACCGTGCTCGCGATCGAATGTCTCATCCTGCAGGGCATAAATCACGTCAAAACCTGCTGTCCAGAGCAGTACAGCACACCCGTAAATAACAGGTATCCATTGAAAACTGCCTGTCACCGCAACATAGGCGCCTACAGGCGCGAGCGCGAGACCAAGCCCCAGCACTACATGACAAAGCCAGGTAAAGCGCTTGGTGAAACTGTAGCCCAGTACCACCAGCAGCGCAAC
The DNA here is from genome assembly GCA_039804245.1 of Bacteroidota bacterium. Taxonomy (GTDB): domain Bacteria; phylum Bacteroidota; class Bacteroidia; order Chitinophagales; family Saprospiraceae; genus M3007. Next base: position 16,795 of record JBDLWO010000331.1, read on the forward strand.
CGGTGAAAGCCAGAAGCAGAGCGAATTGATGAAGGCCGTGGCAAACACAAATCCCGCACAGTTGAGCGTAACAAATAACAGCGCCCGCCGGGGTGAAATAACACCCGAAGGAATCTCGCGCGAGGCGGTACGCTCATTGACTGCATCAATATCGCGATCGAGATACCGGTTGAAAGCCATGGCAGCACTGCGTGCCATCACCATGCAGATCAGTACCAGAAACAATTTCAACCAGATGTCACCCTGCGGATGCGTGGTGGCAGCGATAGTAAACCCCACCAGTGCAAACGGAAGTGCAAAAATGGTATGGCTGAATTTTATCAGAGAAAGGTAATTTTTCATCGCTGCAAAAGTACAGCCGGTCTGCCAATTTCAATCATCAACGGAATATTGTTAATTAGTTGTAACAGGATAAATATTCATCAACTTTACTGGTTAATGTGCGTTTTGTGGGGGAACTTTGCAGCCGTATGTCAGAAAATCCAGTTCCTCGTCCCAAATTTTCCCTGAGCAGCCTGAAAGAGGCGCTTCGTATCTTCCAGTTTATACGTCCTTACCGCTGGCAGTTTATTATTGGTCTCCTGCTTCTGTTCATTTCCAGTGGTGTATTCATGGTTTTCCCTTTCGGGATGGGCCTTATGCTGGATGTAGCCCAGGGCAGGGTGCGTCCGGAGTTCG
>JBDLWO010000332.1:0-11418 GCA_039804245.1 Bacteroidota bacterium
CCCCGGCCTATGGCCTTAGGGCCCGGCCCCGCGCAGCGCGCTTCAATTTTCCAGCCACCGGATTGACGGTGTAAATCATTCGTCGGATATCTTCCTTATAATTATACTTACAGCCAATGTACGCTGGCAGCTCCCGGCCGTTGGCATTTCAGTCCATCGTCAGTATAATATATGCCTTTGACAGGAAAAAAATCACAAGATTTTCAGATGTCACTTCAGCGAATTAATCAAACCCTCCAAATAAAAATAATTGCGCAGTATATTTCACTTATTCCAAACTAAAATTTTAAAAAGTTGATTATTTGATAAAAAAACCCTTTTAAGTACACATAATATTGTGAGGGCGTTCTACATTTAGGCCGTCAAATGGCAGTCTTTCAGTTGGACAGTCAGACACGTTTGAAAATCATTTCTGTATTCATGCTGAACCGGTATAATTCGGGTCGAGTTTTTAATCTGCATCTTTTCATGCACTTTCAGCGGAAGCCTCTGTTTCTTCTATCATTGTATCTGCATACGCCGGGCCGATCAGGTTCGCAACATTTGTCTTTTCCCCGTTTCAGTTTGTTGTCAACACCTTATGTATCTCACAGATACACTGTCGGATGATTTCTGACCGGGTCAAGTTATAGCCTCAAAACCATTCATTTTATCACCAAACCTAAACTAATTTTTATGAAGTTCAATCAACTCAGCAAGCATGCGCTGCACATCGTTGTGCTGGTACTGTTGAGTTCTCTCGGGTTGATGGCCCAGGGCACTCTGACAGGTACGGTAAACGATGAGAATGGCCAGCCAGTAGTGGGCGCAACAGTGCGGGCCGCAGGGGCCGCTGATGGCACCACGACCGATCTGAATGGCGGTTTCAAAATGAACGTACCTCAAAGCGGAAAAATCGTAATTTCCTACACTGGATATGCGTCCCAGGAGGTTTCAGTTGACGGCAAATCGAGCGTGCAGGTTTCACTTGAGCCAGGTTCCAGCAATCTGCAGGAGGTAACGGTTACTGCACTTGGTATCAAGCGCGAGAAGAAAGCACTTGGCTATTCTGCCCAGAATGTGAGCGGAGAGAATCTGGCTTTGGCTCGCGAGACCAACATTGCCAACTCTCTGAGTGGCAGGGTAGCTGGTCTGCAGATCACACGTGCTGCAGGCGGTGTGGGCAGTTCCAGCCGTATCACAATCCGCGGTAACAACTCACTTGGCCGTAACAACCAGCCACTGATTGTGGTAGACGGTGTTCCGATCAACAACTTCCAGACACAAAACGGAAGTGAGTGGGGCGGATACGACCGCGGTAACGGTATCGGCGACGTGAATCCGGATGATGTGGAATCCATCACAGTTCTCAAAGGGCCTGAGGCTACTGCACTTTATGGTGTACAGGGCGGTAACGGCGCTATCCTGATCAACACTAAAAAAGGCAGCACACGCCGCGGACTCGGTGTTCAGGTGAATTCAAACCTTACTTTTGAAAATCCACTGACTTTACCGGAAGTTCAGACCCAGTATGCACAGGGTTCAGGTGGAGTTTTTGACATCAAGAGCAACAACGCCTGGGGCCCGCAGATTTCTGGTCAGCAGGTAGAAGACTGGCGCAATCCGGGTTCTACCACACCACTTACTTCCTATGGCAACCGCTTTGAAGATTTCCTCCAGACCGGCCAGACATGGAACAACACCATTTCTCTGACAGGTGGAAGTGAAAAAACCAGCTTCTACGCTTCCTATACCAATACGTCTTCCCAGGGTATGCTGCCATCCAACACACTGGATCGCAACGTGGCCAATCTGCGTGTTGGTCACTCACTCAACGACCGGGTAAGTGTAGATGCCAAAGTAACGTACATCAACTCCCGTGGTTATAATCGTCCGCGCCTCTCCGGCGACCCGGAAAATGCTTACGGAAGTGTACTTTTCCTCCCGGGTAACGTAAATGTGAATGATCTGGCTCCTGGCTACGACGCCCTGCGCCGCGTGATGGTCTGGAATCCGGGTGGCAGCAACGTCATCCAGAATCCGTACTGGACTATGAACCTGAATACAACTGAAGATATCCGCGATCGTTTCCTGACGATGATCTCTTCCAATGTAAAGGTTACCGACTGGCTGACGCTGATGCTCCGTCACTCCATGGACTACTACGCCGACCAGAACGAGGGTCGCCTGGCATACGGTCAGCGTTACAACGAACCAACAGGTAACTTCTACCAGGATCGTACCAACGCCCGCACGTCGAACGCTGATTACCTGCTGACTGCCTACAAGCGTTTCGGCAAGATTGGCGCCAAACTGAGCGCAGGTGGCAGCCGCTTCGACTTCAAGAGCAGCTCCATCTACGGTGCCAACAATGGCAACCTGGTGGTTGACTTCTACAACCTCGGTACAGGTCTGAACGACCGCCGCTCGCTCTCCAACAGCATTATCCAGAAGCGCATCAACTCTGCTTACGCCCTGGCCAGCCTTGACTATAACAACTGGCTGTACCTGGAAGGAAGCTACCGCTCCGACTGGACTTCTACCCTTCCGGTTGCCAACAGAAGATTCGACTACACTTCATTCAGCCTTTCCGCAGTGCTGTCTGAAACACTTGACCTGCCAGAATTTATCTCTTTCCTGAAAGTGCGCGGTGCACTGGCTCAAGCCGGTAACGATGCTGATCCGTACGAACTGGAAGCTACTTACGGTATTGGTTCCGGCGCCGGCGCCATTGTTTCCGGTGTTCCGACCACTATTTACAATCCGGATCTGAAAAACGAGTTGATAAAGTCAAAAGAAGTAGGTCTTGAGGCCCGTTTCTTCGGCAATCGCCTCGGATTTGAGCTGTCGCTGTATCAGAAAAATGCGCTCAACCAGCGTATCTACCTGCCGGTACCTCCTGGTAGCGGCTTTGCCAACAAGATCATCAACGGTGGTAACGTAGAGAACAAGGGTGTTGAACTGGTGCTGAATACTACTCCGGTTAAAGCCGGTTCGTTCCGCTGGGATCTTGATCTGAACTACTCTGCCAACCGCAACCGTCTGATCGAACTCAACGATGATACCAAGCGCTACCTGCAATACGGCCCACGCGCAGTATTCATCGTAGCTGATGAAGGCGAACTGTTCGGCGATATCTATGGTCGCGGATTTGTGCGCAACGACAACGGCGAAATCGTGGTTGACGCAGCTGGTCTGCCCAAACTGACTGACTCCAAGGATGTATTCCTCGGTAACGTACAGGCCAAATGGCTTGGTGGTCTGAGCAACACACTCACCTACAAGTCATGGTCGCTTAACTTCCTGGTGGATGCACGCAAAGGCGGTGTAATCTACTCTGAAACAGAATCACAGCTGCATGCAACCGGCCTGTCGAACAACACCCTGAACAACCGCGATGGTGGCTGGGTAGTAGATGGCGTTACTGAAAGCGGAGAGCGCAACACCGTGGAAGTTTCCTCACAGCAGTACTGGGAGCGCGTGGCCGGCCCGAACAACACGGCCGAGCCATTTGTTTATGACGCATCCAACGTCATGCTGAGAGAGGCCATCCTGAGCTACAAATTCCCGAACAAGATGTTCTCCAAGTCGAGCGTACGCGATCTGACTATCAGTTTTGTTGGTCGCAACCTGTTCATTATCAGCAAGAATGCAGATACACCGGCTTATATCCTGAACTCCTATATTTCTGTAGGTAACGATCAGGGTATGGAGAGCACATCCATGCCGCAGGCGCGCAGCTTCGGCTTCAACGTTCGCCTGAACTTCTAATCCAAACTGCAACTTCAATATTGCTTAAACATTTTTTTGAAAGATGAAAAAATTGAAATTTCAACTCTCCGGCCTGCCCATACTGGCACTCGGATTGCTCGTTGCAGGGGGTTTTTGGAGCTGTACCAAAGACTTCGACGAGATCAACAAAAATCCTAACGGTGTAACTGCCGACAAGGTGGATCCGAGTTTCCAGTTAACGAACGTGATGTTCGGAACGGGTATGGATGCACACATTCACCAGCGCATACAGAATCTGTACTGCGACATCTTTTCCCAGTATTTTGCCAATGAGGGCTTCAGCTCCCAGCGTTACATCCCGGTTGATGGCTGGACGAACGACTACTGGAGTGCCGGCTATTACAACGGATGGGTGGCCAACCTGAATGATATCATACGCAACGAGGGTGCCAAGGACAACAAGAGCAACGCGTACCACATCGCGCGCATTTACAAGGCACTTGTTGTAACCCGCGCTACTGATCTTTTCGGCGATATCCCTTACTTCAAGGCTGCCGACGGTACGGGCGAAAATCCTCCTTACGACAAGGTGAAGGATATTTATGTTGACCTTCTCCGCGAACTGAAAGAGGCTTCTGCCGGACTTTCTTCCGCCAATCTCAACATTCCTGCCAATCAGGACCTGATTTACCACGGTGATGTTTCCAAGTGGAAAAAATTCGCCAACTCGCTCCGCCTCCGCCTTGCTGTACGCCTGTCTGAGGTAGATCCTGCTACTGCAAAGCAGCATGCAGAAGAAGCTGTGGCAGCCGATGGTGGTGTGATGCAGAGCCGCGAAGACGCCTGCGTTATCCCCAAATCTCCAAGCTATGGCTGGGGTCGCGACAACGCACTGGGCAAATACTACGGCTGGGGTGGCATGACCATGAGCCGTACCATGGAAAACCTGATGGTAGGCCTGGGCGGCCAGCCGTTCCCGGGTGGCTACACTACCGATGACCAGGGTATTCAGCTCTCTACCAACGTGGAGCACCCGACAGATCCACGTGCCAACCGCTATCGTGTGGGTGTACCTTCCAAGGTTGACCCACGCGGTCCGCTCATGTTTGAAGTGACCACAACAGGTAACGGTGGCGTTGAAAACGATGTGATTGACGGACAGAATATTTCAACAGTTGGCCGCTGGGCTGGCGTTCCTGCCGGTCTGCCATCTACCGCCAGTGGTCTGACACAGTACTCCAATGTCAAGTATGCCCGCCTGGCAGCTCCTTTCCGCGATCCGGAATTCGACTACACCATGATGCCTTATGAGGAAGTCTGCTTCCTTCAGGCTGAAGGCGCCTACCGCGGCTGGAACATGGGTGGAAGCGCCAAATCCTTCTATGAGTCAGGTGTTCGTGCGTCTATGGCCCGCTTTGGTCTGTCAGGAGCACCGGTTGACGCCTACCTGGCATCTACAGACGAGAATACTTACGGCACTACCGTTAACTACGACTTCAGGAGCGGAAAGACCTTCCTCGGCAAGCCCGCTGATGGTTCTCTGCAGAAAATCATGACACAGAAGTACATTTCCATGTTCCCTGATGGTTCGTGGGAAGCCTGGAACGATCACCGCCGCGTGGGTCTGCCTATCTGGATAGCTCCTGCGGCCCCGGATGCCGGTGCAGTAACCGCCACCGATGGCAGCCCGGGCAACTTCATCAAGCGTATCGCTTACCCAACCGTTGAATCCATCAACAATGCCGATGAGTACGGCAAGGCAGTAGCCGGTCAGGGCCCCGACAAAGTGAGCACCCGCCTGTGGTGGGATCTGAACGTCTGGTGGGACAAAGCCGACTAAACCGGCCCGTACACACACTGAAATCCTGTAGTCCTTCGGGACATTTCGCCCCGCCCTCTCTGAAGGCGGGGCGTTTTTTTTTCATTATGCGCGATTTGTGATGGTTGATCATCACAAATCGCGTATATCTGTATCCTAAACTGATTATATGTGCTTACTGGTCGTTTTCAACAGGACAATTTGAGAAAAGATCTTCTGGAGAAATACACCCAAAACCTGGTCAGAAGTCTGTCCTGGAGCCTCGTTTGAGTGTATCAACAGGAATAATTTCATGGATTTTATCCGTATACAACAACCCTGAATAATACCCCGGGACACAACACTGATTTCAAAAGCAATGGCAGAACGGGAAACATTTTTTTGATTAAACGAACATAAGTGCTGAATTTTACGCGATCAATTGTTTTCAATTATTCGCCACACTGCACCCGTTTGTCATGATGCAACTGACACCCTCTTTTCTATCCTTTGTCGTGGCCTGCCTGCTGTTCACCTCCTGCACCGGCAATTCCGACAATAAAAATGCGCTTTTCAGCAAGCTGGATGCCAAAGAAACCGGCATTGATTTCAATAATATCAATGTTGAAAATGAGCAGATTAATATTCTTACCTACGAATATCTGTATAATGGCGGCGGAGTTGCTGCAGGTGATGTGAACAACGACGGGTTGCCTGACTTGTATTTCACCTCAAACAACCGAGAAAACAAACTCTACCTCAACAAGGGGGAATTCAAATTTGAAGATATCACCGCCACAGCCGGTGTAGGCGCCAAAGGCTGGAAAACCGGAGCTGCCATGGCAGATGTGAACGGAGACGGGCTGCTCGATATCTATGTGAGCCGCTCTGCAGACGGTAATCCCGCCAACCGGAAAAATCTGCTGTATATCAATAACGGAGGCACAGTGCCCACTTTCACTGAAAAAGCGGCCGAATATGGCGTGGACGACGACAGCTACTCCACTCAGGCCGTGTTTTTTGACCTGGACCGCGACGGCGACCTCGATCTGTTCACGCTTAATCACTCACTGATTTCCATTTCTAACAAGGTAGGTATTGATCCGCTGGCACGCAACAGCCGGAAACCATATCTCTCCAACAGGCTTTTTCGCAATGACAACGGCAAATTTACCGATATCAGCGACGAAGCAGGTGTTGCAGGCGGCATTTCCAACTACGGCCTCAGTGTGACTGCCGTGGATTTCAATGAAGATGGCTGGACGGATATATATGTGACCAACGACTATGCCGAACATGATCACCTCTATATCAACGAGCGGGGGAAAAAATTCACGGATGTAATCAAAGAGGCCACCGGGCACGTACCGCACTTCTCCATGGGCTCCGATGCGGCCGATATCAACCGCGATGGCCTGGTTGACCTGTTTGCCGGCGATATGCTCCCGGAAGACAACAGGCGACAGAAGCTGCTCTATGGCCCGCATCAGTACGACCAGTTTACCATCATGCTCCATAATGAGCTGCACTATCAGTACATGCGCAATATGCTGCAACTGAACAATGGTGATGGCACATTCAGCGAAATCGGGCAGATTGCGGGCGTATCGAACACCGACTGGTCGTGGGCCACGCTTTTTGCTGATTATGACAACGACGGATGGAATGACCTCTTTGTCTCCAACGGATACAAGCGGGACTTCACCAATATGGACTTCCTGAAATACCGGGAAGATGTGGAAGAAAAACTGTCAAATGGCGCCATGCCGGCCGGTGGACTGCAGGAGGTCATCAAAAAAATGCCTTCCAACAAAGTTCACAACTACATGTTCCGGAATAAAGGGGCCGATGCCGGCGGTTTGCAGTTCGAGGATATGTCGTCATCCTGGGGATTTGAAATACCTGTACTGACCAACGGAGCCGCCTACGCCGATCTGGATCTGGACGGTGACCTCGATCTTGTAATGAACAATATGGATGAGCAGGCGGGGATATATCGCAACAACGCCGAAAAACTGTCGCCCCAAAATAAATCCATCCGTTTCAGGTTGAAGGGAAATACGCCCAATACACAGGGAATTGGCACCAAAGTGCGGCTTTACCAGGGTTCGTACTGTGACGAGCGTGAAATGCAGCCTGTACGCGGCTTTCAGTCGGGCGTTGACTTTACCCTGCATTTCGGCCTGGGTACCAGTGCAGTGATTGATTCTGCGGTAGTAATCTGGCATTCAGGCAAAATACAGCGACTCACCGCACTGCAACCCGGTCAACTGGTCGAGCTCCGGGAATCGGATGCCACCGGAGAGTGGAAGAATCCGTCTCGTCAGGCAAACTACTTTGAACCGGTCGTTCCCTCCCCCATTGCCTTTGAGCATAAAGAAGATGAGGCAGTGGACTTCAATATGCAGTCCACCCTGCCCTGCTTCCAGTCAAGACGCGGACCCGGAATGGCCGTGGGCGATATCAACAACGACAAGTTGGAGGATATATACCTGACCGGCGCTCAGGGGCAGTCCGGAGAATTGTGGGTGCAGCAAAAAGGAGGGAAATTTGTAAAAAGCAATCAGGCATACTTCAACCAGTATGCCGGGCGCGAGGATGTGGATGCCGTGTTCACGGATGTGAACGGCGACAAATCGCCCGATCTGGTGATCGTGAGTGGAGGGTACCTTGCGGAAGATCAGGGTGTTTATGTTCCCCGGGTAGCCCTCAACGATGGACAGGGCAACTTCAGCGAACTCACATCTGCCATTACCGGCGTATCGGTTAATGCCGCAGTGATTCGGGCAGCCGATGTGGATGGAGATGGCGACATCGATCTGTTTATCGGCTCGCGTTCCGTTCCCAGGCGTTTCCCGCTGGCACAGGCGAGTATATTGCTGCTGAATGACGGGCGTGGCTTCTTCACGCCTGCGCCTGCGTGGTTGCCTTCAGGCGGCACATTCGGGCTCATTTCAGATGCGGTATGGACCGATCTGAATAGCGACAGCAAGCCGGATCTGATTGTGGCGGGAGAGTACAATCCGGTCAGGTGTTACATCAATCAGGGGAACAGCCTGGTGGAAGAAACAGCAACGCGAATTCCGGCAGCCATGGAAGGGTGGTGGCTCTGTCTGAAAACCGCCGACATTGACGGCGATGGCGATGAGGATCTGATAGCTGGCAACTGGGGAATGAATAACCAGATGAAAGTGGATGAACAGCATCCCGCCCGATTGGCGGTGAAGGATTTTGACGGAAACGGATCCGTTGACCCGATTCCGGGCTACACCATACAGGGAAAACTGTATCCGGGGCTCAGTCTGGATGAACTGCTGACGCAACTGCCCTCCAGAAAGAAGATTTATACGAATTACGAGAGCTACTCCGGGGTTGATTTCGAGACACTGCTCAGCGGCGATTTTGGGAAGGATGCTTCATTTCTGGAATTGAGGAGATTTGCCACTACCCTCTTCATCAACGATGGAAGTGGCAGGTTCAATGTGGGCGAATTGCCACTGCAGGCACAGTTTTCACCTGTTTACGCCATTGAGACAGCCGATGTAAACCAGGATGGCATAACCGACCTGTTGCTGGCCGGCAACCAGTCAACCACCAGGATATCCATGGGGAAAATGGATGCCAACTACGGATTGTTGTTATTGGGAAAAGGGAATGCCCGTTTCGAGGCCGTACCACAGCACAGGAGCGGATTGCGGATTCGGGGTGATGTAAAAGCGCTTCATTATTTTTCTGATGGCCGACTGCTGGTGACCAGAAATAACTCGGCGCTTCTGATGTATCAGCTATACAGATGAACACGATGTCGGGATTCCGGCACATCAACCCTGGCAAACAAGACCATGACTAAATCCTTTAACACCTTTATGTCATTCGAACATTGTATGAACATCACCATCAAATGTGACTTTCCCCTGACTTAAAACATGCGGAGAACCTGTAATCTTGCGCCCTGAATTAAAAAACTGTTTATGCGACTCTCTCTTGTTTTCACTTTCCTGCTGTTTTATTTCTGCCTTTTTGCACAAAATCCGGCACAAACTGCTGCTACTACCCCGGTGGCAGAAACTCACCTGAAAAACATCAGGCAGCTCACCTTTGGTGGCGATAATGCCGAGGCGTACTGGAGCCCCGACAGCAAGTGGCTGACCTTTCAGAGCAATCACAAGAAGTGGGGACTGGAGTGCGACCAGATTTTTGCCATGAAGGTAAGTGAAGCAGCAGGTGACAGCACATACAAACCAAAGACAATCAGCACATTAAAAGGTCGGACTACTTGTTCGTTTTTCATGCCTGATGGCAAGCATATTTTGTACGCAAGCACACATGAGGGCGGTGAATCATGCCCGCATACACCTGATCTCCGGGCGGGTGGAAAGTACTTGTGGCCGATTTTCGAGACTTACGACATCTACATTTCCGACCTCAAGGGAAAAATTACAAAGCAACTGACCAATGCGCCGGGATACGATGCGGAAGCGGTATTGAGCCCAAAGGGTGACAAGATTGTTTTTACCAGTGACCGATCGGGAGATCTGGAGCTGTGGATTATGGATCTGGACGGATCCAACCAGAAGCAACTCACCTTTGATCTGGGATACGACGGCGGCGCTTTTTTCAGTCCTGATGGTAATAAATTGGTATTCCGTGCAAGCCGTCCCAAAACGGCTGAAGAAATTACCGAGTACAAGGACTATCTGAAGCAGCATCTGGTTGCTCCCACCAATATGGAGATTTATACTGTCAATATTGACGGTACAGAACTTCGCCAGGTCACCAATCTGGGCAAGGCCAACTGGGCGCCCTATTTCCATCCTGATGGCAAGAAAATCATATTCAGCAGCAACCACCACTCCAGGCGTGGTTACGACTTTCAGCTGTATATGATCAATGCTGATGGCAGCGGTAACGTGGAGCCGATTACATCCGAGAGTGTATTTAATTCCTTCCCGATGTTTTCACCTGACGGAAAAAAACTGGCGTTCTGCTCCAACCGCAATAACGGCGGCACCCGCGACACCAACGTTTTCGTGGCCGACTGGGTTGACTAAACACACATTCAGTTGCAAAGGTCAGGAAAATGAACCGCAATTTCCTGACCTTTGCCTGAAACGACAATCATGAAACGACCTCTCATTTTACTTCTCGGCGTTGTTTGGCTATTCAGTTGTCAGACGACTCACCCCGCTGTTTATTCGCAGGAACAGATTATTCCTGCCGAAAAATCTCTGGTATGGAAAATATCCGGTAACGGGCTCAAGAAACCGAGTTACCTGTATGGTACCATTCATCTTATTCCAAAGGATAAATATGAAATGCCGGCAAGTATCCGGGAGGCACTCGACCAGTGCAAAAGGGTAACTTTCGAGATTGACATGAAAGAACTTACCAACCTGCGCACCCAGTTCAGCCTCATGACCAAGGCTTTCATGCCGGGCAACAAAACGCTGAAAGACCTGCTTTCTGCCGAGGACTATGCCTATGTGAAGCAAAAAATGGCTGATAAAGGTCTGCCGTCGGGTATGATGGAAAGAATGAAACCCATGTTTCTGAGTACGATGATGAGTAGTGATGAAGACTCGGAAAATACGGGTGCCATGACTTCTGTTGAGATGGAACTGTACAAAAGTGCCCGCCGGAGAAAACTTGAAACGGCTGGCCTGGAGACTACGGCCTATCAGATGGCTATTTTTGACAGCATACCCTACAAAGATCAGGCGAAAATGCTGGTGGACGGACTCCGCAGTATGGAAATGGATACCACTTCCGGTGGCCAGAGTGAGCTGGAAATTATGTTGCAGATGTACCGCGATGAAGATATCAACTCTATGCAGAAGATGATCTCGGAGGAAGAAGGTATGGGGCAGTATGAAAATTTGCTGCTCGGCAAGCGAAATCTGAACTGGATT
>JBDLWO010000333.1:0-9959 GCA_039804245.1 Bacteroidota bacterium
TGGCTGTTGTTGCCGTCTTTGTAGAAGGTGAGGGTACGGCTGAAAATACATTTCTCAACAAGTACCTGTCTGAATTTCCTGCTGAGGAAATGATAGAAGATGCCACGGCCACCAGTATCAACCTGGATGACATACTGCCGCTTGAACGTGGTTACTATACCTACACAGGTTCGCTCACCACACCGCCATGCACTCAGGGACTTCGCTGGATTGTTCTGAAGGAAGCAGTGAAGGCTTCTGTGCAGCAGATTGGCCAGTTTGAGGCCCGCCATGAGATCAATGCGCGACCATTACAGCCATTGAACAACAGGTTCGTTCTCGAGAAGTTGTAATTCATCTGTCGCATGAGAAGGGTATCCTGCCCTTCTCATGCGACAGAAATTTACGGACAGGCTCCCTGCCTGTACTGGAAGGATACAGTATCGGTCGTCTGCAGAAAATACAGCCGGCTGTCTCCATGATGACCATACTGGTTATCATTCATATTGATAGGTAAAAGTGGGTTGTATCCTGCTGAAATACTTTTATCTTTGTATTGCTGTAGATGCAGGTGTCTTTCCGGAGCCTGTTCGGTTTTTTTCGCAGGGCCCGCAAGGGGTTCATGTATTACAGAAGGAAGGAGTTCAGATGGCGTCGTGGTGACAGAAAAGAAAGCTATGCTTTACAGCACATAATCGGTTGTTCACTTCATACTTCATTTATCTTTTGAAAGCCCGTCTTTTTTACAAATCAGTATTGTTTGCTGTTGTCACACTTGTAGTATCGGTGTCAGCAGTACACTTTCCCCTGAATGATCTTGCTTTTGGAGTGAGTTTTTCATTCAAGGGCAAGAAGCATATTCTTCAGCACAGGATGCAGAAGTTTGATAACCCGTACTATCCGAGAGCGGGTTACAGTAATGCACAACTGGATACCATGAGCAACAGTTTTGATCCGGAGAAAGGCTATGTCGAGATTATCCGGCAGGATGATCCGGTAAGTCCTGCGCTGGGGCTGGCGCTCGGTTTTGAGTTTGATGAAACAAACGGAGAGTATCCGTACACTCCTGCGAGGGCTATCATGCAACTCAAGGATTTTGGCTGGGGTGGGGTAGAGTTCAGCCGTCGTGACACCTTGAACTATACAGGAGTTTCCAACGATGTGAGCGAAGACATACAGATAGAAGTGGACGGGTTTGCACGCGATACAGTCTGGGGGCGTTTTTCAGGCGTGCTTGTGAGTGGTGCGGGCGTAATGACCACCATAGAAAATGGTTATTTCAGGGTCAGGGTTCACCGCAAGTGAGGGCAAGAATCAGAGAATAGTGAGTCTGACCTGTTCGATACGCCGGTTGTTGGCAGCTGTTACGGTGAGGGTACAGGCTCTGCAGGCCACTTCTTCTCCTGCCACAGGAATATCGCCCCGGATTTCCAGCACCAGTCCGGCAACAGTGTCCGAGTTTCCCCTCAAATTTTCGAAGGCCACGGGATTGATGCCGGTTATACGGCAAACATCATTCAGAAGTGTCTGTCCGTCAAACAGATAGTTCCGGTCGTCCAGTTTCCTGTATCTTATTTCACTTTCTTCATCGAATTCATCGCGTATATCGCCGGTGACCTCTTCGAGTATATCTTCCAGGGTTACGATACCGGAAGTTCCTCCATATTCATCCACTACGATAGCCAGGTGCATCTTTTCTCTTTTGAATTCCTCCAGTAATTCACTGCCGCGTTTTGATTCGGGAACTACCATTACGCTGGTGCGTACAAGCGCCTGCCATTCGAATGAGTCTGGAGCATCGAGGTGTGGAATGAGGTCCTTGACGTAGAGGATACCCGTTACGTTGTCGAGTTCTTCATCAATAACAGGCAATCGGGAGAAGCCTGTTTCCCGAACGATAACCAGCAGTTCGGGGTAGGGTGTTCGGAAGTCCACCGAAACAACCCTGGATCGGGTTTGCATCACCTGCTTGACCGTAACATCTCCAAACTGCACAATACTTCTGAGCAGTTCCAGTTCTCTCTTTTCACGGCTGGCCGGTATCCGGCCTGTATCATCATCGTTGTTGCCTGTATTGCTTTCTACTTTCGTTTTACCGAGCGTCATCCATCCGCTGAGCGTCATCCAGAAGGACACGAATGGGGCCAGGCGTATCAGGGTGCGCGGGTTGTTGATACCTTTGGTGGCATGCAGCGTTGCGCGTGCGAGCGCCCACAGCGTGAGTGCGAGTGACAGTACAGCCAGTACAGCGACTACTGCCCATACTGCCTGACGGGCCGGGGATACAGTCTGTAGGAATTCAAGCAGATACCGGTTCCTGAGCAAATGGAAGGCCAGGATTGTTCCGGCCAGCAGAGCCATCAGAATTCTGGCTGTGAGCAGGGCTGACAGGGCTGGCTTGAGCCTGTCGTACAATTTTATTACGGGTTGCCAGTTATGGTCTTCGGAGTTCCGGTGGTGTTCAATTTCGGCGGGAGCGATACCAACCAGCGCCTGTTCCGAGAACAGGAGCAGGACGTAAAGCGACAAAACAATCAGTATCAGAAACATTTCAGGAGGAAAAAGGGGGTGCAGAGTACGCGTTACCCTGCACCCCTTGTAGTGATCAGAACGGCAGCTGTTCGTCAGGTGACGGTTCAGCATTCATTGCGACTGATGCCGGCTCGGAAGAGCGGGATGATCCGCCGGTATAGCCCGATTCCGAGGAAGGGAAGCGGTTTTCGGCACCGCCTTCCAGTTTCTCCAGCAAACGGAAAGCACTGGCAACGATATCGGTCGCGGAGCGCTCCACGCCATCCTTGTCCGTGTACTTGCGATAGGAAATTTTTCCTTCTACATACACTTGCATGCCTTTTTTGAGCAGCTTTTCGGCTCTTTCTGCCAGATCGCGCCAAACGACAATATTGTGCCATTCGGTCAGTTTCTGCCAGTTACCGTCCTTGTCGCGGTAGTTTTCATTGGTTGCAAGCGAGAACCGGCCTACAGCCGTACCGTTTTCCAGATGGCGCACTTCCGGGTCACCGCCCAGATTGCCAATAAGGGTTACTTTGTTAATCATGGTTGTTGTGAAATTTGTGAAACTTTGAAACGTGTTGAATGATTACTTTCGAAAGTTATGTAAAGTTAAACAAATTTTTTTAAAAATCCAGAGATGACAACGGGAAATGCAAAATTTTTTTTCAGGCCCGCCGCATCTGTTTCGATGCAATCTGAAAAAATACCATCCCGGATTATCTCCGGGCGAATATTTTCCGGGACGATCAGTTCTCTGAAAACGGCAGTAATTTCGCGGTGTGTCAGGGTCTGGCGATACGGACCGGATGGCTCGCCCAGTGATATACCTTCCGGTGTTCCCTCCGGAAAAATCGTGCCGAGATCAGTGTCGCCGAGCTCTGCGGCGCTGCCGGTTTCGATACAGGGAAACTCGTACAGTCCGCGCCAGATATCGCGGCCTGTTCTTTTGCGAACGAGTGTTTTGTCGCCTTGCCGGACGATCAGGAAAAGGAAGTATCGCTCCTTTTTGGCTGTTTTTTTCAATCGAACCGGATAATCGGCCGGTGATCCCTTGACCAGGGCAAGACACCGCTGGTTAAGCGGACAGTTGCCGCAGTCGGGTCGGGCGGGTGTACAGCACAGGGCGCCGAAATCCATGATGGCCTGATTGAAAGTTCCGGGCTGGTCGGGGTCGAGCAGTTTGCCGGCCAGGCTGGCGAACATTTTTTTCGATGAGATCAGATCGGTTGCAGCATCGAGTGCGAAGTACCTCGACAATACCCTGTACACATTGCCATCCACCACGGGGTATGGCAGATTGAATGCAAAGGAGGCGATGGCTGCTGCGGTGTAATCGCCCACGCCCTTCAGGGAGCGGATATCTTCATAGTTATCCGGAAATACTCCTTTTCTGTCGAAGGCAATATGGCGCGCTGTGCTCAGCAGATTTCTTGCGCGGGAATAGTATCCGAGGCCTTCCCACATTTTCAGCACTTCATCCTCGGGTGCGCCTGCGAGCGCGCGGGGGTCGGGATATGCCTTCACGAATTTTTCGTAATAGGGCATGCCCTGTTCAACCCGTGTTTGCTGGAGAATGACTTCCGACAGCCAGACTTTATAGGGGTCTTTT
Organism: Bacteroidota bacterium; assembly: GCA_039804245.1. Lineage (GTDB taxonomy): Bacteria > Bacteroidota > Bacteroidia > Chitinophagales > Saprospiraceae > M3007. The sequence goes on from JBDLWO010000333.1 coordinate 4,103, forward strand.
TCGCCTTTCCAGGGCATTGGTCTTGCCGTTCGCGCTGCCCATTCGAGCAGTGCGCGCCTGAAATAACTGACTTCCTCTTCACTCATACACGGATATGTGGTCTATTGGTAGGTGGCAACCAATACCTTGAGCTCTTCCAGATAGCGGCGTTTTACGGGTTCGCGCAGCGCTTTATTGGTTTCTGTGTGATACTGGTGCGACGACAGGAAACTGACCTGGAGCCGGTTCCACGACTGCTCGTCCTGCAGAATACTGTATTCAGTGAACTCCTCGAAAAGCGTTTGTCCGATTTTTTTGAAATCATCGCGCCCCAGGTAGTCGAGGTCGGCATCGCACAGAATGGATTCGAGGAGGTTTGAAGGAGATTGCGGAATACGGGTGGCCATAATCATTCCGCATATCACAGCAATATCGTCTTCCGAGTACCCGAACCCGGGCAGGGTTTCCTGTGCGATCTGGCACCCCGCCATTTCATGCCCCTTGTGTTCATTCTTCACAAAACCGCAGTCGTGAAAGAGGGCGGCTGTCTTGAGAAGCACTGTCTCACGGCGTCCGACACCCTCGTGGCCTGCAATTTCGCCTGCCATCCGGAGTACATCCAGGGTATGATGCACGCCGTGATACCGGAGCTTGTCGGACAGCTCGGCACGGAGTTTTTTTATGATAAATTGCTTGGCAGCGCGATAGTTCATGCAACGGGTAATTCGGGTATGTCAATTGCAAACGTGTAATTCAAGGTATTTGTTTGAAAGACGGCCCAAAATTGCGGCTTTTCTTAAAAATAATGTGCTGTTGGAAAAATTATTTCGGTAACTAGTCAAATTTCCGTTGGTTTGCACACCCAATCGGAACATTGGTTTTTATCTGTACACGCTAAAATGCAATTTTCAACACATGAATCTATTTGATCTCCTTCAGGGACAGGTTTCCGAAGACATGATTTCCCAGCTCAGCCAGCACATTGGCGCCTCTCCGGAGCAAACATCGCAGGCAACACAGGGTATTCTCGCCACACTTGTGGGAGGGCTCGCCAATAATGCCTCTTCCGAGGGTGGCCTGTCTGCACTTGCGGCTGCGCTCGACCGCGATCACGATGGAAGTATTCTCGATGATATTATGGGCATGGTTGGCGGAATGATGTCGGGAGAAGCTTCTGGCAGCGCGGCTAACGGAGCAGGAATCATCGGCCATATTCTCGGCGATAACCAGTCCAATGCTGCATCACAAATCAGTCAGTCAGCCGGAATCAGTACCGATCAGGTAATGAAACTGATGCCTATTCTGGCACCTATTGTAATGAATGTAATTGGAAAGGCACGCAGCAGCGAAGGCCTTGATCTGGGCGGGCTTGCCGGTATGCTCATGGGTGGCGCCCAGCAGGCACAGCAGTCAGGCATGGGCGATCTGATTGGTTCAGTGCTCGGACAGGTGCTCGGAGGCGGAGGACAACAGCAGCAAAGCGGAGGCGATTTGCTCGGTGGACTTATCGGCGGCTTCCTTGGCAAGAAATAATTCAATACAGCCATCCGCTGTCACAGTTATCTGACAAATAATGAAAAAAATCCTTTTTCTGACCTTTCTTTCTGCAGGTTCGCACTTTGTGTCGGCCCAGGATCAGAGCAAAATTACCGGCGCGCTGCAGTCTAACGGCAATTTTTTCATCAATGACGAACGGATCGTTGCACCGGGTATTCCTCAGTACGACTATCAGAAGTTCGGTGCTGAAAGCTGGCTCAATCTGAACTACTCCAACTGGGGTTTCGACATGGGTGTACGTTTCGACCTGTTCAACAACTCGAACCTGCTCAATCCGGCGGGCTCCTATACCAATCAGGGTATTGGCCGTTGGTTTGCCCGCAGGAAAATCGGCAGCCTGGATCTGGAAGGCGGCTACATTTACGACCAGATCGGGGCAGGTATCATTTACCGTGCCTACGAGGAGCGGGCGCTGATGATTGACAACGCATTGCAGGGGGTAAAGGTGGGTTATTCATTCAACGATAACTGGCATGTGAAGGCTTTTACCGGTCGTCAGAAACAACAATTCGACCTGTACGGAACGATAGTCAGGGGAGGTGCACTCGAAGGATTCATCAAACCTGACTCCACACGCAACCTGACTTTCGCTCCGGGAGTGGGTATAGTTGCCCGCACGTATGACGACCCCACCATCGCGCAAATTGTCAATACCATTGCCACTTATGCACCTCAGGACAGTACCGGCGCCCAGTACAATACTTATGCCGCCTCTGTTTACAATACGCTCACGGCCGGAAACTTTACCTGGTACGCGGAGGGAGCAGTAAAGAGTAATGATGTGATCAACGACCCCAATGCTTATACAGTGAAGGGCCTGAAGGGGAAAATTGAGAACAGGCGCGGCTACACCTTTTACAGCAGTCTCAGTTATGCAGGAAGCGGACTGGGTGTAACGCTCGAGGTGAAGAGAACCCATAATTTCTCTTTCAGACACTCACCCTTTGCAACGGGTGTTCAGGGGCCAATGAATTTTCTGCCTCCGATGGCCCGACAGAATACCTACCGCCTGACCACGCGATTCAGTCCGGCCACGCAGGAAATTGACGAACAGGCGCTTCAGCTCGATGTTACCTACAAAATAAACAAAAAGCTGACAACCGGGCTCAATGTGTCTCTCATTCAGTTTCCCGACGGTACCGAACTGTACAGAGAAATTACACCCGAATTTATCTGGAAGGAAAAGAGAAAATGGCAGGTAATCGGCGGATTGCAGATTCTGAAATACAACATCCTTATCTATCAGAACAAGGGAGATTATGTGGATGCACTCACACCCTATGCCGAGTTTCTGTACCGCTTCTCCTCCAAAAAATCGGTGAGAATTGAGGCGCAGTATCTGGATACCGACGATGAATTCGGTTCATGGATAAACGCACTGGTTGAAGTTGGAATAGCTCCTCACTGGCTGTTTTCTGTCTCGGATATGTATAAACTGAGGCACAAGAGTGAGGGCGGTGTGGCTCCACCGGTAGAAAAAACCAAGTACGACGGACTGCATTTCCCCGCCATATCGGCTGTTTACACACACAAGGCAAACAGGATTGCTCTTTCATTCGTCAAACAGGTGGAAGGTATCAACTGCGCCGGTGGTATCTGCCGCTTCGAACCGGCGTTTTCAGGGGTCAAACTCCAGGTAAGTTCTGTTTTCTGACAAGCAAACAATCAATATCCCATGAAAAAATTACTGCCATTACTTGCTCTGTCGCTCTTTGGCTGCGAAGAAAAGAAAATTGAAATCCCGGATCTGTCTGTGGGAAACCACCGGGTGCTGGTGGAGGAAATTACGGGTGTCCGGTGCTCGAACTGTCCGGAGGGCTCCCGTTTGCTGACTGATCTGCAGGAAACCTACGGAAAGGAAAATCTGATTGTCATTTCCATACATGAGGCGCCCGATTTCTCGGCTCCCTACACCGGTTCTTATGCGAACAAGTACGATTTTCGCACCGCGGAAGGAAAAGAGCTTGCCGATTATATAGGTGTATTTGAAGGTGCACCCAGTGCTGCTGTTGACAGGTTCGCCACACCCAACGCCACTTCTCTTTTTGTTGTGCCGCATACCGAATGGCCGGGATTGATCACATCCGAATTTGCGAGAGACCACGAACTTGGCCTGTTCATGACTACTGAATTTGATGAGAGCAGTCGCGATCTTGATGTGCAGGTAAATATTGCCCCTGAAAAGACACTCTCCGGCGACCTGCGCCTGACGGTTGTTATTACCCAGGACAGTATCATGGATGTCCAGAACGACGATAATGTCATTGTGAAGGACTATGTACACAGGCACGTTCTGCGCGATGTAGTGTCACGGCCCACGGGCGACCCCATCACAGAACCCTTGCTGGCGGGTGCTGTTATCAGCAAAACTTTCCGGGTCAGTCTGTCAGAAAAGTGGGAGGCAAAGCATTGCTCAGTGGTTGCATACGTGCACCGCGGCGGCGATCCTGTGAAAGATGTACTGCAGGCAGTTGAGGAGCATGTAGAATAAATCAGTTTTCAACGAGCCATTTCTTGAAGGCAGCCGAGCGCTCGACACTCACAACAGTCTCCTGATCGGGTTCGGGCTCAAGGTCTATTTTTACCCTGCCTTTGGAGTACATCTGCATTTCTCTGATGGACTTTATACCCACAATAAACTGTCGGTTGATTCTGAAAAACTGGGCAGGATCCAGTACTTCCTCCAGTTTGTCGAGGGTATAATCGGTCGGGTACCGCTTGCCCGAATCGCCTGATACCAGGAAAGTGATTTTGTCTCTGGTATAAAAATATACGTTGTCGTTTATCTCCACCAATTTGAAGCTGTTTCCCATCCGGATCAGCACCCGGCGCAGGCAGTTGCTTTTATCGCTTCCCGATTGCGCCAGTTTGCGGTAGCTCAGGTGGGGGGCAGCATGGATTCGCCGGTATTTTTCAAATGCGGCGTTCAGTTCAACCGGTTTTACAGGCTTCAGCAGATAGTCAACGGTATTTTCCTTGAATGCGCGCAAGGCGTGTTCATCATAAGCTGTTGTGAATATGACTGGTGAGGTCACTTCCAGATGATCGAATATTTCAAAGCTCGATCCATCGGCCAGGTGAATATCCATCAGAATCAGATCGGGTGCCGGGTTGGTACTCAGCCACTCCACAGCGCTTTCCACGCTGTCGGGTTTTTCGGTAATAATGGCGTCGGGTTCAATCTCCAGCACCATTTTCTCCAGTCGCCGCGCCGCTGCAGCTTCATCTTCAATAATCAGTACTGTCATAAGAGTGGTATTTTTACGGTGAAAAAGCCAGATGCCTCTTCGGTCAGGACGGGTTTGCCACTGAGCAGCTGATAGCGTTTGCTCAGGCTTTGAAGTCCGAAATGAGTGCCGGGTTCAGGATTTGCTTTTCGCTGAAGGTTGTTCCTGACTACAATATGGCCATTCAGGGTATATATTTCCACAAAAAGCGGGTGGGAGGCAGATACAACATTATGCTTGATAGCATTTTCCACCAGCATCTGAAGTGAGAGCGGCATAATCAGGCCCGTTTGCTCCGGCAGCTCAACGGAAAGCCTGAAACCTGATTCGTACCTCATTTCAAGCAGGTAACTGTAACTTTTTACAAGCGTCATTTCCTCGTCAAGCCGTATCAGGTTTCGTTCCCTGTACAGCAGCATATTTCTGTAAAAATCGGCGAGATGTTCTACATATTCCACTGCTTTTAGCGGATTTTCTTCAATAGCGCCGATCAGGGTATTGAAACTGTTGAAAAGAAAGTGCGGATTAATCTGGCTTTTAAGCGCTGCAAACTGCGATTCTACCATTTCTCTTTTCAGGGAGGCCTCTCTGCTGAGCCGCGCCTCCCGCGAGCGCACATACACGCCCGCGAGCGCTGAAACCATCAATATTACGCCAGCTATAAACCACCAACGCTGCCAGAAAGGGGGAGTCACAGTGAAATTCCATGATACCTCCGGTGCATATTCAAAATTGCCGTGTTCGCTGGCCTGAATCCGCAGGGTATAGTTTCCCGGGGGTAATTTCGGATAGGATGCAAAATTATCCCTGGTTACTTTCCAGTCAGGATCAATACCGTCGAGGCGATAGCGATACCTGACTGACTCGGGGTTGGTATGCCACAATCCTGTAAAATGGAACTGAAGGAAGTTCTGATCGTGTGAAAAGACATTGGTTTTCTGGAAGTCAACAGGCTGAAAGAAGACTGAAACACCCGAAATGACAGGTTGGGGATCGTCTGAAAACAGTTCGTCCAGACAGGCGCACCGCAGGATACCGTTCTGGCAACCGAGCCACACATTCCCGAACCGGTCGGTCCATGCGGCATTCAGATT
>JBDLWO010000334.1:0-4288 GCA_039804245.1 Bacteroidota bacterium
ACCTCGTCGCCGACCTCAAAGGAACATTCATCAATACACACTCCAATAAATACCCTGCAGTCGGCGAAATTGACACCGTAATATTCATACATTTTTTTCAGGGTTCCGCCTGTAATTCCGGCAACCGTTCCCTTCCATCCGGCATGTACGGCGGCAACTACCCTTTTCACCGGATCGCAGATCAGCACAGGTGTACAGTCGGCAATCGAAACAGCGAGAAGTATCCGGGGGATATTGGTAATGAGTGCATCATGGCCATCCGATCCACCGGGAGATTCAACAATTCTGATGCGGTCTTCGTGTACCTGTTTCGACCAGGCCATCTGATCAGGAGAATAGCCGAGCTGATTACAGAAAATACGGCGATTTTCTTCCACATGTGAAGCATTGTCCCCGGTACTTTTTCCGAGGTTCAGTGAATTCCAGGGAGCATGACTTACTCCGCCATGACGGGTACTTTGAGCTGCGACGAGGTGTGGCACGTCGTTGAACACGACCGGTTTGATGCAAGATTGTGATGAAATATCCATAGCGGTTGCAAAGTTTGTAGTTTCCTGCGTTGATTTCATCGAATAATAGAATGTTTGCTTCCAAATGAGTGATTATCGTGCCGACGGAGCTGTACATTTGATGCAAAATAAGGTTTTCGGGAATGAAGTTTTCAGAGATACTCATCATGGCCTTTCAGAATATCCGCACCAACATGCTTCGTGCGGTACTGACGCTGCTTATCATTGCCTTTGGCATAATGGCTCTGGTTGGTATTCTGACCGCCATAGACGCTATTGCTTACTCGCTGAACGATAATTTCTCCGGCCTGGGGGCCAACTCGTTCAGTATTGAGCGCAAGTGGAACGAAGTACGTGGCAGGCGTGGAGGCAGGGTAGACAGACCTGCCGAGGCGATCAACTACAGACAGGCCACTGAGTTCAAGGAGCGCTTCGATTTCCCTGCCAGGGTTGCCGTTGGTTGCAGCGGGAGTGGCGGAGCCACTGTCAAGTTTGGCGAACTCAAGACTAATCCAAACGTCCGGTTCGATGGCGCCGATGAAAACTACATGCCTGTGAAAGGGGTTGAAATAGCACTGGGCCGCGGCTTCTCGAAAGCGGAAGCCGAGAGCGGAGCACCAATTGCAGTTATCGGCTCGGATATTGTCAAGACATTGTTCGACGGCAAAGACGAAAAAGCCCTGGATCAGATTATTACAGTAAACAACACCCGGCTGCGCGTAGTGGGAGTGATGGCATCGAAAGGTTCTACCATGAACGAGTCGAGTGACAGAAAAGTTTTCGCCCCACTGGCCACGGTCAAAGCCCTTTATGGCGCAGGAGACGAAAAGGATTATTATCTTTTGGTGGCTGTTGACAACGCCACCAATATGGATGCAGCCCAATCGGAAGCAACGGGGCTTTTTCGCCAGATACGGGGCCTGAGACCCGGGCAGGACGATGATTTCGAGATTTTTGCCAGTAACAGTCTGGTGGCTATTTTAAAAGACAACACGGTTACCCTTCGTCTGTCTGCTGTAGCGATCGGCCTGATGACGCTGCTCGGAGCTGCCATAGGCCTGATGAACATAATGCTTGTCAGCGTCACCGAACGTACCCGTGAAATTGGCATATACAAGGCCCTTGGTGCAACGCGCAAGAGTATTCTCACGCAATTTCTTTCTGAAGCAATCATTATTTGTCAGATTGGCGGACTGGTTGGAATTATCCTCGGTATCCTGATAGGCAACATAGTAACGCTGCTGCTGGGAGGCAGTTTTCTGATACCATGGGGCTGGATGCTGCTTGGTTTTACCCTGTGTATGATCGTAGGTATTGTGTCCGGCTTCTATCCGGCGATGAAAGCCGCCAGACTCGATCCCATCGAGTCTCTCCGTTATGAGTAGCTATTTGGATTCGTAGGGAACCCGTGCCACGATGCTGCGCCCCAGTGTCACCTCGTCGGCGTATTCAAGGTCTCCGCCAAACGCAACCCCTCTTGCAATCATTGTAACCTGAACTCCAAGGGGCTGCAGCTTTTTGGTCAGATAATAAATCGTTGTTTCTCCTTCTATCGTTGGACTTACAGCCATGATCGCTTCTTTGATCTCGCCTTTTTGCGCTCTTTGTACCAGTGAATCAATGTTCAGTTCTCCCGGCCCAATCCCTTCGATGGGTGATATCACTCCACCGAGAATATGATACAGCCCACGGTACTGTGATGTATCTTCGATAGCCATCAGATCCCGTACACCCTCCACCACACACACAACCGTTCGCTCTCTCCTCGGATCGGCACAAATCTGGCACTCATCGCTATCAGAATAATTATGACAGGTATTGCACTCCTTTATTCCTTCGCGCATGGCTGCAACAGCACCCGTAAATTGTTCTGTAGCTCTTTTTTCCTGTTTTAAAAGATGCAATACCAGTCTCAGTGCCGTTTTACGGCCTATTCCCGGCAGTGTTGCGAAGGCTTCAACAGCCTTTTCTATCAGTCTGGATGAAAATTGCATGTGTTAGATATTTAGGTATGGATATCTGACGGCAGTCAGGAATAAACCATGTGCCGGCACACTGAGATTTTTTTCGAGTGGGCCCTGTTTGATGAGTGCATCATGTACATCTTCGGGGGCAAGCTGCCCTTTACCCACCTGAATACAGGATCCAACTATCAGGCGCACCATACCCCTGAGGAAGCGATTGGCTGAAATGTGAAAGACAAGTCCGCTGTTATCCGGCAGATATTCCCAGCGAGCGGTCCGAAGATCGCAGCGATAATGATCCAGTCCGCTGTCTGATTTGCAAAAAGGCTTGAATTCGCTGAACTCTGTCAATAATCCGGCAACTGCCTGCATTTTTTCTGTATCCAGTTGCCTGTACAGTGGATAAAACCAGGCTCTGTCATTCAGGAAGGGATCTTTTCTGAATGTGATATGGTACTCATAACTTCGCTCAAAGGCATCAAACCGGGCATGAGCGTCGGGTGCAACCTCCACACATGTGAAAATGGCAATATCATCAGGCAGCAGGCTGTTAAGGCCATTAATAAATGTTGGAGGCAGTTCACTCCTGCTGTCAAAGTGCGCCACGTAATATCTCGCATGTACACCGGTATCTGTACGGCCACATCCGGCAAGAGGCGTTTTCGTTCTCAGAATAACAGACAGCGCCTCTTCAATCGTATGCTGTACCGACGGGGCGTTAGGCTGTATTTGCCAGCCACAGAAACTGGTGCCCCTGTACGCCAACGTAAGGAAATACCGCTTGTACTCAGGTGATTTTACGGGTATTTCCATCATTTTCTGGCCTCCAGCACCTTTTCGTAAGCTTCATTTATTTTTTGAAATTTTTCCTTGGCATGGCGCTGCAGTTCAGATGATGCCCCTGCCGCTGCTATTTTATCGGGATGCCACTTGACAGCGAGTGCTCTGTATTTCCTTTTTATCTCGTCCACACTGTCTGAGGGGGATGCCCCCAGAATAGCATAATGCGGATCGAGCGACGACCATGCAGCCTGTTGGTTATACTGAGCCGACTGTGCATGAAAATATCTGTTCTTTATACGTTCGTAATGCATCCTGCCTATGTGAAAAATTCCGGCAGCCCTGAGCAGCAATTCTTCTTCCCTGGGATGTAAAGCCCCGTCTGCTGCTGCCGTTGCAAAAAGCAAATCCATCATATTCATTATCTGGTGTCTTTCACGGCCAAAATCACCGTAAAAGTCACGGGCGTACTGGTCAAAACTAACCTGTGAATCTTTGGCCCGTTTCCACACTTCAATGGCCTCTGCCCGGCCTCTGTCACTCATGTGAAACTGGTTACGCATCAGATTCTCCATCAAAGAGATTTCACTTTTTGTAATCGCTCCATCTGACTTTGCTATTTTCGCACACAATGAAAACACATAGTACAAGAATTGCCCCTGCCGCTTTTTATGCGTATTAAAAGTTTTCTCTGACTCTACCTTTTCTTTGGGAATATCAAAGAGATGGTGACCTGCCCACGAGCCGGCAAGGAAACCCAGCAATCCGCCGAGTGGTACGCCGATTACGTCGAACAGTACCATACCCAAAATTCCAAACAAGAGTTTACCCTTCATTTGCACCCCGCAAAGATAAAATGGAATAGGCTAATCAGGAGCTTTATCACACTCACCAGGGTCTTGCAATCAATATTAAATAAAAAAGCCCCCCTCCTGCTTCAGGAGAGAGGCCATCCCAAAAACCGATTTCAAAGTATGTAAATCGGGTTCTGGAACTTTATCCGAATTAATCCGGCCGACCAACCAGTCCGAATAA
>JBDLWO010000335.1:0-13348 GCA_039804245.1 Bacteroidota bacterium
AGATTATGGCGATGAAACGCACCTATCAACCGTCCCGTCGTTCCCGCAAAAACAAATTCGGCTTCCGGGAGCGCATGGCCTCCAAAAATGGCCGTAAAGTGTTGGCACGCCGCCGCAAGCAAGGCCGCTGGAAACTTTCCGTTTCCGACGAGCGCCGCCTCAAGTAATTCCTGACGACCAACTTTACTGTCGTTTCAACATACCCGTCCTGTAGCATCCCGCTGCAGGACGGGTTTTTGTTGTTTGTTTCCTGACCACACACACTTCTTTCTCCACATCTCCGGCGGTAAAATTGTTTTTTTGCCAAAGTTTTCCCGCGCTTGTCCTACATTTGGCCCCTATGCAGGTTTCCCGCACATTTGAACGCAGTGAGCGCCTGAAAAGCGCAAAAATTATCGGCTCTCTCTTCAGGGATGGCAATTCCTTTGCCGCATACCCCCTGCGTGTGGTATGGGCACCCACGCAGGCTGGTCCCGCAGGCAGGGCAACCATGGCCGTTTCTGTCTCGAAGAAAAGATTCAAAACGGCTGTGGAGCGAAACCGCGTGAAACGACTGGTACGGGAAGCCTACCGACTGCAGAAACACCTGCTGTACGAACGCCTCGAAACCCGGGAGGAACATATTTCCATCATGATCTCTTACATCGGACAGGAAATTCTGCCCTACAAAGAGGTGGAACGGGGCGTAACCAAAATGCTCAGAAAACTGGAAGAGTCTCATCAACAGAAACAATCGAATTCATGAGGTATTTTTTACTGCTCGTCACGCTGTTTTTTTTCAGTTGCCACTCCAACGACATCCCGCCGCGTATTCTCATTTTTTCCAAAACGGAAGGGTACCGACACGATTGTATCCCGGTTGCCACCGACGCCCTGCGAAAAATGTGCAACGCCAGCGGTATCGCCGTTGATACCACCGAAGACGCCGGCGCATTCCATGAAGCCAACCTGAAACGATATAACGCCGTCATATTTCTCTGTACCACCGGCGATGTGCTCAATCCGGCTCAGGAGACGGACTTTGAACGATACATACAGGCTGGCGGCGGTTATGTGGGTATCCACTCATCCACCGACACGGAATATGGCTGGACTTGGTACGGCGGACTGGTAGGCGGGTACTTCAACGGGCATCCGGCACAGCAACAGGCCACACTGCATATCAATGACCACGATCACCCGGCAACCCATCACCTGCCCGGTAACGAATGGTCGCGCTTCGATGAATGGTATAATTTCAAAAACCTCAACCCAAATGTCAAATTACTGCTCTCTCTCGATGAGAAAAGTTACGAGGGCGGCACAAACGGCGACTTCCATCCGGCAGCATGGTACCACGAGTACGATGGCGGACGCGCTTTCTACACCGCTGGCGGCCATACCAAAGAAAGCTACAGCGAAGATCTGTTCATGAAACACGTGCTCGGTGGCATAAAGTACGCTATCGGCAGCAAAAAACGCCTCGACTACAGCGCCTGCCGCACACCTGAACTGCCCGACCCCACCCGGTTTACCAAAACGGTGCTGGCCAGCGAACTCACCGAACCCATGGAACTCGATATGCTGCCCGACGGAAAGATTATCTTTATCGAACGCCGCGGCAATATCAAACTGTACAATCCGAATACCGGACTGGTGACCATCGCCCATAAACTGCCGGTTTACTCGGAACAGGAAGATGGTCTGCTCGGTATGGCGCTCGACCCAAAATATGAAGAAAATCACTGGATTTATCTGTACTACTCACCTGTCGGCGATGAATCGGTGAACAATCTGTCGCGTTTTGTCTTCCGGGGCGACACCCTCGACCGCTCATCCGAAAAGCTGATTCTTCAGGTAGCCGTACAGCGCGAAGAATGCTGCCATGCCGGCGGCTGCGTCGAGTTCGATGCCGAGGGCAATCTGTACCTGAGCACAGGCGACAATACCAATCCGTTCGCCTCCGACGGCTATTCTCCCAGCGACGAAAGCCCCGGCAGGAGCGCCTGGGATGCTCAGAAATCCTCCTCCAACACAAACGACCTGCGCGGCAAGATTCTGCGTATCAAACCGCTCCCCGACGGAAGTTATATCTGTCCACAGGGGAATCTTTTCGCCCAGCAGGAAGTGCGCGTCACCGATGGCACCGTTGCCGCCAACCGGCACTTGTCCAACCGGCCCGAAATATACGTCATGGGCTGCCGGAATCCGTTCCGTATCTCTTTCGACGACCGGCGCAAATACCTGTTCTGGGGTGAGGTAGGCCCCGATGCAGGCGAACCTGATACCGCACGCGGGCCACAGGGACACGACGAAGTGAACCGCGCACGGGCTGCAGGTTTCTTCGGATGGCCCTATTTTGTGGGAAATAACAAGCCCTACCGCGACCATAATTTCTCCACAGGCACAAACGGCCCTCTCCACAACCCCGATCACCCGGTCAACGACTCCCCCAATAACACCGGAAGCCGCGATCTGCCACCGGCACAACCAGCATTCATCTGGTACCCATACGGCAACTCCACCGAATTCCCGCTCGTGGGTAACGGCGGCCGGAATGCCATGGCCGGCCCCGTCTACTACTGCGATCAATACCCGAAAGAAACCAGATTGCCCGATTATTACAACGGCAAACTGATCACCTACGACTGGATGCGCGGCTGGATGATGGCCGTGACGATTGACTCTTCCGGCAATTTCAGCCGGATGGAGCCCTTCGCTCATCTGCTGAAATTCTCCAGGCCCATGGATATGATCGTGGATAAAAACGGAACTGTCTGGTTGCTGGAATACGGCACTCAATGGTTTGCCACCAATCCGGACGCACGTCTCACGCGCATAGATTATGTACGCGGCAACAGACCACCCGTACCCGATATTACCATCGAAAAAAATGCCGGCGCAGCTCCCTTTGCAGCCTGCTTCTCTATCGCAGGAACCAAAGACTACGATGGCGAACGACTGCGCTACGAACTCGACTACGGCGATGGCTCTCCTGTGCAGGTCATACAGGGACGCGTACCCACCGCACGCGGGGGATTTGACATACAAAACGCCGTTTTTTCCGAGAAAACAAGTCTGAAACGCCTGAAGGAGGAGAATTCGCTGAGCCACGTGTGGCACACATTCGAAAAACCCGGCACCTACGAGGTAACGCTGAAGGTTTCCGACAATTTCGGCGCTGCGCGATCCGCCAGAATAAAGGTATTCGCCGGCAACGAACCGCCTGCGGTGAAATGGGATCTGAACGGTAAAAACAGGAGCTTCTATCAGGCGGGCGATATGCTTTCTTACCGGATCCGGGTGGAAGACAGGGAAGATGGATCACTCGAAAATGGCGCCATTCCGGAAAATGCCATAGCTGCTACCATTGACTATCTCGAAACAGGATTCGACATCACCAGTATCGCCCAGGGACACCAGGCTGCCCGGAAACAGGCCGAGTACGCCCGCGGAAAAATGCTGATGGAACGCTCTGACTGCAAGGCCTGCCATGCGATTGACCGGAAAATCAACGGCCCCTCCTACCAGGATATTGCCGAACGATACCGGAATGATGAGTTCGCCGTACGAAACCTGTCGCAAAAGGTCATCAAGGGTGGCGCCGGCAACTGGGGTGAAACAGTCATGAGTGCACATCCGCAACTCTCCGAAGAAGATGCCGGTGAAATTGTACGCTGGATTCTCTCACTCGGTGCCCCGGCCAAACCCCAACAGGGTATTGCGCTGTCTGGCAACTATCCGCTGATGCCACCACCACACGGGGATGCCAAAAGCAAGCCCAAATCCGGCACATTTATCCTGAAAGCGAGCTATACCGACCGCGGAAGCACCTCTCAGGGAACACAGGAGGGCAGCGAAACACTCGCCCTGCGCCCCACTTTCCTGCAGGCAGAACAGGCCGACAGCATGTCGAAGGGAATACGTACCTACCGACCGTTCAATGGCGACACAGTAGTGCTCAACGATACGAAAAATAATGAATTCTTCGTCTTCAAACACGTGGATCTTACCGCCATACATACCATCGCCATGGGCGTGGGTATGAGCGACCGCCTTTACCAGTATGCCGGGGGCCGCGTGGAAGTGAGACTGGACTCGCCCAAAGGAGCCCTCATCAGCAAGGCAGACATACCATCGGACACAGGAAAGGATCGGATGAAGTTTGCTGAAATAGCACTGCCAGTTGCAGAACAGACTGATAACAGGTTTCACGATCTCTATTTCGTCCTGAAAAATGAAAATAACCCGTCAAAGGGTACCGGTGCCATTGACTGGGTTCGGTTCGACCTGAGAAGATAACCGTTATTCCTGCCAGTAAACCCGCTTGACTCGTTCCGATATGTTGGTGAATATTTCATACGGAATCGTCTGCAGGCAGTCTGACAGGGTCTGTACCGACTCTACATCACCAAAAACGACTACTTCGTCGCCCTCACGCGCTTCGGGAATGTGTGTTACATCTATCATGGTCATATCCATACATACATTCCCGATGGTAGGCGCTTTCTTTCCGTGCAATTCCACCCTGTAACGCCCGCCGCCGGCCATCCGCAGGAATCCGTCGGCGTAGCCCACGCTGATGGTAGCTATGCGTCTGTCCTCCGGCAGAATACCGCTATTCCGGTTGTATCCCACCGACTCGCCGGAAGGCACATCCTTTATCTGACTGACAGTTGCCTTGAGTACATTCACATTCCGGAGTTCTTTCTGTATGTCCTTTCCCCCGATGCCGTAAATACCGATACCCAGCCTGACCATGTCGAAATGATACTCCGGGAAACGCTCTATACCTCCGGTGTTGCAGATGTGCGCAAGCGGCGCATAACCGATACCCGCACAAAGCGCATTATAAAAGGTCCTAAAACTGGCAGCCTGGCGGTGCGTAAACGCATCGTGGCTGGTATTGTCGCTGGCCGACAAATGAGAAAAAACCGATCTGACGCTCAGGTTGGGATATTCTTTCAGTTTGTTCAGCAGCAGCGGCAGGTCAGACTGCTCAAAACCGAGCCGATGCATACCGGTGTCCACCTTCAGGTGAATGAGAAACGGCCTGTCGCGGCCCGCATAATCAATAAGTTCATCAAGCACCCGATGACTGTATATTTCCGGCTCCAGACGGTAGCGGTACATGGCGTCGAACCCCGATCGCTCCGGATTGAGTACCAGTACCGGTAATTTTATGTCGGCATTACGGAGTGCAATGCCCTCATCTGCGTAGGCGACCCCCAGATAGTCCACCCGATGAAATTCAAGTAACCTCGCTACCTCGGCAGAGCCGGAACCGTACCCTTCTGCCTTCACCATCACCATCATTTTCACACCGGGCTTCAGGCGGCTGTTATAAATGTTCAGGTTATGTATGAGCGCGCTCAGATTCACCTCCAATACCGTTTTATGGGCTTTCTGCTCCAGACGGCGGGCTATTTTTTCAAATTCAAACGGACGGGCGCCCTTGAGCAAAATGGTTTCTCCCTGAAAATCCGTGTTCCGGAGTGCCTGCAAAAATGAGTCGGTGTCGGGATAGTAACTGGCCGGCATACTGGCCGGCAGATAGCGATCCAGCATCCGGACAGACTGACCTATTCCGATCAGGCGGGTAACGCCATGTGCCCGGACAGCGCTGGCAACGCCTTTCCAGAGCTCGTCTTCCGGGAGTCCGCTTTGAAGGATATCAGACAAAACAAGCGTCAGTTTACCACTTCTGGCCTGTTGGCCGGCAAACTGCAAAGCGATCTTCAGCGATGCCATATCGTTGTTGTAGAAGTCGTTGATCAGCGTGCACTGCTGAATCCCGGCCTTTAATTCCAGACGCATTTCCACCGGCTCCAGTCTTCGCAGACGCTCCCCTGTATCCTGCACAGAAATACCCAGCACCTCCATGACACTACGGCATAATCCGGCATTTTCTGCTGCCCAGGGTACATTCAGAAGCAAATCGCTCGCAGGATTTGGCACAACATGCCGACCGCCGTACCCCTCCGGAAGGTATTTTTGATCACATATCAGCCATTCCGCCCCTGTAAACAACTTCATTTTTTCCCGGAGTTTCTGCTCTGCCGAGAGGAAACCCTCCTGGTGGGCCGGACCGAGCATGGTAAACACCCCTATAGTGGGTCTGATAATACGCTCCAGTCGCTCCATTTCTCCCGGCTCGGAAATGCCTGCCTCAAAAATTGCCAGGGTGTGGCGCTCATTCATCTGCCAGACAGACAGCGGCACACCTACCTGGGAGTTGTAACTTTTCGGACTCCTCACAATGTTGAAATCGGGCGACAACAACTGCCAGAGCCATTCTTTCACAATCGTTTTGCCATTGCTGCCCGTAATACCAATGACCGGGATATTGAAGCGGGAGCGATGGTGGGCAGCCAGTGCCTGAAGTGCATCAAGCACATCGGACACCCGAAGGATACTGGCACCGGGCAGCAGTCCGGGGTCAACCGGATTGCTGACTATAAACTGCCTGACCCCGGCAGCGTGCAAATCTGTCAGAAATCGGTGCCCGTCATGACGTTTGCCTTTCAGCGCAAAAAAAACTGAAACAGCAGGCGCGGCTACATGGCGGCTGTCGGTAAGCAAGTGCTCGGAACGGGCTTCCAAATCGCCCTTTTGAAGCCATTCCGCACAAAGAATGGACTGAATATCAGAAATCGTGTATATCAAAAGGCTGTTCTTTGATGCGAAGGTCGGTGAATATACCCAAAATTTCAGCCATGAATATTATACATTTGCTCTCGTTTCCGAAAAAGATCACTGTGCGGCATGGGATAAAATCACCCGAAAAAAACCACTGGCCCACATAAATTTGCCGCATGATGGAATTTATAGTTTACGGATCCGATGCATTACCCAGCCTGATGAATGATGTACTGGATGCGCTCGACGGGCGCAAAAAGGTAGTTGTCCACGGCGAAATGGGCGCCGGAAAAACGACTTTCATATCAGCATTCTGTGAAAAACTCGGCGTGAAGGAAAGCCCGGCCAGCCCGACGTACTCCCTGGTAAACGAATACGGATATACGGACGCGGATGGCAGACACACCGTACTCCGACATCTCGATCTGTATCGTCTGCAGGATGTAAAAGAGGCCCTTGATCTGGGTATTGATGATATGCTGCACGATGATACATACTGTTTCATTGAGTGGCCCGTTATCCTTGAAGGTATTTTGCCAGAAAATACGGCAAAAATCACGATAGAGGTGACTGGCCTCACTACGCGAAGAGTCATCATCGAATAATTTTAATCACCTCTGTACTAACCGAAATAAACCGCCGGAGTGACAACCTTCCTCTCACGCGGCTGTTTCAATAGAAATTGAAAATGTCCTTGGATACCATCAAACAGCCTGTTTCAGAGGAGCTACACATCTTCGAGGGAAAATTCCGCGAGGCTGTGCAAAGCCACGTGCCGCTCCTTGACAAGGTTACCTGGTATATCGTGCAACGCAAAGGCAAGCAGGTACGACCCATGATTACCCTGCTCAGCGCCAAAATTTTCGGACCGGTCAGCGAAGCCTCCTACACCGCCGCTGCTCTCATAGAACTGATTCACACAGCCACGCTGGTGCACGATGACGTGGTGGATGATGCCAATATGCGCCGCGGATTCTTTTCCATCAATGCACTCTGGAAAAACAAAGTGGCTGTTCTTGTAGGCGATTTCCTCCTGTCGCAGGCACTCCTGCTTGCTGTGCGCCAAAAGCAGTACAAGATGCTGGAGGTGATCAACGGTGCCGTTCGTGAAATGGCAGAAGGTGAACTGCTGCAAATGGAAAAGGCACGCCGTCTCGACATAGAAGAGTCTGTGTACTACGAAATCATAAGACAGAAAACTGCCTCTCTCATAGCTGCTGCCTGCTGCGCCGGAGCCGTCAGCACCGTGGATGGAAATGAAGAACTCGAAGCCCGGATGAAGCTGTTCGGAGAAAAAATGGGCATGGCCTTCCAGATCCGGGATGATCTCTTTGACTTCGGCGACGATGATGTGGGTAAACCGCTGGGCATTGATATCAAGGAAAAAAAGATGACGCTGCCCCTCATCTACGCCCTGAATAATGCGGGATGGCTGGAAAAAAGGCGTATTATCAATATCGTGAAAAATCAGGGCCACAAAAGTGAAAAAGTGGCGGAGGTAATTCGTTTCGTGCGTGAAAGCGGCGGTATAGAATACACGCGGCAGGCCATGTACCGGTTCCGGCAGGAAGCTTTCGATATCCTTGATACACTGCCCGATAATCCATCCAGGGAAGCCATGCGGGAATTGCTCGTATATGTAACGGAACGGAAAAAATAGTCCTAATACAAGTCAAGAATACTGAAAATCATGCTGATGTTGCCCAGCACCAGCAGTACCAGACCAGCGCGCAGGACGGGCTTTCCCCATCGCAACAGGAGGCCGTTTCCGAAAATCAGTCCCACAGCAGGCGCCACGGATACAAAATACCTGCCCTGCCAGTTATCCATACTGTCAGCGCCGACAGCATTCCAGAGCATATAATTCGTTACCGCAAAACCGGTGACATACACAAGCACAATTGCCGCTGCCAGCCATCGCTGCTGTGGCGATAACGGTTTTTTTACTGTGCACAGGGCGGATGCCAGTACCAGCCACAACACCGCAATCCAGCCGGCAGGTATATAATGCTTCTCCCAACCGAATTTTCCCACAAAATGAGCCGCCGCCGAAGGCAGCGCGCGTACCAGTGATGTAGTCACGATACCCGCAAATGTCACCGGATTTTCCAGTATGTACGCCAACTGCGCGTCAGGATCAACACCCGGATTCAGGGTTTGCATATCGCGGTACGCCAGATGATACCGGTCATAGGGAATAAACCAGCCCTTCGCCAGTAAACCCCACCCCAGCGCAGCAGCCAGACCCGCCAGCAACAGGAGTAATACCTTCCTGTATGATGCTCCGCCCAATCGGGATAGCAGGGCCAGCGGAAAAACAATCAGCTTGTTCATCGCCACCACCACTAATCCGGCCATACCCTGCCAGCCAATACGGCCCGACAGCAGAGCCGCAGCCAGCCACCAGCAGAGCCCGTTCGTCAGTACATCCGCACTGGCCGATGCACTGATAAACAGTCCGGCAGGCAACAGGGCTCCGAAGATGACCGTATTGCTCCACGCTCCCGCCAGACGAATGGCCGCTGATATGAACAGCAACCACACACACAGGTTGCCCAGACGGGCGGCATAGAGCATACCTGACGGCGTGGCGCCCATTATACGTGCACACAAAATACCCGATGCCTGAGGCAGATAAGCCAACGGAGCATACATAGCCGTATTTGCAAAATCAGCAAATACCCGGGCATCATGCACCTGTGCGGGATATACCTCCGGGCCCAGCCTGAGACGTATGAACGAATCGCACATCACCACCACCGGCGATGGCAGCATACCTCCAATTCTGTTATCCCGTTTTTCCGGGAAAAACCGACCCTCGCTGATTTGATATGCCCGCAGAAAGTGCGCCGGCTCGTCAGGCGACTGAAACGGTGGAGTGACAAATACGAACAAGAGTCCAAAAAACAGCGCAACTACCGGAAAAGTGAACGCCGGCAAGGCTCTTCCATCAGAATAGTCGCCCACCGGTGAATACCGCTGATTGATGTGTGCCATGCGGACAAAGATAGAACAGAATGACACAATTCCAAACAAAAAACAAATTGTATTCAAAATCACATAATATTACAAATTGTTTTATTTTTGCCTCTTCAAAACAAAATGTACTATGGGAACGGAAGGATTTACTGCGCCATCTTCCGAATGGCGATTTTATACCGTGCGACAGATTGATTCTATTTCGGTCATACAGGTTGACGGCTCTGTAACAGCCGGGTTCCCCTCACCGGCCGACGATTATCTGGAAGCGCGGATTGATCTGAAGCGGGAGCTGGTCAGGAACCCCGATGCCACATTCGTTGTGCGTGTACAGGGTGATTCCATGATTGGAGATGGTATAGATGATGGCGATGTGCTGGTGGTGGACCGATCGCTCAAACACAGAAATGGCTCCATTGCTGTCTGCTGTCTGAACAATTCCTTTACTGTCAAAAAACTGGAAATCAGGGGGCCCTCGGTGCGTTTGATTGCCTCCAATCCCGATTATCCGCCCATAGATATCCAGGAAAACGACGAGTTGCTGATCTGGGGTGTAGTCACTTATATCATCAAAAAAACCTGATATGACAGCGCTCGTGGACGTCAACAATTTTTACGTTTCCTGTGAAAGGGTGTTTAATCCGGGTTTGCGCGGTGTGCCTGTGGTGGTTTTATCGAATAACGATGGTTGTGTGGTGGCACGCTCTGAAGAGGCCAAGGCGCTGGGTATAGCCATGGGGCAACCGTTCTTTGAAATACAGGACATGGTCAAAAAAAATGGACTGCAGGTATATTCGTCCAACTATGCCCTTTATGGCGATATGTCGGCCCGGGTCATGAATCTGTTGCGAAGTTTTACCCCCGAAGTGGAAATATACAGTATTGACGAGGCTTTCCTCGATTTTACTGGTATGGAGCATACGGATTTACACACCCGGGCACTCGAAATCAGGGAAACTATTCTCCGTTGTGTGGGTGTACCTGTCTGTGTGGGTGTAGCACCCACTAAGGTGCTGGCGAAAATAGCCAACCGGCTGGCAAAAAAGGACAGGCATGGCGATGGTGTACGGGTACTTTCGGGCGACTGCAGCGAGGCGCTGCAAGCAACCGCAATCGGTGATGTATGGGGAATAGGTCGCCAGTACGCCGCATTTCTGCAGCGTTACGGCGTGAAAACAGCCCATGATTTCGCACACACAGGCGATGCATGGGTACGCACGCACCTGAGCGTGACAGGGCTCCGGATCAAGAAAGAGCTGCAGGGATTTCCCGCCATTACGGCGGAAACCGAAATTCCCGCCAAAAAAAGTATCGGCACCACGCGATCTTTCCGGCAACCCGTTTCAGACAGGCCAGAGCTCCGGGCAGCAGTGGCTGATTTCGCAGCCAGATGTGCGGAAAAGCTGAGACGCCAGAACGGACAGGCTTCCACACTCACACTGTTTTTGCAAACCAATCGCTTTGCAACAGGGGAGCCACAATACGGCGGAACCTTCAATGTCTCGTTCGCAGCTCCCACCAGCAGCACACTGCCCATCATTCGCGCAGCCCATTATGCACTTGAAAAGATATTCCGATCCGGGTACAGGTACAAACGGGCGGGCGTGCTGCTCAGCGGAATAACACCACCCGATCAGGGTCCGCAGCTCTGCATGTTTGATCCGGTTGACCGCGACAAACACCAGCAACTGATGGCCGTTTTCGACTCCCTGAATGTCAGATATGGTCGGAATACCGTTAAAACCGGAGCGCAAAATACCGGCAGACAAACCCGACTAACCAATCAGAGCAAATTGTCGCCGCGATATACTACCGTCTGGGAAGAGATATTGTGCGTATGAAAGGAGTTGTTCGGCAGTACGCATTAACAAAATATCAATAAATATGATTTCACCACGTTTCCGTACATGTACAGACGCGATTCATCGCGTCTCCCCAGCCCCCAGGTATAACGATAAAACGCAACAGCCGTCGTTGGGAGCACAAAAAATCACCGTAACTGGCAGACCATCGCAAATATCCTTTCAGCGTGACCAGCAGGGTACTACTCAGCGTATTTCTATTGTACTTTTGCTCCAAATATTCCTGTCATGCGCCATATCCGAGTTCTGTTCGTCGCCCTGATAACCCTGTGGAGCGCCAGCTTCCGCCTCCATGCCCAAACGGTCATCTTCAGCGACCCGGGTGCCACCTATAGCAATACCGACTCCATGACGACCAATACTTACGGCCCGGTAAGTGTGTCTTCATGCAGCTCTGTATCTGTCTCACTGAACTACAACTTCTCTCTGCCCTTTTCCGGAGCGGGAAATATGGAATCGAGCGACGAATGTCCGTTCGGAGTTCCGCCCTGCGCCGGCGACCCGACTATGCCCGATGAAGGCGGTTGTGCTCAATGCTGGGATTTTCTGTATGTGCAGTTTCAGGTAAATGGAACCACGGTTGACACCCGGCTGATCGGTGTGCCGGGCAGTCTGGCACAGTCCGGAACGCTCACCTATGGCCCCGTATGCACCAATGGCGCCGGTACCGTCGGCCTGATTGTACAAACACAAACCTGGGCAGCAAACGAATCCGTCACGTTCTCCAATATTGCTGTCACTTGCTGGGATGGCTCCTCCACAGTTTCTGCCAACCCCAATCCCGTATGCTCCGGACAATCTTTCAATCTGCAGGCAACGCTCTCCAACCCTCCCTCGGTTGGAAGTACGCTCTGGACTGGCCCCGGAAATATCGCCAATCCCACACAATTGAATACGCAGGTAAACAATGCACCGGCAGGAACCAATACATACACATTCACTGCCACCGACGATAACGCCTGTACCACCACCAGCACGGTGGATGTGACGGTCAATCAGGGCCCTACCATGCAGGACCCACCCAATATTACTGTCTGTGGCCAGAATCTGGTGGAGGTAAACTTCACACCCGTTACAGGGAATCCCGAATATACCTGGACAAACAATAATACGGCTATCGGCCTTGATGCCTCCGGAACAGGTAATATCAGCTTCACACCGGCACCCGTCACAAACTCCACAACGGCCACGGTAACGGTCACACCATCGGAAAACGGATGCGTAGGCCCTGCACAGACTTTCACTATCACGGTCAATCCGGCTCCGACAGTCAATCAACCCAATGATGTGACGGTTTGCGGCGGTACAATTGTCAACGTAAATCTGTCGGGTTCCCAGGGCGCAGCACTCCAGTGGACGAACGACAATACCAATATCGGACTCGGCACCTCAGGAACAGGTAATATCAATTTTGTGGCACTGAACGGTATCAATACGGAAATCGCCAGTATCACTGTAACACCTGTACTCAACGGGTGCTCCGGAACTCCCGCCACTTTCAATGTCACGGTAAACCCCACTCCGGCAGTAACAGACCCGCCCAACCAGATTGTATGCTCCGGCGACCAGGTGCAGGTTTTGTTCAGCGGAACAGGCAATAATCCCATTTACACCTGGGCGAACACCAATACAGGCATAGGCCTGGCTTCCAACGGATCCGGCGATATCTCTTTCACAGCAGCTCCCGTCGGGGCTGTAACGACAGGTACTATTCAGGTCACACCATCGGAAAACGGATGTGTCGGACAAAATCAGAACTTTACGATTACGGTAAATCCGGTACCAACAGTGGATCAGCCCGCCAATATCACAGTGTGCAAAGGCGCCCAGGTGAATGTATCTTTCGTGGGAAGTAATAACCCTGTTTTCAACTGGATAAACGACAACAG
>JBDLWO010000336.1:0-3891 GCA_039804245.1 Bacteroidota bacterium
CTGAAACGTATTCCGCTGGTAGCACGGCAGCGCGGGCTCATCAATGTGGACTACACTACGCCGGACAAAAACTGGACACTGAATACTTACATGCAGATTATCGGTGTACAACGTCTGCCCGACAATTCTTATGTGCCGCATGATTATGTTCATCACTTCCCGGCCGAATCGCCTGCTTTCGCGCTTTGGAATGCCCAGATTACCCGCAAAATTGGTGATAAATGGGAAATTTACGGAGGTTGTGAGAATATCACCGGTTATCAGCAGCACCATGCCATTATAGCAGCCAATGAGCCGGAAAGTCCGTATTTCAACGGAACACAGGTGTGGGCGCCCATGATGCGGCAGATTGGCTATCTGGGCGTGCGGTATGCACCGGCAGGCCTCTGATGATCCGGATGGAAGCAGGATAGTCTGTTCAGGTTTTTCTGTCACCACCCAACCTTTTTCTGTTGTTTATCGTTTTTATTGCTGATATGAAGATTTATCTCGTTTGCGGGTTGTTTGCGCTGATCCTGCTGTCAGGTTGTGAGAAGCCTGAGAGGAGCTTTCTCTCCGGCGACGGGAAGAGGCCGGTGTATGTATCTGAAGCAGAACTGACAGATATCCGTAATGAGTTGCCCGGTACAGTACAACAGTCCGGAACAATCTTTCTCCGGGACACGTTGCTCTTTCTGCTCGACAAACAAAGGGGTGTTTTCGTTTACAGTCTGGCGGACACACTCAATTCTCGCGTACTGACGTTTTTCAAAATACCTGCCATCACCGATTTTATCATTTCGGGCAACACCCTGTATGCGGATAGCTGGAGAGATCTGGTTGTAATTGATATTTCTGATCTGTATGGCATCAGAGAAACCAACCGGATTAAAGATGTGGTAACCCCGTCTCTTTATCCCCCCGATTATTTCGGTATCTTTGAGTGTGTTGACGAGTTAAAGGGCGCGGTGGTCGGCTGGGAAAACGCTTACCTGGAAAACGTCCGATGTTCTACTTTTTAAAACGATTTACGATGAAAAAAATACTGTTTCTGTTCGTTTTTGTGACTGCTCTTGGAGCCTGCTCAAAGGACTTCCTGAGTGAATCTGCGCCGAATCAGGGTGTGTCTGGTTCTGTTACCCGATTTGCAGTACATGGTAACTACATGTATGTACTCAACCAGAATGAGGTACAGACTTATGACATTGCGGATCGCGCAAATCCGGTGCTCAAACACAGGCTTGCTACCGACTGGGGGCTCGAAACGATCACTTTTTATGACAATACCCTGTTCCTGGGATCAACAACAGCCCTGTATATTCTGGATATCAGCAACCCGGCCGCTCCGGTGGTGCAGGCCAAATCAGACCGTCTTTCCACGGTCGGGTTCAGTGGTTGCGACCCGGTGGCTGTAAATGGGAATTATGCCTACTCTACCATCAAGGTGATTGAAAATATCTGCGGAACATTTTCTGCAGAGAGCGCCCTGATTGTGTATGATATAACTGATAAATCCAGTCCAAAAGTACTTGGTACATATCCTATGAATATTCCCAACGGACTGGGATACAAGGATAACTATCTTTTTGTGTGTGACGAGGGTAGCGACCTGCTGGTTGTTTACGACATCAGCAATCCGGCTGTACTGCAGCTGGCGCCTGTGTCTGTACCCATGACCGATCCTTATGATCTGATCGTGGATGGACAGCGTATGATCGTATCCACCAAAACAGAATTTCAGATTTTTGACGTCAGTCAGTTGCCTCAAATCAGGAAAATCGGAGCCATAGGCAAGTAATATGCGCAAGATATTGTTCCTGCTATTCATTCAGTTGCCGGTTGTGATCTGGTCGCAACCGGCAACTGTCATTCCGGCCCTGCCACCTGTCACCTTTAAAATAGCACCCGGACCACTCTTCAATCCCGTGCAGACCTCACTGGATTTCCGGGCCGACATCCCTCTCGCGCGCAGGTGGGCGCTCGAGGCTGGCGGCGGGTTGATTGTCAACTCGGAGGCTTTTGCACAGTTCAGCAATGAGTATTACAGAGGCGTCAAGATCAGACCAGCCATCAAATTTTATCTGCAGAGGGCCGAGAAGAAAGATGTTTACCTGAGTCTGGTAGTCAAACATCATGTAATCCGACATGCCGAGTACGGCTCTGTCACCCGGCAGGGTAATCAGTATTCAGAATGGCTGTTGCTCGAGCGCAGGTTGAACCTGTGGAGTGGCCTTGTTTGTGTTGGGTTCCAGAACTATCTCGGCAGCAGGCAGCGTTTTTTGCTTGAAACCTACTTTGGTGTTGGTCGCCGCAGGCTCAGTGTATCGGCGGCAAACCTGCCCGCAGATGCTATGGATTTTGAAGATCGTGATTTCAACTGGCTGTGGCAGCAAAATAATCCCGGCGTAACATTCCGTCCGGATGTGGCACTCAGTTTTTGCATTGGCTGGGCTGGCAGAAAACCGGTTCTCAGTCAACCTTCGCAGTAAAGTCATATTTCAGCCCCCAATATTGCTTCAGTACCATCTTGACGGATCCCACAGAAACGGGAGATTCAATCAGTACAGGTATTTTGTTCTGATCATCCGATACCCAAACTGTCATACGGGCGTCTTCATTGAACACGTTACCTGCAATTATTTCAGGCTGAAATTTCATGGTTTTATAGCGCCCCATTCCATGCACCTTTTTATCAGCTTCTTTACCCAGATATCTCATCTGAAGCGGAAATTCCTCCTGATCCATGAACACCCTGAAAGGAACGCTGTGTCCGTTTGGCTGTGCAGAGAAATCGAGTGTACGCAGGAAATAGAGCGTTGAGAGGACGTCGTACACGGGGGGAGTAATCTGGTGTTGTGTGGCTGTTTCAGAGGCTCCTCGCCGGGGTGCGCGCCACACGGTTGTTTTGCGATCCCGCTGGTTGAAAGAAATCTTTTCGAAGATGTGGTAATCACCTTCGTTAACGGAGCGTTCCGAGTAATTCGGCAACAGCGTGCTCTTGTCGGCCCAGGAGTCGTATTCATCATTTACGGTGAAGAACCACTCATACGAGTCATAAGTGGTTCCTCTGGCCTGATAATGATACTGGGCGCCCTCGTCGAGAACGCGGAAAGTTACTTCACCGGCTGGCACCCATATAAAGTTGAGGTTGTAATAAATCCGGTACGTGAGTTGTTCGCCGTGCTGGAAAGACATGGCTGATGTGGCGGTATCGGTTTCACGCGCATGTGATGCGGGCGTGTGCAGGTAATCTCCCCCCGGAAACAGTACCGGAAAGAGAAGCAGGGGCAGAAACGTTTTCATGTCTGCAGGGAGTTTATCCTTCGAAGTGGAACGACAGGGTAAATGTGCGCGACATCACCTTGTCCAGAATCGTGCTTTGCTGGAGGTTGTCGTTGTAAATCAATATGTTGTTCAATCCCTGGGATATCTTTATTTCAGGAGAGAAAATAAAGTAGGGGAAGAAAAACTGTATTCCAGCCCCGTATTCCACCTGAAAGTCGGTGGGCGCAATTCTCACCAGACCGGCTGCCTGGCGTGTTCTGGAGTCGCTGGCTACATCGAATGAATACTTCACACCACCGATGATGAACAGGCGGAAATCGTGGTACGGAGCTGATTTGTACCGCGCCTGAAAGGGCAGTTCGACAAACACAGACTCGATAGGTCGCGTAAGTATGCGTCCTTCTCCGCCGGCGGGAGAGTATCTGATGGAGTGCTCGGCGAAAGACAGCGTGGGTAGAAAACGGATATCGAAGTATTCCCCGATTTTGAGGTTGGATACGATACCAAGATTGAACCCGGGGCCGGTAACCGATTCGGCGCGGGCGAAAGAATCGTTCCGGATGAAGTTCTGCGAGTGGAAAATTTTGTAGTTGCTTGAATTATAGCCCAGCGTGATACCAAAATAGT